>JAQSWW010000089.1 GCA_029266415.1 Actinomycetospora sp. | reverse complement strand
ACACCCGCGGCGTCGACGAGCCGTCCCGTCTCCGCGTAGCCCGCGCGGCGGTAGAGCCGCAGGTTCTCCTCGCTGCGCGCGCCGGCGACCAGCCAGGTGACGTCGCCCGCGGCGAGCTCGGCGTGCGCCCGCTCCAGGAGCGTCCGGCCGATGCCGTGGCCCTGAGCGTCCGGCGCCACCGAGAACCGCACGAGCTCGGCGCACCCGCCGCCCGTGCCGAGGCGCTCGCCCCGCAGGCGGACCGACCCGACGAGCCGGGGACCGATCCACGCGCCGAACCCGCGGACCGCGGGGTCCTGCAGGTCGGCGGCGAGTTGGGCGAAGGTCTCGCGCAGCGGTGGGATCTCGGTGGTGCGGTAGCGGCGGGCCTCGGAGAGGTACGCCGCGTACTGCACGGTCAGGGCCTCGCCGGCGTCGCCCGCGGTGAGGGCGGCGACGACGCACGGGGCCGGCGTCACCGTCGTCAGCCGACCTCGGCCATGACCTCGTCGGACGCGTCGAAGTTCGCGTAGACGTTCTGCACGTCGTCGGAGTCCTCGAGCGCGTCGATGATCCGCAGGACCTTGCGGGCGCCGTCGGCGTCCACCTCGACGTTCATCGAGGGGACGAACGAGACCTCGGCCGAGTCGTAGTCGACGCCCGCGTCCTGCAGCGCGGTGCGCACCGGCACGAGGTCGGTGGCCTCGCACAGCACCTCGAAGCTCTCGCCGAGGTCGTTGACCTCCTCGGCGCCGGCCTCGAGCACGGCGAGCAGGAGGTCGTCCTCGGAGAGCTCGCCCGCCGACTGCTCCTTGGGGACGATCACGACGCCCTTGCGGTTGAACAGGTAGGCCACCGAGCCCGGGTCGGCCATGGCGCCGCCGTTGCGGTTCATGGCCGTGCGGACCTCGCCCGCGGCGCGGTTCTTGTTGTCGGTGAGGCACTCGACGAGCACCGCGACGCCGCCCGGGGCGTAGCCCTCGTACGTGATCGCCTGGTAGTCGGCCCCGCCGGCCTCCGCGCCCGACCCGCGCTTGACGGCGCGGTCGATGTTGTCGTTGGGCACCGACGTCTTCTTCGCCTTCTGGATGGCGTCGTAGAGCGTCGGGTTGGCGGACGGGTCACCGCCGCCCGTGCGGGCGGCCACCTCGATGTTCTTGATCAGCTTGGCGAACATCTTGCCGCGCTTGGCGTCGACCACGGCCTTCTTGTGCTTCGTGGTCGCCCACTTGGAGTGGCCGCTCATGGTCTCCCGCCCTTCGGTCTCGCAGCGATCCATCCTACCGAGGGCCCTCGCCGCGCGACGGGGACGGTACGGTGCTCACGACCCGCTGAGTCCCGTATCGATACCCAGGAGTGGCATGGACGGCACGGCACGCGAGCGCACCCACACCTGGTCCGACCCCCGGACGCTCGCCGCCGCGGCGACCGGGCAGGACGGCCTGTCGTTCCTGCGGGCCATGGCGGAGGGGACGCTGCCGCCGCCCCCGATCATGACGCTGGTCGGCGCGGGGGTGGAGTCGGTGGAGCACGGGCGCGTCGTGTTCGCGATCGAGCCCGCCGAGTACCACTACAACCCCATCGGCTCGGTCCACGGCGGCATCTACGCGACCCTGCTCGACTCCGCCGCCGGCTGCGCGGTGCACAGCACCCTCGCGGCCGGTGTCGGCTACACGAGCCTCGACCTGTCGGTGAAGTTCCTGCGCCGGCTCACCGCCGACTCCGGCACCAGCCGCGCCACCGGCTACGTCGTGCACTCCGGGCGCTCGACCGCGCTCGCGCGCGCCGAGCTCGTCGACGGCGCCGGGCGCCTGGTCGCCGAGGCCACGTCGAGCTGCCTCCTCCTGCGCGGCTGACGCCGGGCCCGGGAGGTCGACGTCACAGCGGCCGTGGTGGGGTCCGTGGGGACCCGGGCCCGGACACCGTCGACGAGAGGCCGCCATGCCTGCGCAGCGCCGCGTGATGCACGCCCTGGTCGCGACGGCCACCGCCGTGCTCCTCGCGGCCTGCGGGAAGGCGGCCCCGGCTCCCGCGCCCGCCGGCCCCCCGGACCCGGACCGGACGGCGTCGGCCGAGCCGATCGGCGACGGGCCGGCCCCCGCCGGCGCCGCCACCGAGGGCCTCGTCGAGACGCCCGTGACGGTGCCGCCCGGCCGGGGCGCCGAGCCGCTGGACGTCCCGCGCCGGGCGCTCGTGCCCGCGGGCTGGTCGCTGGCGGTGTGGGCGCGGGTGGACGGGGCGCGCCTCGCGGCGTTCGCCCCCGACGGCGCCCTGCTCGTGTCCCGGCCGGGCGCGGGCGAGGTCGTGCGCCTCGTCGCCGGACCGGGCGGGCCGACCACGACGACGCTGATCAGCGGCCTGACCCAGCCCCACGGTCTGGCGTTCTCCGGCAACGTGCTCTACGTCGCGGAGAGCAACGCCGTGCGCTCCTACCCCTACGCCGACGGGAGGCTCGGCACCCCGACCGCCGTGGTCGAGGACCTGCCCGACGCCCGGAGCCCCGACCTGCGCGGGGACTACGCGCACGCGCTCAAGAGCGTGGCCGTCGGCCCCGACGGCGCCGTCTACGTGTCCGTGGGCTCCACCGGCAACGTCTCCCCCGCCGACCGCGAGTCGACGCCGCAGCGTGCGGCGATCCTGCGCGTGCCGCCGGGCGGCGGACCCGCCGAGCCCTACGCCCGCGGCGTGCGCAACGGCACCGGCCTGGCCGTCGCCCCGGACGGCGCGGTGTGGTCCGCGGTCAACAACCGCGACAACATCCCCTTCCCCTACGACCGCCCGTACGGGGAGGACGACGGCTCCGCCCGCGGGCGCGTCATCCCCGACTACGTCGACGACCACCCGCCGGAAGAGCTCGCGCGCCTCTACCCGGGCCGCGACCTGGGCTGGCCGTACTGCAACCCGGACCCGGACGTGCAGCCCGGCGTGCCCGGCAGCGCCCTGGACCCGTCGGACCCGCCGTTCGTGGCCGACGCCGAGACCAACCCCGACGGCCGGAGGCTCGACTGCGGGACGCTGACCCCGATCGAGCAGACGATGGGCGCGCACTCGGCGCCGCTGGGCCTGGCGTTCGGCGCGCAGCTCCCCGCGCCCTACGGCCAGGGCGCGCTCGTCGGCGTCCACGGCTCGTGGAACCGCCAGACGCCACGGGCGCCCGAGGTGTCCTTCTACCCCTGGCAGAACGGCGACCTCGGCGGCCAGCGCACGCTCGTCGGCGGCTTCCAGGCACCGGACGGCTCGCGCTGGGGGCGGCCGGTGGCAGCGGTGCCCGGCCCGGACGGGGCCGTCTACGTCACCGACGACGGGGCCGGCGCGGTCTACCGGCTCGCGCCGCCCGGCCGGTAGCGCCCCACCGTTTCGGGGGTCGGCGCGCCGGGCAGGAGGACGGCGTAGCGACCCACGGAGGGGCCCCATGAGCGACACCGTCACCGTCACCCGGACCGTCGACGCGAAGCCCGACCAGATCTTCGCCCTGCTCGCCACCCCGGCGCGCCACCATGAGTTCGACGGCGCGGGCATGGTCCAGGGCGTCGAGGGCAACGCCACGATCAGCGGCGTGGGCGACCAGTTCGTCATGAACATGCGCAACGACGCGCTGGGCGACTACCAGATGCTCAACACCGTGACGACCTTCGAACAGGACCGCGAGATCGGCTGGTCGCCGCAGGCGCACCCCCTCGACGGCTACACCGACAAGCTCGGCGAGGTGCAGGTCAAGGGCCACACCTGGACCTGGAAGCTGGAGCCGTCGGGCAACGGCACCGAGGTCACCCAGGTCTACGACTGGAGCGGCGTCGAGGACGAGCAGTTCCGGGGCTTCTTCCCCTTCGTCAGCGAGGAGCAGATGGCGCAGACGATCGAGAAGGTGGCCGACGCCGCGTCCTGAGGCCGGCTCAGGCGCCGGGGGCCGGCCGTGCCCCCGGCCCGGGCGTGGAGCGCATCCGGTCGTCCGGGGCGAGGCGGTGACCGGCCGCGCACTCGGCCACCAACTCGACCGGTGCCCCGCAGCCGTCGTGGCGCACCACCACGGGCGGGCCGCCGGCGCCGGGCCGGTGGCGGTCGCCCCACGCCATGAGCGCGAGGAGGACGGGACGCAGGTCGTACCCCGCCTCGGTCAGCCGGTACTCCTGACGCGCGCGCCGGCCCGGCTCGCGGTACTCGGTGGTCTCGACCAGGCCCGCCTCGGCGAGCACGGCCAGGCGACGGGAGAGCACCGTGCGGGCGATGCCGAGGTGCGCGACGAGGTCGTCGAAACGGCGGACGCCGTGGAGCAGGTCGCGCACCACCAGGACCGTCCACGGCTCGCCCAGCACCGCCATCGTCCGCGCGATCGAGCACGTGCCGCTGTCGAGCTCGCGCCACGGCAGCTCCGCCGCGCTCACCGGGCCCCCACCCGGTCGACCTCGCGCACCAGCTCGACGGCCCGGGCCAGGGTCTCGAGGCGCGCGCCGAGGTCGGCGCCCGCAGGGTAGAGGCGCACGGTGGTGATGCCGGCGTCGCGCCAGACGGCGAGTCGCTCGCGCACCCCGTCCTCGGTGCCGATCAGCGTGGTCGCCGCGACCATGGTGCGCGGGACGGCGGCCGCGGCCTCGTCGCGCCGGCCCGCCTGCCACAGCGCCCGGACCTCCGCGGCGACGTCGGCGAACCCCTGGCGGGCGTAGGCGTCGTGGTAGAAGTTCCGGCTCGCCGAGCCCATGCCGCCGAGGCTGAACGCGAGGCCCGCGCGGCGCTCGTCGAGCATCGCGTCGATCCGGCCGGGATCGTCGGTGAAGGCGACCTCGGCGCCCTGGCAGAGGTCGAGGTCGGCGAGCGTGCGTCCGACCGCCGCGGCGCCCGCGGCCAGGGGCTCGAGTGACGTCGCGGCGCCCTCGGGGACGAAGCTCGTGCCGAGCCAGCCGTCGGCCACCTCGCCGGTGAGGCGGAGCATCTTCGGTGAGAGCGTCGCGAGGTAGATCGGGACGCGCTCGTCCGCCGTCACCGACACCCGCATCGGCCGCGCCTCGCCACCGGGCAGCGGCAGGCTGATGTGGCGGCCCTCGTAGGTGACCTTCTCCCCCGCCATCACCGCCCGGACGACCTCGACGGTCTCGCGCATGCGGCCCAGCGGGTGGACGAACGGCACGCCGTGCAGGCCCTCGAGGACCTGGGGACCGGAGCTGCCGAGGCCGAGCAGGAAGCGGCCCTGCGACATCTCCTGCAGGGTCAGCGCGGTCTGGGCGATCAGCGCGGGTGAGCGGGTACCGACCTGCACCACGCCCGAGCCGAGCAGCAGCCGCTCGGTGCGGGCGGCGAGGAAGCCCAGCGGGGACGGGGCGTCGGAGCCCCACGCCTCGGCCACCCAGCACACGTCGAGCCCGAGGCGCTCGGCCTCGACGACGAAGTCGACCGTCTCGCCCCACGGCGCCCCGGAGGCCTCGATGGTGGTCGCGGTGCGCATCAGGTCTCGGCGCGCTCCTTGATCCCGGCGAGCGTGCGCTCGATGCCCTGCCGGAACTCGCGCAGGCGGTGGGCGACGATGCGCTCCTCCTTGTCGGGCATGCGCTCGATCACCTTCGTCAGGTTCGACGGGCCGGGGCCGAGCTGCGCCCACTGCCGCAGCTCGGTGCCGCCCTCGACCGGGGTGAGGGTGAAGCGCCAGAGCGCGGACGGGTTCGCGGGGTCCATGACGGCCCAGCCGAAGGCGCGCTCCTCGTCGCACTCGACGACCTCCGAGACCGTCTCCCACTCCCCCGCCTGCGGGTGCGCGTTGCGGCCGCGGAAACGGTGGCCCACCGTCGGCGCGGCGCCGTTCCCGGGCCCCTCCGGGGCCGGCAGCCACTGCGCCTCCTGCAGCTCCTCGGAGGTCTCGGCGACCAGCTCGATGTCCCGCACCAGCGGCCACACCCGCTCCGGCGGCGCGGCGACGTGGACGGCGGCCTCGACGGTGGGGCGGTCGGCGTAGCGCACGACCCGGCACCCTAGCCGGAGCTGGGTGCGCTCGCGAGACCCAGAGCGCGCACCTGCTGCAGGAACAGGTCGTGGATGCGGGCGTCGCCGGTCTGTTCGGGGTGGAACGCCGTCGCCATCACCGCGCCCTGCCGCACGGCGACGACCTTGCCCGACGCCGGCCCACGCACCGAGCCCGGTACCCGGGCCAGCACCTCGACGCCGCGTCCGACCGACTCCACCCACGGGGCGCGGATGAACACCGCGCGCACCGGGCCGCCGTGCACGCCGGTCACCGCGAGGTCGGCCTCGAACGACTGCACCTGCCGACCGAAGGCGTTGCGGCGCACGGTGATGTCGAGGGCGCCGAGCTGGTGCTGGTCGGGGCGGGCGTCGACGGCCTCGCGGGCGAGCAGGATCATCCCCGCGCACGAGCCGAACGCCGGCATGCCCGCGCGCAGCCTCTCGCGCAGCGGCTCGAGCAGCTCGACGGCCTCGAGCAGCTTCGACAGCGTCGTCGACTCGCCGCCGGGGAGCACGAGCCCGGCGACCTCGGCCAGCTCGGACGGGCGGCGCACCGGGCGGGCGTCGGCACCGCACGCGCGCAGGGCGTCGAGGTGCTCGGGGACGTTGCCCTGCAGGGCCAGGACGCCGACGGGTGCGGTCACGTGTCCAGTGTAGGAACCTCGGGAGGGACCGCCGGGCCCGTGACGGCTCAGGCTCGTCACGCCACGCTGCGCAGGTCGGCGAGCTGGGTGTCGGCGGTGTCGGGGTCGGGGTCGGGTCGGGGTCGCGTTCCCAGGGTGGTGGCTCGAGCTCGGGTGAGCGGACCCACCAGCGGTGCCCGGACGGGGAGGTCCACACCACCACCGGGGTCGCGCCGCCGTCGGGGTCGGGAGCGAGGGCGGCGGTCCAGTCGCCGAGGGTCTTGAGCCGGTGGTGGCGCCGGCAGCAGGGCCGCAGGTTGCCCTCGCGGGTGCGGCCCGCGCCGCCGTGGCCGTCGGGGTGGCCGTGGTCGTAGGGCACGACGTGGTCGAGGTCGCAGCGCGCGGCGGGCATCCGGCAGCCCGGGGCGGCGCAGGTCAGGTCGCGGGAGCGCACCAGCTCCTGCAACGCCGCCGGGGGCCGGTAGCGGCGGGTGTCGAGGTGGGTGGCGGTGCCGGTGACCGGGTCGGTGAGCAGCCGCCGCCAGGTGGCGTCGGGGTCGGCGGCCAGCCGCCGGGCCAGCACCGCGGGGATCGGGCCGTGGCCCTCGAGCTCCGCGGGACGCTGCGAGAGCCCGGCCAGCACGTCCCACCCGATCGTCACCCGCACCTCGGCACGCACCGGCGACGGGCTGGCCCCGCGCACCCCGCGCTGCGGGTCGCGTCCGGACACCTCGAACACTGCGACATCGTCCGGGTCCTCGGCCGGCTCCTCGCCCCGGTCCGTGACTGAGTCCTCGACTGAGTCCTCGACGGCGTCCTCGACGGCGTCCTGGCCGCAGCAGCAGCCGTCGCCGCCGTCGCTGCGGTGGCGGGTGGCGCTGTCGAGGATGGCGTCGCGGGCCACGTCCAGGCGCTTCTGGTCCAGGGTCCGCGCCTCACCGTCGGGTGGGTCGCCCGCGGCCCGGGCCAGCGCGTCCACCACGGCGTACACGCCGCGGGCCTGGTCCGCCGGCATCCGCATCTGGATGACCCCGGTGGCGCCGTCGTCGTCCGACCAGTACCGCAACCCCCGGCTCCGGCGCGCCTGCTCCGGGCGGCGCCGCACCGCGTCGGGGTCGAGGCGGGCCAGCAACCGGCGCACCGTCTCCCGCAACTGGGTCGGGGTCCGATCCCGCGGCGGCCGCGACCACAACGCCGCATCCAGCGCCCGGGCGATCGGCGGGGAGCACTGCTCGGTCTGCTCGACGACCACCCGCGCGTGCGACAGCGAGATCCGGCCCGCCTCCAGCGCCGCCAACGTGCCCGGCAGCTGCTCGACCAACAGCGCCGCCTGATGGATCCGCACCTCCCCGGTCCGCGGGGCGACCCGGGCCAGGGCGGCGACCTCTCGACCAGGTCCACCGGCTCCGAACCCTCCAGCGCCGCCGCCAGCTCCGGGCCCGGCACCCACTGCGACCACGACAGCGCAGCAGGCGCGACCGGCGCCACCTCTGCCCACCCACTGTCGAACACATGTTCGATCCTAGCAGGAGGACATGGCCCTGACCAGCACGTTCACTCTCTCGCGGCCGCCGAGCGGCTGGTCACGTAGCGCTCACGCTCACCGCTCACCGCACTGGTCGCTCGCGGGCCCGAGGTTCACCCATAGCGGTGATCGTCCAGCCGAGTCCGGTCAGCCGATCGTCGCGTCCGCCTACGAGCGGCGATGAGGCACTCACGGTCGGCAACGCCTGCGTCAGGCCTCCCCGTACGCCGCCAGGGCGTCGCGGGCGCGCACCTGGACGGCCGCGGCGAGGTCGGGTGGGGCGAGCACCTCGACGGCGTCGCCGAGCCCCAGCACGAAGCGCACCATCCAGTCCCGGTCGCCGTAGCGCATCGTCACCCGCGCCGAGCCGTCGTCGTCGGCGTGCAGGTCCTCGACCGGGTAGTACTCGGCGACCCACCGGGCGGCGGGGCGCAGGACGAGCGCGGCGACGTGGGCGCCGTCGTCGGGGCGCAGCAGGTCCTCCCCCGCGCCCTCGCGTCCGCGGGCGCCGGGCGGGGGCGCGGACGGCTCGTCGAGCACCTCGGCGTCGTCGACGCGGTCGAGCCGGAACAGACGCACGCCCTCGGCGCGCCGGCACCACGCCTCCAGGTAGGCCGACGCGTCGACGAGCAGCAGGCGCATGGGGTCGACGACGCGGCGCCCGACCGCGTCCCGCGACGCCGAGTAGTAGGTCAGCCGCAGGGCCCGGCCGGTCTCGACGGCCCGGCGCACGGCGTCCTCCGCCCCGCCGGGCGAGCGGCCCAGCACCACCGCCACGCCCTCGCCGGCGCCGGCGTCGGCGCTGTCCGCGGCCCGGGAGCCCGCGCGCCCGGCCGCGTCCTCGATCTTGGCCAGCGCCCGCTGCACGGCATCGGCGTCGACCACGCCCGGCGCGTCGGCGAGCGCGCGCAGGGCGACGGCGAGGGTCGCGGCCTCGGCGCCGGACAGGCGCAGCGGACGACGCAGGCCGGCGTCGAAGGTGACGGTCACGGTGTCGCCCTCGAACGAGAGGTCCACCAGGTCGCCGGGCCCGTAGCCGGGCAGGCCGCACATCCACAGCAGCTCGAGGTCGCGGCGCAGCTGGGCCTCGCCGACCCCGAAGTCGGCGGCCGCCTCGGCCACCGCGATCCCGGGCCGGGCCAGCAGGTACGGCACGAGGGTGAGCAGGCGCGGGAGCCGGTCCGCGACGCCGCCCGCGGTCACCGTGCGCTCCCGGCGTCGGCCGCCTCGGGGGTCCGGTCCCGCGAGCCCCGCAGCAGGGCCACGACGGCGGCGCGCAGCTCCGGCGGCTCGAGGACGACGGCGTCCGGGCCGTGCCCGGCGATCCATCGGGCCGCGGTGTCGACGCGCGACAGGTCGATCTCGACGACGTCCGGGTCGCCCCCGGGATCGGGGTGCGCGCTGCGGCGCAGGCCCGCCGCGCGCCCCGGGGCGAGCCGGATGCGGGCGCGGCCGGTGGCCGGCGGCGGGCCGGCGGAGGCGGCGACGATCGCGACCAGGTCGACGTCCGGCGGCGGCGTCACGGCCCCGCGTGCGCCGACCGCCCGCACGTCGTCGCCGATGCGCGAGAGGCGGAAACAGCGCACGTCGTCGCGGTCGCGGTCGTGGCCGACGAGGTACCACCGTCCCCGCCACGAGACGACGCCCCACGGCTCGACGGTGCGGGTCCGGGCCTCCGCGGTGGGGTGGGACCGGTGGGTGAACGTCACGACCCGCCCCGCCCGGCTGGCCGCGAGCAGCGGCGCGAACGCGGCCTCGGTGGCCCGCAGGCGCGGCTGCACGGCTGAGGCGGCGTCCGGGTCGACCGCGATCCCGGCGGCGCGCAGCTTCTGCAGCGCGGTGCGCGCCGCCCCGGCCATCGCCGGCGAGTCCCACAGCCGCGCAGCGAGCGCGACCGCCGTGGCCTCGTCCGGGGCGAGGTCGATGTCGGGGAGCTCGTAGTCCCCCCGCGCGATCCGGTAGCCGTCGATCGGCTCGGCCAGCGACGACCGCCCGGTCTCCAGCGGCACCCCCAGCTCGCGCAGCTCGGCCTTGTCGCGCTCGAACATGCGGAAGAACGCCTCGTCGGAGGCGACGTCGGCGTAGCCCGGCACGGTGGCCCGGATCCGCTCCGCGCTGAGGTACTGGCGCGTCGAGAGCAGGCAGAGCACCAGGTTGACCAGGCGTTCGGCACGCGCGGACGGGCTGGTCGTCACGCGGGCGAGCCTACGACGCCTCGCGCACGTGTTCGAACGCCGGTGCCCGGCGCGTCCGATCGAGGCCTAGATGGATTCCGAGCTGCGCTGGGCCCGCTGGATGCGCAGCTGCCCGTCGTCGGCCCGCTCGAGCACGAAGCGGTAGCTCTCGCGGCTGGTGCGCCCGCTGCTGGTGATGAACTGGATCTCGGCGGTGACCGTGTCGCCGCGCACCGCCACGTTGGTGGCCCGGACGTCGCGGATCCCCGACCAGAAGCGCCGGTAGCCGTCGTAGCCCCCGGAGTCGTCGCGGGCCCGGTCGGACAGCACGCCCCACGCGCCGTCGATGTCACCGGGCAGCGTGGCGTAGTAGTTCACGACCACCGCCCCCGGGTCGGTCGGCGCCGGGGCCGCCGGGTCGACGGGCGACAGCGGCGCGGCCGCGCGCGGGGCGGTCGTGGGCGAGGGCGCCGCCTCCGCGCCACCGATCGGGTCGGAGGGTGCCGGCTCGGCCGGCGTCGAGGTGACGGGCCCGGGCGGCGGGGCGGCGACCGTGCTGCCGCCCGATCCCGCGGCGACGGCCACGCCGATCCCGGCGGCCAGCACGAGGCCGGACGCGGCGGCGACGGTCGCGAGGCCACGACGCGGACCGAAGCGCGAGGGCCGGCTGCGGTCGGAACCGCCGGTCGCGGTGCGGCGCGTGGTGAGGGCGGGGCGGGCTGTCGACGAGGCCGCCGCGGCGGCCGCGAGACCCCCGGCCCGGCCCGGACGGCCGACGTCACCGGCCGGCCCGACCGGGCCCGGGGCGGCGGCGGGCGTCGGACGGGCGGCCGTGGTGGCCGGCTCGTCCGCCCCGTCGACCGACCCCTCGGCCGTGGCCGGGAGGTCCGCGGTGTCGGCGCGGGGCGCCGGCACGTCGGCCGTCGCCGCCGCGAGCCCCGAGGACGCGCGCGGCACCGGGATCGACGGGTTCGCCCCGGCGCGCTGGCGCAGGGCGCGCCCGACCGCGACGGTGCCGGGCCGGTGCTCGGGCTCGAGGCGCAGCATCGCGGCCAGCGGCCGCCCGAGCACGCCGGCACGGGTGGCCGGGCGCAGGCGGCCCTCGGCCATCGCGTGGAGCACGGCCAGCGTGTTGTCGTGCCGGCCGCAGACCAGCTCGTTCTCGACCGCCGCGTACAGCGTCGCGCCGAGGGAGAACACGTCGGAGGCCGGCGTCGGCTCGCCGCCCCGGGCCACCTCGGGGGCGAAGTACCCCGGCGTCCCCGCGACGGTGCCGCCGCCGGTCGACGTGGTGTCCCACGTGGCCCGCGAGACCCCGAAGTCGGTGATCTTGGCGACGCCGTCGTCGGTGAGGAGCACGTTGCCCGGCTTGATGTCGCCGTGGACGATGCCCGCCTCGTGCACGGCGCCGAGCGCGTCGGCGACCTGGGCACCCACCCACGCGGCCTCCGCGGGCTCCAGCGGCCCGTGCTCGGCGATCAGCGCCGCCAGCGAGCGCGACGGCAGGTACTCCATCACCAGCCACGGGCCCGCGTCGTCGACGACCACGTCGAACACCGCGATCGCCCGCGGGTGCACGACCCGCGCGGCGATGCGCCCCTCGCGCATGGCCCGGGCCCGGGCCACGCGCTCCTCGGCGGCGTCGCGGGGGCCGCGGGCGGCGAGCTGCTTGATGGCGACCGTGCGCCGCAGCCGGCGGTCCCAGGCCGTCCACACGACGCCCATGGCGCCGGAGCCGATGCACTCACCGATGCGGTAACGCCCCCCGAGCACGGTGCCCACGACCGACGTGTCGACCGGGGTCGGCGGGGCGTCGTGCAGCGTGCTCGGGGCGGGACCCGGGCTGTGCAGGCGGGAGGTGCGGGGCTGGTGCTCCATGGAGTTTCTGATGCCGTCCTCGGGCGTCGTCGTCAGTGCGATGGTGGGTACCTCGCGCGCCCCCGACGCACGCCGTCGACGTGGCCTCCGTTACAGGGTCGCGATGAGGCGGTCGACCCGCTCGTCGACGGCGCGGAAGGGGTCCTTGCAGAGGACGGTTCGCTGGGCCTGGTCGTTCAGTTTCAGGTGCACCCAATCCACGGTGAAATCCCTCCCGGCGGCCTGGGCGGCGGCGATGAAGTCGCCGCGCAGCTTGGCGCGGGTGGTCTGCGGCGGGGTGTCCTTGGCCGCCTCGATCTCGCCGTCGTCGGTGACGCGGTCGACCATGTCCTTGCGCTGGAGCAGGTCGAAGATGCCGCGGCCGCGCCGGATGTCGTGGTAGGCGAGGTCGAGCTGGGCCACGCGCGGGCTCGACAGGCCGAGGTCGTGCTTGCTGCGGTACCGCTGCACCAGGCGGTGCTTGATGGCCCAGTCGATCTCGCGGTCGATGAGGGAGAGGTCCTGGCGCTCGACCGCGTCCAGCGTGCGCCCCCACAGCTCGACGACACGGTCGGTGATGGGGTCCGACCCGCGGCGCGCGACGTGCTCGACGGCGCGGGCGTGGTACTCGCGCTGGATGTCCAGGGCGCTGGCCTCGCGGCCGCCGGCGAGGCGCACCGGGCGGCGGCCCGACAGGTCGTGGCTGATCTCGCGGATGGCGCGGATCGGGTTGTCGAGCGTGAAGTCCCGGAACTGCACGCCCTGCTCGATCATCTCGAGCACGAGGTGGGTGGTGCCCACCTTGAGCAGCGTGGTGACCTCGCTCATGTTCGAGTCGCCGACGATGACGTGCAGCCGGCGGTAGCGCTCGGCGTCGGCGTGCGGCTCGTCGCGGGTGTTGATGATCGGGCGCGACCGGGTGGTGGCGCTCGAGACGCCCTCCCAGATGTGCTCCGCGCGCTGCGACAGGCAGAACACCGCGCCGCGCGGGGTCTGCAGCACCTTGCCCGCACCCGCGATGAGCTGGCGGGTCACGAGGAACGGCAGCAGCACGTCGGCGATGCGCGAGAACTCGCCCGACCGGCCCACCAGGTAGTTCTCGTGGCAGCCGTAGGAGTTGCCCGCCGAGTCGGTGTTGTTCTTGAACAGGAAGATGTCGCCGCCGATGCCCTCGTCGGCGAGGCGCCGCTCGGCGTCGAGCAGCAGGTCCTCGAGGATCCGCTCGCCCGCCTTGTCGTGGGCCACGAGCTGGGTCAGCGAGTCGCACTCGGCGGTGGCGTACTCGGGGTGGCTGCCCACGTCGAGGTAGAGCCGCGACCCGTTGCGGAGGAAGACGTTGGACGACCGTCCCCACGACACCACCCGGCGGAACAGGTAGCGGGCGACCTCGTCGGGAGAGAGGCGTCGCTGGCCGTGGAAGGTGCAGGTGACACCGAACTCGGTCTCGACCCCGTAAATCCTCCGCTGCATCCCTCCACCCTAGGCCAGGGATCCGGCGGATGAGCCCCCTCGGAAGCGGTGGGTCGACGGCCGTCGCGGGGCGATCACTACGGTCGGTGCCGTGGCGCTCCCCGGACACGCACTGGCCTCCGACCTCTCGCACGGCGTGCGGAAACGGGTGCGGCAGGGCGCGCGGGACAGTCGGCGGCGGCTGGCCGACGTCAACGAGCAGGACTGCCGCCTCACCACCGCCATCGGCACGCTGCCCTACACGGCCGCCGACCCTGCCCTCGCCGCCCTCACCCGCTCGGCCAACCACAGCAAGCTCTGGTTCGGGGTCGCGAGCGTCCTCGCGGCCGGCACCCGCCACACCCGGCGCGGCGCGCTGCGCGGGGTGCTCGCCATCGCCGGTGCCAGCCTGCTCGCCAACGGCGTGCTCAAGCCGCTCGTGCCGCGCCGCCGGCCCGCCGCGGAGCTGCTGCCGGAGTACCGCTCGCTGGACTTCCCGCCCACCTCGTCGTCGTTCCCCTCCGGGCACGCGGCGTCGGCGGCCGCGTTCGCCACCGCGGTGGCCATGGAGAGCCCGAAGGCCGCGAGCTGGGTGATCCCCCTCGCCGCGACCGTCGCCTACTCGCGGGTGCACGTCGGCGTGCACTGGACCACCGACGTCGCGGCCGGCGCGGGCCTGGGGACGCTCGCCGCCCTCGCCACCCGCCGCTGGCTGCCGGTGCGCGACATCGACGAGGCCGCCGCGCGCCCCGTGTCCGGCGCGCCGAGCCTGCCCGACGGCGAGGGCCTGGCGATCCTGGTCAACACCCGCTCCGGGCGCCCGGGCGTCGACCCCTACCTGGAGCTCTGCTCCGCCCTCCCCCGTGCGCGGGTCGTGCGCCTCGAGGACGGCGCGGACCTCGTCGACACCCTGTCGGACCTGGCGCGCCAGCCGGGCGTGCGGGCGCTGGGCATCGCCGGCGGCGACGGCTCGGTCGCCGGGGCCGCGCGCGTCGCCGAGGACCTCGACCTGCCGCTGGCCGTGGTGCCGGCCGGGACGCTCAACCACTTCGGCCGCGACGTGGGCGTCTACGACACCCAGGAGGCCGTCGACGCCACCGGCGCCGGCGAGGCGGTCGCGGTCGACCTCGGCGAGCTGCGCGTCCACGCCGACCTGGAGGGACGCGAGGACCCGAAGCGCGTGGTCTTCGTCAACACCTCGGCGTTCGGCGGCTATCCCGAGATGGTGCGGCTGCGCGAGAAGTGGCAGCCGACGTGGGGCAAGTGGCCGTCCGCGGTCGCTGCACTGCTGGTGACGCTGGCGCGCAGCCGGCCCATCCGTGTCCGCCTCAACGGGGACGAGCGCTCGGTGTGGATGCTGTTCGTCGGCAACGGCCCCTACGTGCCGACCGGGATGGTGCCGTCGTACCGGCCCCGCCTCGACACCGGCGTGCTGGAGGTCCGTTACCTGCGCGCCGACAGGCGCCTGGCCCGGACCCGGGCCTTCATCGCCCTGGCCACGGGCGTGCTGGGCCACAACAGGATCTACCAGGAGAGCGCCATGCGGTCGCTGGACATCGAGCTGCTCGACGGACCCGTGGAGGTCGCGGCGGACGGGGAGGTCGTCGCGCGGGGGCAGCGCCTGCGCTACGCCGTCGCCGACCACCCGGTGCCGGTCTACCGGCGCGACGAGGCGCTGTGGCCGCACCGCGCGACCGCCCGTTGAGCACGGTGTCCACCCCGCACCTCCGCTCCCCCGCCGGGACGCGCTGGCTGCGCCGCCTGGACCGCACGGCCGACCGGGGCCTGCTGTGGGCGACCATCGCGGGCGGTCTGTTCGCCTCCGGCCGCGGTCCGCGCCGCCGCGCCGGGGTGCGCGGGGTGATGGCCGCGGCGGCCACCTCCGCCATCGCCCACACGCTGGCCAAGCCGCTGCTCCCCCGGGTCCTGCGGCACGTGGCGGAGCAGGGGTCGCAGATCGGCGCGGTCCCGAAGCCGTCCTGGGGCCAGCGGTTCCCCGCGACGCACGCCGCGTCCTCGGTCGCGTTCGTCACCGCCGCGGCCCTGGAGTCGCCGCTGCTCGGCGCCGCGCTCGTCCCGCTCGCGACCGGGGTGTCCGGCGCGCGGGTCTGGCTGGGCGAGCGCACCACCTCGGACGTCGTCGCCGGCGCCGCGCTGGGCGTCGGCGTGGCCGCGCTGACCCGGCGCTGGTGGCCCGTCGTGCGCCACGCCCCCGCGCGGGCCCGCCCGGCCGGCGGCGCGCCGCCCCTCGGCGACGGCTCGGGCGTCGTGATCGTGGCCAACCGCTCGGCCGGCACCCCCGGGGCGCTCGAGACCCTCGGCCAGATCGTCGGGGTGACCGGGGAGGACCCGGCGGAGGACGTCCCCGGCCCGTCGGAGGAGATCCACGCCGTCCTCCCGCGCGCCCAGGTGATCGTCCCGGAGCCGGGCATCGACTTCGTCGAGGAGGTCGAGGCCGCGCTCGACCGTCCCGCGCCCGACGGCACCGCCCCGCGCGCGATCGGCGTCGCCGGCGGCGACGGCTCCGTGGCCGCGCTCGCCGGCCTGGCCCAGCGCCGGGGCGTCCCCCTGGTCGTCCTGCCCGAGGGCACGCTCAACCACTTCGCCCGCGACGTCGGCATCGACGACTCCGACTCGGCCCTCGCCGCGGCCCGCGACGGCGACGCCGTCCTCGTCGACGTCGGGCTGGTCGACATCGAGGGGCCCGAGACGGCGGACCGGACCGTCGCGTTCGTCAACACCGCGAGCCTCGGCGGCTACCCCGACATGGTCAAGCTGCGCGAGAGCTGGGAAGGGCGCTGGGGCAAGTGGCCCAGCGCCGCGTTCGCCCTGGTCCGGGTGCTGGCCGAGGCCGCGCCGCTGGTCGTCGAGCTCGACGGGCGCCGCCGCACCATCTGGCTGCTCTTCGTCGGCAACGGCGGGTACGAGCCCCGCGGCATGGCCCCGTTGTTCCGGCCGCGCCTCGACGCCCGGGTGCTCGACGTGCGCTACCTGCGTGCCGACGTGCCGTTCTCCCGCACCCGGTTCGTCGCCTCGGTGCTGGGCGGGACCCTGGCGCGCAGCCGCGTGTACGTGGCGGGCACGCGTACGCGCCTGTCGGTGCGCGTCGTGGGCCCGCCCGTGGGCCTCGCGACCGACGGCGAGGTGCAGCCCGACGCCGACCGCTTCACCTTCCGCATCGCACCGAAGCCGGTGCCCGTGTACCGGGCTCCGGAGACGTAGCGGAGCTCGACCCGTTGACCCGGAGGTCTGACGGGGCGAGCTCAGGCCTGCGGGTCCGCGCCGCCGGCGCCCGCGACCTCGTCGCCGGCGCCGGTGTCGTCGCCGGCCGCGGCGTCCGCCGCCGGCTCGTCGCCGGGCATCAGCGCGGCCAGGGCGGCGCCGGTGAGCCGGCGGAATGCGCGCCGGGGCCGGCGGGTGCGGTCGAGGAGCGCGACCTCGAGGGCGTCGACGCCGAGGCGCCGGTCGTCGGAGGCGCTGGTGGCGGCCGAGGAGCCCGACGCCGAGGTCCCGGTGCCGTTCTGCGAGTGCAGGGCCTCGAGGGCGATGCGCAGCGCGTCGCGCGTCGGCAGGTCGGGCTCGTAGGACTCGCGCAGGGCGGCGCTGATGGGCTCGGTGGTGCCGCCCATGACCACGAAGCGCGGCTCGTCGGAGATCGAGCCGTCGTAGGTGATGCGGAACATCTGGTCGCGGTCGGGGGTGGGCCCGACCTCGGCGACGCAGAGCTCGACCTCGAAGGGCTTCTGCTGCTCGATGAAGCTCGCCCCGAGGATCTGGGCGTAGGCGTTGGCCAGCGAGCGCCCGGTGACGTCGCGGCGGTCGTAGGAGTAGCCGCGGACGTCGGCGTAGCGGATGCCGGCCGTGCGCAGGTTCTCGAACTCGTTGTACCGGCCCACCGCGGCGAACCCGAGCGAGTCGTAGATCTCCGAGACCTTGCGCAGCGAGTTCGACCGGTTCTCCGCCACGAACAGCACGCCGTCGGCGCACGCCAGCACGACGACGCTGCGGCCCCGCGCGATGCCCTTGCGCGCGAGCTCCGAGCGGTCGCGCATCAGCTGGTCGACCGACGCGTAGAACGGCATCGTCATGGCGGGGAGCGCTCCTGGGTCTGGGCGGTCGGGTGGGGTCGGGCGGGAGGGGGTGTTCCGGATCGGGCGGGAGGGGGATCAGCCGCCGGGATGCTCGCGGCGGCCCGCGACCACGGCCTCGGCGACCTCGGCGGTCTCCTCGGCGGGCAGCATGACCGCGCCCTCGGCGTCGATGGTGACGACGACCGGGTAGATCGCCCGGATGGTGTCCGGCCCGCCGGTGGCGCTGTCGTCGTCGGCGGCGTCGTAGAGCGCCTCGACCAGCGCACGCACGCAGTCGCCGGCCGGGGCGTCGGGGTCGTGGCGCTTCTTCAGCGACGACTTCGCGAACAGCGAGCCGGAGCCGACCCCCGCGTAGTGGGTCTCCTCGCTGCGGCTGCCGACGACGTCGTAGGACACGATCCGCCCGGCGCGGGCCGGGTCGGCGGCGTCGAGGTCGTAGCCGACGAACAGCGGCACGAACGACAGTCCCTGCATCGCCGCGCCCAGGTTGCCCCGGACCATGCCGGCCAGCTTGTTCGCCTTGCCGTCGAAGGTGAGCGGGACACCCTCGATCTTCTCGTAGTGCTGCAGCTCGACGGTGAACAGCCGCACCGCCTCGACCGCCAGCCCGGCGGTGCCCGCGATGCCCGCCGCCGACCAGTCGTCGGTGACGAACACCTTCTGCATGTCGCGCGACGAGATGAGGTTGCCCATCGTCGCCCGCCGGTCGCCCGCGATCGCCACGCCGCCGGAGTACGTCGCGGCCACGATCGTCGTGCCGTGCGCGGCCGACGTGCCGGCCGCCTCGGCGGTCACCGGCCGCGCGCCCGACCCCGGCAGCAGGTCCGGGCGGACCTCCCGCAGGAAGTCGACGAACGAGGCCGTCCCGGCCTGGAAGTAGGCCGCGGGCAGGGCCGACGAGGGCTCCATCGGTGGGGCGCTCCTGGGTGGTGGCGGGTGGGGGCGGCAGGGGGTGTCTCGGTGCCTCGCGGGAGGCTAGCGGGCTACTGGCCGCCCTTCTGGACGTACGCGCGGACGAAGTCCTCGGCGTTCTCCTCGAGCACGTCGTCGATCTCGTCGAGGATCGTGTCGACGTCCTCACCGAGCTTCTCGCGGCGCTCCTGGCCGGCGGCGGTGCTGTCCTCGCCGCCGTCGCCGTCGTCGCCCCCGCCCTGCCGCTGGGTCTGTTCCTGCGCCATGGCTGCCTCCCGGGTCCTCGGTACTGCGCCTCGAACCCTACCCACCGCGGGCGCCGGATGCCCGCTTCCCGATCTATCCCCTGGTCAACGCCTCGACCAGGGCGCTCGCGTCGGACGAGTTGTCGATGAGCTCGCCGACGTGCTTGCGGGTGCCGCGCAGGGGCTCGAGGGTGGGGATCCGGACCAGCGACTCGCGGCCCAGGTCGAAGATGACCGAGTCCCACGACGCCGCGGCCACCTCGGCCGGGTAGCGCTCGAGGCACCGGCCGCGGAAGTAGGCGCGGGTGTCCTCGGGGGGGTTGGTCACCGCGTGGCGCACCTCCTCCTCGGTGACGAGGCGCTTGATCGACCCGCGCTGCACGAGCTTGTTGTAGAGCCCCTTGGTCTGGCGCACGTCCGAGTACTGCAGGTCGATGAGGTTCAGCTTCGGCGAGTCCCAGGGCAGCTGGTCGCGGTCGCGGTAGCTCTCGAGCAGCTTGAGCTTGGCCACCCAGTCCAGGCGGTCGGCGCAGCGCATCGGGTCGGTGCCGAGGTCGTCGAGCACCTCCTGCCAGATGTCGAGCACCTCGCGGGTCATGGGGTCGATCTCACCGTCGCCGGCGCGCTCCTCGTGCTCCCACGCGCGCTCGAGGTAGGCGCGCTGGAGGTCGAGCGCGGTCATCTTGCGGCCGTCGGAGAGGTCGACGGTGACCTGCAGCGTCGGGTCGTGGCTGATCCGGTGCACCGAGCGGACCGGCTCGAGCAGGCGCAGGTCGTCGAACCGGACGCCGTCCTCGATCATCGACAGGACCAGCGCCGTGGCCCCGACCTTGAGGAACGTCGAGTACTCGGCCAGCGTCGCGTCGCCGATGATCACGTGCAGCCGGCGGTACTTGTCGGCGTCGGCGTGCGGCTCGTCGCGGGTGTTGATGATGCCGCGCTTGAGCGTGGTCTCCAGCCCGACCTCGACCTCGATGTAGTCGGCGCGCTGGGAGAGCTGGAAGCCCGGCTCGTCGCCCGACGCCCCGAGACCCACGCGCCCGGAGCCGACCACGACCTGGCGCGACGCGAAGAACGGCGTCAGCCCCGTGATGATCGTCGGGAACGGGGTCTGGCGGGCGCACAGGTAGTTCTCGTGGGAGCCGTAGCTCGCGCCCTTGTTGTCGATGTTGTTCTTGTAGAGCTGGATGCGCGGCGCGCCCGGGACGGTGGCGGCGCGCTCGGCGGCGTCCTCCATGACCCGCTCGCCGGCCTTGTCCCAGATCACCGCGTCACGGGCCGTCGTCACCTCGGGGGCCGAGAACTCCGGGTGCGCGTGGTCGACGTAGAGCCGGGCACCGTTGGTGAGGATGACGTTGGCGGCGCCCAGGTCGTCGAGGTCACCCGCGTCCGGCGGCGGGCCGGCGCTGGGGCCCAGGTCGAAGCCGCGGGCGTCGCGCAGCGGCGACTCCACCTCGTAGTCCCACCGGGCGCGCCGGGCGCGGGGTACCTCGGCCGCGGCGGCGTAGGCCAGGACGATCTGCGTGGAGGTGATCACCGGGTTGGCCGACGGGTCGCCGGGGACGGAGATGCCGTACTCGATCTCGGTGCCCATGATGCGGCGCGCGGTCATGCCCCGACCCTAGGCGTGTCCGCGGGCTCGGGTGCGGTCCGGGCCTCAGGTCGAGCTCCGCTGCGCTCCGTCTCCCGGCCTCAGGTCGAGCTCCCCTATCGGCGTGCTCCCCCTATCCTCCCGGGCGCGCGGCGGTGCGCCACAGCACGGTGAACACCACGGCGCCCAGGACCGCCGACGCCGCCATGGCCGACGCCATCGGGACCGCCGAGCGGCTGCCCGCGAGCCCCACCAGCGGGGCGACGCCCGCCCCGACCAGGAACTGCGCGGTGCCCAGCAGCGCCGACGCGCTGCCGGCGTGCTCGGGGTGGTCGGCCAGGGTCAGCGTCGTCGCGCTGGGCAGCACGAGGCCCACCCCGATCACGGTGACCACCAGGCCGGCCAGGATCCCCGCGAGCCCGGCGTCGAGCAGCGCCGACGCGAGGAGCACGCCGGTGCCGGTCATCGCGGTGAGCAGGCCGATCGCCAGCAGCCGCTCCGGGCGCACCCGCCCCGAACCGGCCAGCCGGCCCGCCACCTGCACCGAGGCGACGATCGCCACCGAGTTCGCGCCGAACACCGCGGAGAAGCCCTGCGGCGAGAGCCCGTAGAGGTCCTGGAGCACGAACGTCGAGCCGGAGATGTAGGCGAACATCGCCGCGAAGAGCAGGCCCGCGGCCAGCACGCACGCCACCACCCGGCGGTCGCCGAGCAGCACCCGGAACGACGCCAGCGTGGCCGCGGCGCTGCCCGCGCGCCGCCGCGTCGCCGGCAGCGACTCGCGCACGACCAGCAGGACCGCCAGCCCGGCGAGCGTCCCGTAGACGGCGAGGGCGACGAACACGCCCCGCCAGCTCGTCACCCGCAGCAGCTGGCCGCCGAGCACCGGCGCCACGATCGGGGCCACGCCCGAGACGAGCATGAGCGTGGCGAACGACCGGGCCGCGGTGGTGGCGTCGCTGGTGTCGCGCACCACCGCCCGTGCCACGACGATGCCGACCGCGCCGAGCAGCCCCTGGGCGAACCGCAGCGCGACGAGCACCTCGACGCTCGGCGCCACCGCGCACAGCGCCGACGCCACCGCGAACCCCGTGGCGCCGAGCAGCATCGGGCGCCGCCGGCCCAGCACGTCGGACAGCGGACCCGCGATCAGCTGGCCCAGCGCCAGGCCGAGCAGGCACGAGGTCAGCGAGAGCTGCGTGACCGAGGGCGTGGTCGCCAGGTCGGCGGTGAGCGTGGGCAGCGCCGGCAGGTAGGTGTCCAGCGAGAGCGGGGCGGCCGCCGTCAGGGCACCCAGCACCAGCAGGCGCGCCCGGTGACCACCCCTCAGGACGAACCCGCCGCGTCGTCCTCGCGCTCCTCCTCGTCCTCCACCGCGAGCCAGCGCAGCAGGTGCTCGTGGACGTCGGGGTCGTTGAGCAGGTGGAAGTGGTGCGACGACGTCAGCGGCTGGACGTCGGTGATCGCGCCGCCCGCGGAGTCGACGGGCACCAGCAGGTCGCCCAGGGCGTTGGCCAGCGGGTGGTGCGGCGAGCTGGTCAGGCACGCGGCGACGGCGTGGTGCGACGCGTGCGCGAGCAGCGGGACCTCGGTGTCGGACACGCCGGTGACGAGGTCGTGGATGCCCGTCGAGCGCCGGTCGAGGAACTCGGCCCAGGCGCGCGAGCGGGACCACCGCTGGAGCTGCGTGGCGAGCTGGTCGACGCGGTGCGCCAGCGGCGCCCCCCGGTGCGGGGAGCCGAGGTAGATCATCCGCCGCACGGCGCCCACCCACGGCTGGCCGGTCTGCACCGCGTGGTGGCACGCGTGGCGCAGCATCAGCCCGCCCATCGAGTGCCCGACGAGGTCGAGGCGGCGCACCTGCGCGGGCCAGCGGTTCCACACGTCGGTGAGCAGCAGCGAGAGCGCCGCACCGTTGGACCGGATGCCCAGCCCGGAGTTGTAGCGCAGCAGCAGCGGCGTCGCGCCGATGGCCGAGCCCACGCGCTCGGCGTAGCCCTCCCCCGCGCTGGCCTCGCCGTAGAGGCGCCAGGCGTGCTCGGTCTCGCCGAGGCCGTGGACGAACAGCACGAGGTGGGTGAGGTCGCGCTCGGGGTGGTCGGCCACCACCGCGCGCAGCTCCTCGGGGTCGCCGGGCAGCTCGCCGTGCTCGTCGGTGACCGTCGAGGTGTAGAGGGCCATCGGGACGGCCAGGTCGTTGTCGAGGGCCACCATGTGGTCGCCGACCAGGCCGTTGATCGCCCCGGTGAGCACCGCGCCGGTGGGCGTGCCCGTGATCGGGCGCCACTCCCCCGGACGCGCCAGGGACGCGGCGGCGCCGACGCCGCGTCCGGCCAGGTGGCCGATGCCGCGCACCGCGGCGTAGACACCCGCGCTGATGCCGTCGTGGACCACCTGGACCGGCTTCGACGCCGCGCCCAGCCCGACCCGGCGCAGCGCGCCGAACACGGTGCCGGCGATGGCCTCGTGGGTGCCCTGCACCGGGCGCGAGACGATGTCGACGGCCTCGGACGCGACACCGGCCGCCCCGCGGACCTCGTTGCGGTCCTGGCGGGACGGCCGGCGCGCCTCGTCGCTCATGGCCTACACGGTACCTGCCGTCACAGGTACTGGCCGGTGTTCGACGCGGTGTCGATCTCCTTGCCCTGCGTCGCGCCCTTGCCGGTGACGAGCGTGCGGATGTAGACGATCCGCTCGCCCTTCTTGCCGGAGATCCGGGCCCAGTCGTCGGGGTTGGTGGTGTTCGGCAGGTCCTCGGACTCGGCGAACTCGTCCACCACGGCGTCCAGCAGGTGCTGCACGCGCAGCCCGGCCTGCTGGGACTCGAGGTGCGACTTGATCGCCGACTTCTTGGCCCGCCCCACGATGTTCTCGATCACCGCGCCGGAGTTGAAGTCCTTGAAGTACAGGACCTCCTTGTCCCCGTTGGCGTAGGTGACCTCCAGGAACCGGTTGTCGTCGGTCTCGGCGTACATCCGCTCGACGACCCGCTCGATCATGCCCTCGAGGCAGGCCTGGCGGTTGCCGCCGAACTCGGCGATGTCCTCCTCGTGGACCGGCAGGCCCTCGATGAGGTACTTGCCGAAGATGTCGATCGCCGCCTCGGCGTCGGGGCGCTCGATCTTGATCTTCACGTCGAGCCGGCCCGGCCGCAGGATCGCGGGGTCGATCATGTCCTCGACCGGCGTGCCCTCGGACGCCTTCTCGCGCGCCCGCTGGAAGATCATCCGGATGTGCCGCTCGGTCTCGCCGACGAACTTGTTGAGCAGCTCCGGGCCCTTGATGTTGAGGAAGTGCGCCTTGATGTCGCGGCTGTCCTCGCCGCGCGTCTCGGCGACCTTCTTGGCCAGGGAGTTCGCCACCGCCTTCGCGATGAGCGTCTTCCCGCAGCCGGGCGGGCCGTAGAGCAGCACGCCCTTGGGCGGGCGCAGCTGGTAGGTGCGGAACAGGTCCGCGTGCAGGAACGGCAGTTCCACCGCGTCGCGGATGCTGTCGATCTGCCGCGAGAGCCCGCCGATGTCGGTGTAGGCGACGTCGGGGACCTCCTCGAGGACCAGCTCCTCGACCTCGGCCTTGGGCACCTTCTCGTAGGCGTAGCCGACCTTCGTGTCGACCATCAGCGAGTCGCCGGGCTTGAGCTCGGGCCCCTCGGCGCTCAGCAGCGAGTCGGCGAGGTGGATCACCCGCTCCTCGTCGGCGTGGCCGATGATCAGGGCGCGGGTGCGGCTGCCGTCCTCGTCGGTGAGGACCTCCCGCAGCGCGCAGACCTCGCCGATGCGCTCGTACGTGCCCGCCTCGACGACGGTGAGTGCCTCGTTGAGCCGCAGGGACTGCCCGCGCGTGAGCTCGGCGGTCTCGACCGCCGGCGACACGGCCACCCGCATGCGGCGGCCCGAGGTGAACACGTCCACGGTCGAGTCCTCGTGCGCCTCGAGGAACACGCCGTAGCTCGAGGGCGGCTGGGCGAGCCGGTCGACCTCCTCGCGGAGGGCGACGAGCTGCGCCCGCGCCTCCTTGAGCGTGTCGGTGAGCTTGTCGTTGCGCTCGCTCAGCTGGGCCACGCGCTGCTGCGCCTCGCCGAGGCGCTGCTCGAGGATGCGCGCGTGCCGAGGGGATTCGGTCAGCTTGCGCCGCAACAGTGCGACCTCGTCCTCGAGGAAATCGGCCCCTGGGGTCGTCGTCAGTCGTCACGGCGCCCTCCTCCGCTACTCCGTGGCGCAACCGTACCCGCGAATCGAGGTGTCCGTGGAGTAGCGTCCTGGTGACGGAGTTCTCACGGGCCCCCCTTGCGCGGCGTCACGGTGGGTGATTCTTCCACCACGGAGCATCACCGCTGGTCACCCTCGGTCGCCTCGCGGGCGATCTCCCGCCCCGTCAGCCCCGGCTGGGCCGTCGCTGCACCCTCGGTGGTGTCACGCCGTCGGCGAGCCGTCGCGCGGTGAGCAGGAAGGCCGTGTGCGCGATCATCCGGTGCTCCGGGCGCACCGCGAGCCCCACGGCGTGCCAGGGGCGCACCATCGACTCCCAGATCTGCGGCTCGGTCCAGCAGGCCTGCTCGCGCAGCGCCTCGGTCAGCGCCGAGAGCTGCGTCGTCGTCGCCACGTAGCCGACGAGCACGCCGCCGGGGACGAGCGTCGCGCGCACGACGTCGAGCAGCTCCCACGGGGCGGCCATGTCGAGCACCACGCGGTCGGCGGTCCCGCCCGGCTCCGTGGGGTCGTGGCCGGCGAGGTCGCCGACGCGCAGGTCCCAGGTCGCGGGGCGCTCGCCGAAGAAGCGCTCGACGTTCGCCACCGCGTGCTCGGCGTGGTCGGCGCGGACCTCGTAGGAGCGCACGTGCCCGGTCGGGCCCACCGCGCGCAGCAGGCTGCAGGTCAGTGCGCCCGAGCCCGCGCCGGCCTCGAGCACCCGCGCTCCGGGGAAGACATCGCCCCACATGAGGATCTGCGCCGCGTCCTTGGGGTAGATCACCTGCGCGCCGCGCGGCATCGCCAGCACGTAGTCGGGCAGCAGCGGGCGCAGCGCGAGGTACGGCGTGTTGGCCGCGGAGAGCACCACGCTGCCCTCGGGAGCGCCGATCAGCTCGTCGTGCGCGATCGCCCCGCGATGCGTGTGGTAGCTCTGCCCGCGCTCGAGCACGAGGCTGAAGTGCCGGCCCTTGGGGTCGGTGAGCTGCACCCGGTCGCCCGGGAGGAACGGCCCGCTGCGCGCGGGGCCGCGCTGCTCCTCGTCGCCGGGCGGGTCCTCGACGACCTCTCCCTCGGTGTGCACGACGGGTCACCCTAGGCGCGGGGTGCGGGCGGGCCCCGGGGCGGGCGGGTGCGCCGCCGGCGCGCGAGGGGCACGTTCGGCAGGCGCCGGCGGCTGTCGATCATGCGCAACGTGCCCCTCGGCCCACCTGGCGGTCGGATCGCCCCCGCCGGCGCCGGACGCGGCGTCCCGCGGCGGACAGGAGCTGTCGGGGTGGTCATCTAACCTGCCGACCGTGAGCACCGGGGACGTGACGACCGCGGCCCCGCCGCGCGCGCCGGCGCTCTCGCCGTCCCGGGCGGCGGACTTCCGGCGCTGCGCGCTGCTCTACCGCTTCCGGGCCGTCGACCGCCTGCCCGAGACGCCGTCGCCCGCGGCGCTGCGCGGCACCGTCGTCCACGCCGTGCTCGAGCGGCTGCACGACCTCGAGCCCGGCGCCCGCTCCGGCGACGCCGCCCGGGCACTCGCGCACGAGGTCCTCGACGCCCTCGAGCCCGACGACCGCGCGCTGCTCGGCCGCGACCCGGGCGTCGACGCGCTCCTCGCCCGCTACCTCGACCTCGAGGACCCCCGGGCCGTGACGTCCGAGGCCCGCGAGCTGCTCGTCGAGGCCGAGCTCGACGACGGGACGCCCCTGCGCGGTGTCCTCGACCGCCTCGACACCGGCCCCGGCGGGCTCACGGTGATCGACTACAAGTCCGGGTCGGCGCCGCCGGTGCGCGGCGAGCTGCGGGCGCTGTTCGGGGTCCGCTTCTACGCGCTGCTGCTCGCGCGCGCCCGCGGCGTGGTGCCCACCGTGCGGCTGCTGCAGCTCGGCGACGCCACGACGCTGACGCTGCGCCCCACCGCCGACGAGCTCGGACGCTTCGCCGGGGTGCTGCGGGCGGTCTGGGCGGCGATCCTCCGCGCCGCCCCCACCGGCGATTTCCGCCCGAATCCCGGCCCCGGTTGCGCGTTCTGCGCGTTCCGGGACCGGTGCCCGGCGCAGGGCGGCACGCTGCCGCCCTACCCCGGCCCGCCGCCCGCGCAGGGCACGGCCGTCCTCCTGCCCCTCCCCCGACCCCGCTCCGGAGAGCCCACGTGACCGTCACCGAGCCGTTCTTCCGGCTGCTGCCGTCCGCGACGGGGAGCGCGGCCGACCCACCCGGGACGCAACGGGTGTTCGCCACCGGGTCCACCGCCGGCCCGTGGTTTTCCGACGGCCAGCACATGGGCCCGCCCAGCGCACTGCTCGTGCGGGCGCTGGAGGCCTGCGACCCCCGCCCCGAGATGCTGCTGTCACGCGTCACGGTCGAGGTGCTCGGGCGCGTGCCGATGGGCGAGCTGACCGTGTCGAGCCGGGTCGAGCGCGCCGGGCGCACCATCGAGCTCGTGTCCGCCGAGATCGCGGCCGGGGGCCGGGCGGTCGCGCGCGCCGCGGGCTGGCGCCTCGCGAGCACCGACACGGCGGCCGCCGCCACCGCGCCCGGGCCGGCGATGCCCGGGCCGGAGGTCGGCCGCGAGATCCCCACCCCGGAGGGCTGGCTGCCCGGCTACCTCGACGCCCTCGAGTGGCGCTGGCTCGAGGGGCACCTCGGCGAGTCCGGGCCGGGACGGACGTGGGGCCGGCTGCGGGTCCCGGTCGTCGACGACGAGGAGCCCACGCCGTGGCAGCGCCTCGCGGCCGTGGCCGACTCCACCAACGGCGCCGCGGCCCGGCTCGACCTCAACGCCTGGCTGTTCGTCAACACCGACCTCACGCTGCACGTCCACCGCGCGCCCCGCGGCGAGTGGATCGGGCTCGACGCGGACAGCGTCATCGGGCCGGAGGGCCTGGGCACCGCGTTCTCGGTGCTCCACGACGCGGAGGGCCCGGTCGGGCGGGCCGCGCAGGCCCTCACCGTCCGGCCCCGTTGAGCTCCTCGCGGCTCCTAGCGGCCGTTGCCGGCGCCGATGGCGCGGCAGGACTGCAGCGACGAGGTCACGATGCCCGTGCACCCGATGTCGGCGAGCTCGTCCATGATGTCGTTGACCCGCTTGCGCTCCACCATCGAGCGCACGGCGACGAACTTCTCGTCCGACAGCGGCGCGACGGTGGGCGACTCGATGCCCGGCGTCAGCTGGACGGCCCGGTCCTTGAGGTCCACGGGGCAGTCGTAGTCGAGCATCACGTAGCGGCGGGCGTACACCACGCCGCGCAGGCGCTCGACGAACCGCGACTTGTCCCGCTCGACCTGCGCCGAGTCGGGCACCTGGTCGAACTTGGCGTTGCGGTCGATGATCACCGCCTGCGACTCCGTGATCGGGTCGCCGATCGCCACCAGGCCGTGCTGGGCCAGTGTGCGGCCCGAGCTGACGACGTCGGCGATCGCGTCGGCCACCTGGAGCTCGATCGAGATCTCGACCGCGCCGTCGAGGCGGATGACGTCCTTGGCCGCGATGCGCTGCTGCGCCAGGTTGGCGCGCACGAGGCGGGGGTACGACGTCGCGATCCGCTTGCCCGCGAGGTCCTGGACGGTCCACTCGTTCTTCGACGGCGCGGCGTAGCGGAACTTCGAGTGCCCGAAGCCGAGCTGCAGCAGCTGCTTCACCGAGGCGCTGGACTCCTCGGTGAGGTCGTGACCCGTGATGCCGAGGTGCAGCTGGCCCTCGGAGACGTAGGTCGCGATGTCCTTGGGCCGCAGGTAGAAGAACGTGACCCCGTTGGCCTCGTCCTGCAGGCTCAGGTCACGGCTGTCGGTGCGCTGCCGGTAACCGGCGTCGCGCAGCATCGTCGACGCCTCCTCGGCGAGCGACCCCTTGTTCGGGACGGCGACGCGGAGCATGGGCTCTCCTCCTGACACCTGCAGGTGTCACTACAGGTGCTTGTAGACCTCGTCCAGCGTGAGACCGCGACCCAGCATGATCACCTGGACGCGGTAGAGAAGCTGGGAGATCTCCTCGGCCAGCTTGTCGTCGGTCTCGTACTCGGCCGCGATCCACACCTCGCCGGCCTCCTCGAGCACCTTCTTGCCCTGTGCGTGCACCCCGGCGTCCAGAGCCGCTACGGTGCCGGATCCCGTGGGCCGGTCGCGCGCCTTGGCGGTCAGCTCGTCGAAGAGCCCGTCGAACGTCTTCACGTCGAGCCATCGTCGCACGCGGTCACGGGGGGTTGCACACCACCGGATTCTCCACGGAGAGCGATGCGGTTCCCCTGGTGATCAAGCGTCGCGCCGTCCGGCCGTCCCGACGCGCCGAACGGACGGTCGGGCGGGCGAACCGACCGCAGCGCTGGGCCGTCCGGGCGAGGAGCGGGCACGGAACCCGATCCGATCCCGGCGCGGTCGGAGCAGGGCCGGATCACGGAGCGCTCAGTGCACCGTCGCCCGCGTCCGGTGGTCGGCGGTCTCCCCCGTCAGCATGGCCCGCAGGTCGTCGACGGTGAGCCCGACCAGGCTCTCCCGGTGCACGCGGCGCTCCCCGTCCTCGACGATCACCTCGGCGGGCACGACGAGCACCGTCGCCCCGGCGGCGACCGCCGAGCGGGTGCCCGTCGGCGAGTCCTCCACCGCGACGCACGCCCGCGGGTCGACCCCGAGCAGCTCCGCCGCGCGCCGGTACGGCGACGGGTCCGGCTTGGTCGCCGACACCTCGTCGCCACACACGGTGACGTCGAAGAACCCGCGCCCGATGGTGTCCAGCGCGACGTCGGTGAGCTCGCGGTAGGTGCTCGTCACCAGCGCGGTCGGCAGGCCCGACGCCCGCACGGCCGCCAGGGCCTCGCGGGCGCCCGCCCGCCACGGGACGCCGCGGCCGAAGATCTCGGCCGTGCGGTCGATCAGCCACCGGCCGTCGACCGCCAGGCCGTCCGGGTCGTCGGGATCGAGGCCGACCTCGGCCCGCACCGCGCGCACGGTGCGGTCGAGGCTCGACCCCGTCAGGTCCTCGCGCGTGGCGGCCGACAGCTCGCCGCCACGGTGGGCGGCGAGCTCGCGGATGGTCACCGACCAGAGGCCCTCGGTGTCGACCAGCGTGCCGTCCATGTCCCACAGGACGGCGGCCAGCTCAGGCACGGATATCAGGCATCGAGATCAGGCATTGAAGTACTTGGCCTCCGGGTGGTGCACCACGAGCGCGTCGGTCGACTGCTCGGGGTGCAGCTGGTCCTCGTCGGAGAGCTCGACGCCGATGCGGCCCGGCTCGAGGAGGTCGACGATCTTCACGCGGTCCTCGACATTCGGGCAGGCCCCGTAGCCGAGGGAGAACCGCGCGCCGCGGTACCCGAGCTTGAAGTACTCGGTGACGTCCTCGGGGTCGGAGTCGGCCATGACCGAGCCGTCGGAGAAGCCGAGCTCCTCGCGGACCCGGCGGTGCCAGTACTCGGCGAGCGCCTCGGTGAGCTGCACGCCGAGGCCGTGGACCTCGAGGTAGTCGCGGTAGGAGTTGTTCGCGAACAGCTCGTTGGCGAAGTCGGCGATGGGCTGGCCCATCGTCACGAGGTTCATCGGCATGACGTCGACACCGCCGAGCTCGATCGCCTCCTCCTTCGTGCGGAAGAAGTCGGCCAGGCACAGGTGCCGGTCGCGCTTCTGGCGCGGGAAGGAGAAGCGGTAGCGCTCCTTGGCCTCGGGGTCGGCCTCGTCGAGGACGACGACGTCGTTGCCCTCGGAGATGACCGGGAAGTAGCCGGCGACGACGGCGGCGTGGGCGAGGATGCCCTCGGCCTGCAGCCGGTCGAGCCAGTAGCGCAGGCGCGGGCGGCCCTCGGTCTCGACGAGCTCCTCGTACGACGGCCCGTCCTCGCTGCCCTTGGAGCCGCGCAGGCCCCACTGCCCGAAGAACGTCGCGCGCTCGTCGAGGAGCCCGGCGAAGTCCTTGAGCCGGATGCCGCGGACCACGCGCGTGCCCCAGAACGGGGGCGCCGGGACCTCGATGCGCCGCTCCACGTCGGAGATCGAGGGGATCTCCTCGGGCTCGGCCTCCGCCTCGCGCTTGGCCTGGATGCGCTTGGAGCGCTCGCGGCGCTCCTTGCGCTCGGCCATCTTCGCGGCCTCGGCCTCGGTGCGCTCCGTGTCGCCGGACATGACGGTGTCCATGAGGCGCAGGCCCTCGAAGGCGTCCTTCGCGTAGCGCACGTCGCCCTGGTACAGCTCGCCGAGGTCGTTCTCGACGTAGGAGCGGGTCAGCGCGGCACCGCCGAGCAGCACCGGGTACTTCTGCGCGACGCCGCGGTCGTTCATCTCGGCGAGGTTGTCCTTCATGACCACGGTGGACTTCACCAGCAGCCCGGACATGCCGATCGCGTCGACCTTGTTCTCCTCCGCGGCCTCGAGGATGGCGTTGATCGGCTGCTTGATGCCGATGTTGACCACGTCGTAGCCGTTGTTGCTCAGGATGATGTCGACGAGGTTCTTGCCGATGTCGTGGACGTCGCCCTTGACCGTGGCCAGCAGGATCTTGCCCTTGCCGGAGTTGTCGGTCGCCTCCATGTGCGGCTCGAGGTAGGCCACGGCGGCCTTCATGACCTCGGCCGACGCGAGCACGAAGGGCAGCTGCATCTTGCCGGCGCCGAAGAGCTCGCCGACGGTCTTCATGCCCGCGAGCAGCGTCTCGTTGATGATCTCGAGCGGGTCCTTCTCCTCCATGCCCGCGTCGAGGTCGGCCTCGAGGCCGTTGCGGTCGCCGTCGACGATGCGCCGCTCGAGGCGGTCGAACAGCGGCAGCGCCGCCAGCTCCTCGGCCCGCGCGTCCTTGGCCGAGGCGGCCGAGACGCCCTCGAACAGGTTCATGAAGTGCTGCAGCGGGTCGGGGTTGTCCCGCTCCTCGCGGCGGCGGTCGTAGACCAGGTCGAGGGCCGCGTCCCGCTGGGCGTCGTCGATCTGCGACATCGGCAGGATCTTCGAGGCGTTGAGGATCGCCGAGTCGAGGCCGGCGTCGACGCACTCGGACAGGAACACCGAGTTCAGCACCTGGCGCGCGGCCGGGTTGAGGCCGAACGAGATGTTCGACAGGCCGAGCGTGGTCTGGACCTCGGGGTAGCGCTCCTTGAGCTGCCGGATGGCCTCGATGGTCTCGATGCCGTCGCGGCGGACCTCCTCCTGACCGGTGGAGATCGGGAAGGTCAGGCAGTCGACGATGATGTCCTCGACGTTCATGCCCCAGTTGGTGGTCAGGTCCTCGATCAGCCGGAACGCGACGCGGGTCTTCCACTCCGCGGTGCGGGCCTGGCCCTCCTCGTCGATGCACAGGGCGACGACGGCGGCGCCGTGCTCCTTGGCGATCCGCATGATCTTCTGGAACCGCGAGTCGGGGCCCGTGCCGTCCTCGTAGTTCACCGAGTTCACCGCGCACCGGCCGCCGAGCTGCTCGAGCCCGGCCTGCAGGACCTCGGGCTCGGTGGAGTCGAGCACCACCGGCAGCGTCGAGGCGGTGGAGACGTCGTGGGCCAGGCGGTCCATGTCGGCGACGCCGTCGCGGCCGACGTAGTCGATGCAGAGGTCCATGAAGTGCGCGCCCTCGCGGGTCTGCGCCTTCGCGATCTCCACGCACGTCTCGTAGTCGTCCTCGATCATCGCCTCGCGGAACGCCTTGGAGCCGTTGGCGTTCGAGCGCTCGCCGATCATCAGCAGGCCCGTGTCCTGGCGGAACGGCACGGCCTGGTACACCGAGGCGAGGCCCGGCTCGGGCTTCGGGTCGCGGGCGGCCGGCGTCAGGTCGCGGCACTTCTCCGCGAGCGCGCGGACGTGGTCGTTGGTGGTGCCGCAGCAGCCGCCGACGAGCTGGAGCCCGTAGTCGGTGACGAACGAGGCGCAGTAGTCGGCGAGCTCGTCGGGCTGCAGGGGGTACTCGGGCCCGTTCGGGCCGAGCTCGGGCAGGCCGGCGTTGGGCATGACGCTGACGGGGATCCGCGCCTGGCGGCTCAGGGCCCGCAGGTGCTCGCTCATCTCGGCGGGGCCGGTGGCGCAGTTCAGGCCGATGCCGTCGATGCCCAGCGGCTCGAGGGCGGTCAGGGCCGCGGTGATCTCGGAGCCGACCAGCATCGTGCCGGTGAGCTCGACGGTGACGTGGCAGATGACCGGGACGCGGTGGCCGTACTGGTCCATCGCGCGGTAGGCGCCCAGGATCGCAGCCTTGGCCTGCAGCAGGTCCTGGCAGGTCTCGACGAGGATCGCGTCGGCGCCGCCCTCGAGCTGGCCGAGCACCGAGTCGACGTACGCGTCGCGGAGCTGGGCGAAGGGCGCGTGGCCGAGCGTCGGCAGCTTGGTGCCGGGGCCGTTGGACCCGAACACGAACCGCGGCCGGTCGGGCGTCGAGAACTCGTCGGCCGCCTGCCGCGCGATCTTCGTGCCCTCCAGCGACAGCTCGCGGATGCGGTCGGCGATGTCGTACTCGTTGAGGTTCGGCCAGTTCGTGCCGAAGGTGTTCGTCTCGATGATGTCGCTGCCGGCGTCCAGGTGGCCCTGGTGGACCGAGAGGACGGCGTCGGGGCGGGAGACGTTCAGGATCTCGTTGCAGCCTTCGAGATGCTGGAAGTCGTCGAGCGAGAGGTCCTGGTCCTGGAGCGCGGTCCCCATGGCACCATCGCCGATGAGGATCCGGGAGTGCAGAGCGGACAGGAATGCAGACTCACCCGAAGTAGTCATCACACGATCGTAACGTGATCGAGGACCGGCGCCGGGCGCACTGCGAGCCGCGTCACGGCACGTAGGCTGTCCGCGTGTCCCTGTCCGACGACCGCCCCGACGAGCCCGTCCCCAGCGGACCGAGCGCGGACGAGGAGACGTCTCCGCAGGTCAGCGACGCTCCCGTCATGCTCGCCGCGTTCGAGGGCTGGAACGACGCCGGGGACGCGGCCAGTACCGCGGTGGAACACCTCGCGCTGCACTGGGACGCCACCGAACTGACCGCGATCGACCCCGACGAGTACTACGACTTCCAGGTCTCGCGGCCCACCGTGCGCCTCGTCGACGGCGTGAGCCGCGCCATCGACTGGCCCACCACCCGGCTCCACCGCTGCCGCCCGCCGGGCTCGGCGCAGGACCTCATCCTGGTGCGCGGCATCGAGCCCAACATGCGCTGGCGGGCCTTCTGCGCCGAGGTCATCGCGCAGGCCCACGAGCTCGGCGTCGGCACGGTGATCACGCTCGGGGCGCTGCTGGCCGACACCCCGCACACGCGCCCGGTCCCGGTCACCGGCACGTCGTTCGACAAGGCCTCCGCCGCCCGGTACCGGCTGCAGCGCTCGCGCTACCAGGGACCCACCGGCATCGTCGGGGTCCTCCAGGACGCCTGCGTCCAGGCCGGCTTCCCCGCCATCTCGTTCTGGGCCGCCGTGCCGCACTACGTCTCCCAGCCGCCCGCGCCGAAGGCCACCATCGCGCTGCTGCAGCGGGTCGAGGAGGTCCTCGACGTCGAGGTGCCCCTCGGCGGGCTGCCCGAGCAGGCCGAGAAGTGGGAGCGCACGGTCTCGGAGATGGCCGACGAGGACGACGAGGTGCGCGAGTACGTCAAGGCCCTCGAGGAGGCCGGCGACGCCGAGACCGACCTCGAGGAGGCCTCCGGCGAGGAGATCGCCGCGGACTTCGAGCGGTACCTGCGCCGGCGCGGTCCCGGCGGCACGGCCGGTGGGCCGCCCGGCCCCGGCAAGGGTCCCTGGGAGCGATGACGGGGGCACCACCCCGCCCGACCGTCGCCCGCATCCGGGTCGCCGCGCTCTACGCCGGCGGGTTCCTCGGCCCGTTCGGCGGCGGGATCACCGCGTCGATGCTGCCCGAGCTGGGCGCCGACCTCGGGATCTCCCCGTCGGCGGCATCGGCCTCGCTGACCGCCTACCTGCTGCCGTTCGCCCTGCTCATGCTCGTCTCGGGCACGCTCGGCGAGCGCTGGGGCGCCGCCCGCACGGTGCGCACGGCCTACGTCGCCTACGTGCTGTTCTCGCTGCTCGCGGCCGTGGCCACCGTGGGGTGGCTCTTCCTCGGGGCGCGAGCCCTGCAGGGCGCCGCCAACGCCTTCACCACGCCCCTGCTGCTCAGCTCGCTCGCGGCGGCCACGCCGCCGGAGCGGCTCGGCCGGGCGCTCGGGGTGATGGGCTCGCTGCAGGCCGCGGGGATGACGTCCGCGCCGTTGGTCGGGGGCCTCGCCGCGGCGGTCGACTGGCGAGCTGCCTTCGTCGGCGTCGCGCTCGTCGCCGCCCTGCTGGCCGCCGCCGGGCTGCCCGCGGACCCGCCGGCCGAGCCCGGCGACCGCCCGCGCCTGCGCGACGCGTGGCGCCCGCCGGTCCCGCGGCTGGGGCTCGTGGCCGGGCTGGCGTGGGCCGCGCTGGGCGGCCTGGCCTTCCTCGTCGCCCTGCGCGTGGAGGACGCGTTCACGCTCGGCGCCGGCCTGCGCGGCGCGCTGCTGACCGGGTTCGGGGTCGCGGGCCTGCTCACCGCGCGCCTCGTCGGCGCCGGCGTCGACCGCGTCGGGCCCCGCGTGACGATCCGGCTGGGCGCGGTCCTCGGGGCCGTGCTCGTCGCCGCCGTGGGTGTCCTGCCCTCCCCGATCGCCGTGGCCGCGGTGTGGGCGCTGGCCGGGGCGGCCGCCCAGCTCGTGCTGGTCGGCGTCAACACCCTCGTCCTGCGCGGCGGCACCGCGGGCGGGGTGTCGGTCGTGCAGGCCGGGCGGTTCCTGGGCGCCGCCGCCTCGCCGGCGCTGTTCCTCGGCGCCTACCACCTCTCCCCCGTCGTCGGGTTCGGCCTGGCCGGCGTCGTGCTGCTCGCCGCGGCCGCACTCACGCCACGGCGGTAGGGCTCAGGCAGTGACGAGCCGGCGCGCCCCCGGCAGCGCCAGCACCCCGGCCGCGACGGCCGTCACCACCGCCAGCCCGGCGAGCGGCCCGGTGAGGTCGCCGTCGACGGCGAGGGCCGAGATCGCGAACGGCACCCCGAACCCCAGGTAGGCGCAGGCGTAGAAGGTGCCGGTGAGCGCGCCGCGCTGGTCGGGGCGGGCGAGCCGCGCGACGGTCGCGAGGCACGACGCGAGGCACAGCCCGTAGCCCGCGCCGAGGAGCAGGGACGCCGGGAGCAGGAGCGGCCAGGCGCCCAGCGCGAGCCCGGCGAGGGCGACCCCGAGGCCGAGGGCGCCGAGCGCCATCCCCAGCGGGCCGGCGCGCGGGGCACCGAGGCGGCGTTGCAGCGGCGGGACCAGCGCGCCGGTGGACAGGGTCACCCCGGCGACGATCCCCGCGACCGCCACGGCGATCCCGGGCATCTGCGGGACGAGCAGCAGCGGCAGCACGGTGGCCGCCGTGGACGGGAACGTGAACACCCCGAACGCCACCGGCACGACCACCAGCAGGAACGGCTTGCGGGTCCCGGCGGGCACCCCGAGGTTCACGATCGGTCCCGCCGTGCGCCGGCGCTCCGGGGGCAAGGTCTCGGGGACCCCGCGCAGCAGCGCGATCGCGACGACCATGAGGGCGACGTGCACGAGGTAGGGCAGCACGGTCGGCAGCGGCGCCCACTGCCCGAGCAGCCCGGCGGTGAGCGGACCGCCCGCCCAGCCCGCGGCCAGGGCGATCGTGGTGAGGCGGGCCGAGCGTCCGGGCTCGCCGACCAGCTCGCCCAGCCAGGCGGTGCCGACGCTGAACACCACCCCGGACACCGCGCCCTGCAGGAAGCGGCCCAGGAACAGCACGGCCACCGACGACCCGGCGGCGAGGAACAGCACCGAGACCAGCCCGGCGAGCACCACGAACGGGACGACCACCGGCCGGCGCCCGAGCCGGTCCGACGCCGGGCCCGCGAGCAGCAGCGCCGGGATCAGCCCCGCCGCGTACACCCCGAACGCCGCGGTCAGGACGTTCGGGCCGAGCCCGAGGGTGTCGCGGTAGACGAGCAGCAGCGGGGTGGGGACGTTCGTGCCGAAGGCGACGACGAAGACGACCGTCCAGAGCGCCGCGACGGGCATCCGGGGTGACGGTGTCCTCGTCGCGCCCCGTGGCAGCGAGGGTCACCTCCCCTGCGTGGGACGGAGTCGCGGTGTCCTTCGCACCCCGGCGACCCGCGTACCCCGGGACCTGGGCGATGGCCCGGGTCAGCGGGCGGTCTGCGCCGCGAGCGGGTCGAGGGTCGGGCCCCGCGGCAGGAGGTCGAGGACGCTGCGCGGCGCCGGGCGCGGGGTCCCGAGACCCAGCGCCGCGGCGGCCGCCGGGCCGGGGACGGCGAACACCCGCCCGCCCGGGTCGACGAGCACGCCGCCGGCGGGGTCGGCCGGCGCGCCGGGTGCCACGGGGACGACGTAGGCGCCGCCGCCGGCCACCCGGGCCCCGTCCAGCGGCGGGGCGACCAGCGGCGTCGGCTCGGCGGGACCGGGCAGCGCCGGCGCGGCGTACACCGTCGCGGTGCCGGACGCCTCGGCGCGCACGCAGGTGGTGGTCGCCTGGTCGTAGGTCACCAGGCGCGGGAAGGCCGAGGGGTAGGCGGCCACGTCGACGACCGCGACGCGCGGGGCCGCGGTGAGGCGCCCGGCGGGCACGGCGGCGATACCCGGGTCGGCGGCGGGGTCGGGGTTGGCGAAGCGGGCGAGCTGCGCGACGACCGCGGGCACCTCCTGCACCCCGGTGGCCGCCACGAGGTGGAAGCGGGCGCCGTCCGAGCTGACGACGGCCCCGACGGGGACGCCGAGCGCCGCGGTGCGCGGGTCGGTGGGCGTGGTGCCGCTGCCGGGCACGATCACCGGCGCGAGCGGCGGACCCTCGGGCAGCGTCCCGAGCAGGGCCGGGCTCGCGGTGCGCGGGCGGGCGCCGGTGAGGTTCAGTCCGCGCACCACCGACCCGATCGTGGGGTCGATGCGCGCCCGCCGTCCCTCGTCGACCAGCCAGAACCCGTCCGGGCCCCGCAGCAGCAGCGCCTCGTCCGGGGCGACCGCGCGCCCGGGCGTCGGCTCCCCGCCGAGCGCGACCGTGGTCAGCTCGGGGTCGGCGGCCGGGTCCGGCACCGAGGGGTCGAGCACCGCGCGGTCGCACACCACCCACGCGTCGGGCACGGGCGCGCCGGGGTCGGGCAGCACGGACGGCGCCCCCGGGATGCCCGCCGGCGCGGTGCGCGGGGCCTCGGCGAGCGCGTCGTCACGCACCGGCGTGGGCGGGGCGAGGACGTCGACGTTGCCCGCGGCCGCGGCGAGCAGGCGGGCCGAGGCGAGGTTCAGCGCCGGGACGAGGCGGTCCGGGCCGTGGGCGACGGCGTAGAGCGCGCCCGAGGGCTCGCCGCGCACGACGGCTTCGTCGCGCCAGTCCTCGTCGCCGCGGACCAGCCC
>JAQSWW010000088.1 GCA_029266415.1 Actinomycetospora sp. | reverse complement strand
GGCGCGACCCCGGTGGTGGTGTGGACCTCCCCGTCCGGGCACCGCTGGTGGGTCCGCTCACCCGAGCTCGAGCCACCACCCTGGGAACGCGACCCCGACACCGACCCCGACACCGCCGACACCCAGCTCGCCGACCTGCGGGCCACACCGGCTGACGGCGCCGCACATTCCGCCGAGGCCGCGTAGGTCGGGTGCGTCCCGTGGCCGCGCGCCCACGCTCGGCCGTTCACCATCCCGACACCCCCGCCGACTAGGGTCCCGGGCGTGCCGTACCTCTGGAGCGTCGTCGCGGTGGTCGCCGCGCTGGTCGCGCTCGGACTGCTCGTGGGAGCGTCGCTGCGCCCCGCCAGGCGTCTCAGCACCGTCGCGGGCCTCGCGAGCCGGCAGATGGGTGACGAGGTCGGCATGCTCAAGGCCCGCCTGGCCGCGCTGCGGGTCCGCCTCGCGCAGCGTCGCGGGTGACGTCGCCGCGTAGCATCGGACGCACCGTGGAAGGAGCCACACCGTGAGCGAATGGGTCATCATCGCGATCGTCGGCGTGGTGCTGCTGTTCAGCGCCAGGAAGCTGCCGGACATGGCGCGTGGGCTGGGGCAGTCCCTGCGCATCTTCAAGGCCGAGACCCGCGGGCTGAAGGAGGACGAGCAGGCCGCCAAGCCGGCCGACGCCTCCGCCGAGCCGCAGGCTCCGGGCCGCGCGCTGAACGAGGGCTCGTCGGGCACGAACGGCGTCGCGCCGTCGTCGCCGGACGCCGCCCCGACCACGCGGCCGGGCTCGACCTCCTCCTGAGCCGCCGATGACTGCGTCCCCCGGGTCGCGCGCCCGGTGGTGGCGCGGTCTGCGCCGGCCCGGATCGCGCCGTCGGGCCAACCCCGACGGCACCATGACGCTCGTCGAGCACATCTACGAGCTGCGGCGCCGCCTGGCCATCGCGCTGCTGGCGGTCGCGCTGGGCACGGTGGTCGGCTTCTTCTGGTACACGACCTACCCCTTCGGCCTGCCCTCGCTCGGCAAGCTGCTGACCGACCCCTACTGTGCGCTGCCCCCCGAGAACCGGGTCCAGCTCGGCGGGGGCCAGGAGTGCCGCCTCGTCGCCTTCGGGGTGTTCGAGCAGTTCACGCTGCGTCTCAAGGTGGCGGCGACCGCCGGCGTGCTGATGTCGAGCCCGATCTGGTTCGCCCAACTCTGGGGCTTCATCACGCCGGGCCTGTACGCGAAGGAGAAGCGGTTCGCGTACGTCTTCGTCAGCGCGGCGGTCGTGCTGTTCACCGCCGGCGCGGTGCTGGCGTACTACGTGGTCACCCAGGCGCTGCAGTTCCTGTTCACCGTCGGCGGCGACATCCAGACCACCGTGCTGCGCGGGTCGGACTACTTCAGCCTGCTGGTCGCCCTGCTCGTGATCTTCGGGGTGAGCTTCGAGCTGCCCCTGATCGTGGTGATGCTCAACCGCGTCGGCGTCGTCTCGTACGCCCAGCTCCGCTCGTGGCGCCGCGGCCTGATCTTCGGGCTGTTCGTGTTCGCCGCGATCGCGACGCCGGGCCAGGACCCGATCTCGATGCTGGCCCTGGGCGTCGCGCTCGTGCTGCTGCTGGAGCTCTCCATCCAGATCTCCCGGGTGCACGACAAACGGGAGGCGCGGCGGCGTCTCGAGCAGGGCTGGGACGGTCTCGACCCCGACCAGCCCTCGCCGCTCGACGACCGGCTCGGCTCCGCCGCCCCGAGCCCGACCCCCGCCCCGCGCATCCAGCCGGTGCCCCCGCCCTCGACCGACGGCCCCAACGACGGCTCCCCCGACCGGTGGGACGCGACCTGAGACGGCGGAACGTCGCCCCGATGTGACACTGTGGAGACGTGGCCACTCGCTCTCCCGCCGAGGCCTACGAGCAGGCTCGCACCCGCTCCGCGCACCCCGAGCTCGGACGGTTCGCCGCACAGCTGTCCTTCGAGCTCGACGACTTCCAGCGCCGGTCGTGCCTGGCCCTCGAGCAGGGCCACGGCGTCCTGGTGTGCGCGCCGACGGGCGCCGGCAAGACGGTGGTCGGCGAGTTCGCGGTGCACCTGGCGCTCGCCCGCGGCCAGAAGTGCTTCTACACGACGCCGATCAAGGCGCTGTCCAACCAGAAGTACACCGACCTCGTCGAGCGCCACGGCGCCGACGCCGTCGGCCTGCTGACCGGCGACGCCGCGATCAACGGGTCGGCGCCCGTGGTGGTCATGACCACCGAGGTCCTGCGCAACATGCTCTACGCGGAGTCGCCGGCGCTCGAGGGCCTCGCCTACGTCGTCATGGACGAGGTGCACTACCTCGCCGACCGCTTCCGCGGCGCGGTCTGGGAGGAGGTCATCCTCCACCTGCCCGAGCACGTGCAGCTCGCGTCGCTGTCGGCGACGGTGAGCAACGCCGAGGAGTTCGGCGACTGGCTGGTCACCGTCCGCGGCGACACCACGGTCGTCGTCGACGAGACCCGCCCGGTGCCGCTGTGGCAGCACATGGTGGTCGGGCACCGCATGTTCGACCTGTTCGCCGAGGAACGCCGCGGCGGCCAGGCGACGCTCAAGGTCGACCCGACGCTGGTGCGCGCCGTCGCCGAGGTCGACCGCGGCCCGTCGATCCGGGGCGGGCGCGCCCGGAGCGGCCCCCCGGGACGCGGGGGCGACCGGCGCGGGGGACCGGGACGTACCGGTCCGCCCGGGCGCGGCGGGACGTCGGGGTTCCGGCCGCCGTCGCGCGTCGACGTCATCGAGCGCCTCGACGCCGCGGGGCTGCTGCCCGCGATCACGTTCATCTTCAGCCGGGCCGGCTGCGACGCCGCGGTGACGCAGTGCGTGCGGGCGGGCCTGCGGCTGACCGGTCCCGACGACGTCGCCGTGATCCGCGAGGTCGTCGAGCGCCGCACCGCCGGGCTGCCGGACGCCGACCTCGAGGTCCTGGGCTACTGGGAGTGGCGCGACGGGCTGGAGCGCGGCGTCGCCGCGCACCACGCCGGGATGCTGCCCGCGTTCAAGGAGACGGTCGAGGAGCTGTTCGTCCGCGGCCTGGTGCGGGCCGTGTTCGCCACCGAGACCCTCGCGCTGGGCATCAACATGCCCGCGCGCACGGTCGTGCTCGAGAAGCTCGTGAAGTACAACGGCGAGGCCCACGTCGAGCTCACGCCGGGGGAGTACACGCAGCTCACGGGACGTGCCGGACGCCGCGGCATCGACGTCGAGGGCCACGCGGTGGTGCTGTGGGCGCCGGGCGTCGACCCCGAGCAGGTCGCGGGCCTCGCCTCGACGCGCACCTACCCGCTGCGCTCGTCGTTCCGGCCCGGCTACAACATGGCCGTCAACCTCGTCGAGCGGCTCGGGGTGGAGGACGCGCGCGAGCTGCTCGAGCAGTCGTTCGCCCAGTTCCAGGCCGACCGCAGCGTCGTCGGGCTGGCCAAGCGCCTGGAGCGCAACCGCGAGGCCCTCGCCGGCTACGCCGAGGCGGCGGGCGGCCACTCGGGCGACGAGGAGGACTTCCGCGCGTTCGCCGAGTACATGGACCTGCGCCGGCGGGTCACCGACCGCGAGAAGATGCTCTCGCGGCAGGGCCGGTCGGCCCAGAAGGCCGAGGCCGCGGCGTCGCTGGAGGCGCTGCGTCCGGGCGACGTCATCGCGGTACCCGGCGGCAAGCGCGCCGGGCTGGCCGTCGTCCTCGACCCCGGTGTCGACCGCAGCCCGCGCGGGCAGGAGCCGCGCCCGCTGGTGCTCACCGAGGACCGCTGGGCCGGGCGCCTGTCGCTGGCCGACTTCCCCGAGCCGGTGGCGGCGCTGGGGCAGATGAAGCTGCCGCGCAAGCTCGACCACCGCGTCCCGCGCCTGCGCCGCGACCTGGCCAACGCGCTGCGCGAGACGGGCATCGAGCCGCCCCTGCGCACCGGGTCGAGCCGGCGCCGCCGCGGGTCGGAGAACGAGGACGCCGAGCTCGCGTCGCTGCGACGCGCGTTGCGCGCGCACCCCTGCCACGGGCTCGCCGACCGCGACGACCGCGCCCGCTGGTTCGAGCGCTACCAGCGCCTCGAGCGCGAGACCGAGCAGCTCCAGTCGCGCGTGCGCTCCACGACCCACTCGCTGGCCCGCACCTTCGACCGCATCCGTGGGCTGCTGGGGGAGCGGGGCTACCTCGACGACGCGCCCGACGCGCAGCAGAACGTCACCGAGCACGGACGGCGGCTCTCCCGGCTCTGGGGCGAGTCCGACCTGCTCGTCGCCGAGTGCCTGCGCCACGGCACCTGGCGCGACCTCGGTCCGGCCGAGATCGCGGCGGTCGCGTCCTCGCTGGTCTACGACAGCCGCCGCGACGAGGGCGGTGTGCCGCGCGTGCCCGAGGACGCCGCGCAGGCCGTCGAGCAGACCGTGGCGCTGTGGCACGACCTCGTCGCCGACGAGCGCCGCCACCACCTCGACCGCACTCGCGAGCCGGACCTGGGCTTCGCCTGGCCGGTGCACCGGTGGGTGCGCGGTGACTCGCTCGCGACCGTCCTCGACGGGGCCCGGGCCCACGGCGCCGAGCTGTCCGCGGGAGACTTCGTGCGCTGGTGCCGGCAGGTCGTCGACCTGCTCGACCAGATCCGCGCCGTCGCCGGCACCGGGGACACCGTGGGCCGGGCCGCCGCCGACGCGGTCCGCCGCATCCGGCGTGGGGTCGTCGCCGTCGGGGAGGGCTGAATCGTGGGCGGGCCGGGCGAGCGACCCACCGTGGGACCCGGGTCGCCCTGGGCGCCGCCGGGCGGTGACGGCGGACCGCCGCGCCACGGGCCGCCGTCGGGGTACGGGGGTCAGCCCGGCGACGGCCCGCCCCCGGGCTACGGCCCGCCGCCGGGGTACGGCGGTCCGCCCGGCCAGGGGTACGGCGGCGGGCCCGGCCAGGGGCACGGGGGCGGGTCCGGGTACGGCGGCCCACCGACCGGCTACGGCGCCCCGCCCTCGGGCTACGGCGGTCAGCCCGGGTACCCCGGCCAGCCCCCGGGCTACGGCGTCCAGCCCGGCTTCGGCGCGTTCCCCGGTCCCGGCCGGCCCGGACCCGGCGGCCCCTGGGGCCCGCGCCCCCGCCGCCCCTTCCCCTGGAAGAAGGTCGGCCTCGTCCTCGGGATGCTGCTCCTGATCGCCGCGGTGATCGTCCTGCTGCTGGCGTTCTTCGTCGGCCCCCGGTTCGCGCGCGTCGAGGTGCTCGACCCCGACGCGGTCGCCGAGGGCGTCACGCGGGTGGTCACCGAGGACTGGCGGCGCCAGGTCAGCGGCGTCTCGTGCCCCGCCGACCAGGAGGTCCGGACCGGCGTCACGTTCACGTGCCGGGCCACCGTCGACGGGCGGCCGGCGCAGGTGCCGGTCACGGTCCTCGACCCGGGTGGCACCTACGCGGTGGGCCAGCCACGCTGATGGCCACCCTCGACGACGTCCGGCGCCTCGCGCTGGCCCTGCCGCGCACCGATGAGACGGTGTCCTGGGGGTCGGCGTGCTGGGTGGTGTCGAAGAAGGGCTTCGTCTGGGAGCGTCCGCTGCGCCGCGCCGATGAGGCCGCCCTGGAGGCCGCGGGCGTCCCGCTGCCCGAAGGGGTCGTGCTCGGCGTGCGCGTCGCCGACGTCGGGGTCAAGGAGGCCCTCATCGCCGACGACCCCGACGTCTACTTCACGACCCCGCACTTCGACGGCTTCCCCGCGGTGCTCGTGCGCCTCGAGCGGATCGGTGTCGAGGAGCTGCGCGAGCTGGTGGAGGACGCGTGGGTCGACCGCGCCCCGAAGACCGTCGCGAAGGCCTGGCTCGCCGAGCAGGGCCGCTGACCTACTCGCCCCGCAGCGCCGCGGTGAGCCGGTCGACCGAGCCGGAGAGGTTCCAGCGCTGCGCCAGCGCGGCGAGCCGGTCGGGATCGACGGGCTCGTGGGGCAGTGTCCGGCGCTCGCCGGTCCAGTCGACGGGGGCGTCGGGCGCGACGCGGACGACCCCGGGGGCGACGGCGAGGTAGTCGCCCGCGCGCGCCATCTTCGCGCGGACGGCCGAGGACATCCGGGCGTCGGAGCGGTCGAGGACGGCGCCGATCATGTCCTCCCACGACGAGAACTTCGACACCACCTGGGCGGCGGTCTTGTCCCCGACGCCGGCGACGCCGGGCAGTCCGTCGGACGGGTCCCCGCGCAGCATCGCCATCTCGGCGTAGGCCTCGCCCGCGCGGTCGAGGGGCACGCCGTAGCGCCCCGCGACCTCCTCCGGGCCGTAGAGCTCGTACTTCGACACCCCGCGGGCGATGTAGACGACCCGCACGGACGTCGGGTCGTCGCGGACGAGCTGGAGCAGGTCGCGGTCGCCGCTGACCACCTCGATCGCGTCGCTCGACTCCGTGGCGCACAGGGTGCCGATGACGTCGTCGGCCTCGTAGCCCTCGGCGCCCGCGGTGGGGATCCCGATCGCGTCGAGCACCTCCAGGATGATGTTCACCTGCGGTCCGAGCTCGGGGGGCGCGGCCTCGGCGTCGGGCGCGCCGCCGACCGGCGCGGAGGGGTCGCCCGCCGTGGGGTCGACGCGGTGGGCCTTGTAGGACGGCAGGGCGCGCACCCGGAACGCGGGGCGCCAGTCGCGGTCGAGGCAGGCCACGACCGCGCCGGGGCGACGCTCGCGGACCAGCCGGGCGACCATGTCGCAGAACCCGCGCGCGGCGTTCACCGGCGTCCCGTCCTCGGCGGTCAGCGTGGCGGGCACCCCGTAGAAGGCGCGGAACCAGAGGCTGGCCGAGTCGAGCAGCATCACCGGCGCGTCCATGGCCGGGAGCCTCCCACGTGCTCTCCGGGCACGTCCGGGCGCCGAGGGTCACGGGGCTTGACGGACCCCGTCGAGGGGGAGTGCCCTGGCCGGTGAGGGTGCGATCCGGGGGAGCCGCCATGGACGTCGTCGTGGTCGGCGCGGGGCCCACGGGGCTCGTCGCCGCGGTCGCCCTCGCACGCCGCGGGCACCGCGTCCGGCTCGTCGACGACGACCGCGGGCCGGAGCGGGACGACTGGTGGACCCGGCGCCGGGTCATGCAGTTCCACCACCCGCACGCCTTCCGCTCCCAGGTGGTCGACGTGCTGCGCGCCGAGGTGCCCGAGGTCCTGGACGCGCTGCTGACCCGGGGTGCGGAGCCGGCGGCCCCGCGCGACGGGTCGGACCCCGCCCCGGCGCGACCGGGCGAGCCGCTGCCGCCGGGGACCGGGCTGCGGTGCCGGCGGATGGTGGTCGAGCAGGAGCTGCGCCGCGTCGCCGAGCGCGAGCCGGGCGTGACGCTCGTCCGGGGCCGCGCCGACGCGGTCCTCGCCGAGCGTGGGCGGGCGACCGGAGTCCGGGTGGGCGACCGGCGGCTCGACGCCGGGCTCGTCGTCGTCGCCACCGGCCGGGCGGGTCGGCTCGACGACCACCTCCGTGCTCCCGGACAGTCGGCCGACTGCGGGACCGCCTACGTCTCGCGCCAGTACCGCCTGCGCCCGGGCGCCGCACCCGGCCCGATGACCATGCCGATCGGGGCCGTCGCGATGCACGACGGCTACACGGCGATCGCCTTCCCGCACGACGCCGGGACCTTCTCGACGCTGATCGCGCGCCCGCCGAGTGACCACCGGCTGCGCGGGCTGCGGCACGAGCCGGCGTGGGACGCCGCAGTCCGCGCGATCCCGCTGCTCGCGACGTGGACCGACCCCGGGCGCGCCGTGCCCCTGACCCCGGTGCTGCCGGGCGGGCGGCTGCGCAACACCTACCGCGGCCAGCTCGACGACGCGGGACGTCTGCCGCTGCCCGGGCTCGTCGCCGTGGGGGACGCCGTCTGCACCACGAACCCCGTCGCCGGGCGCGGCATCGCGATGAGCCTCATGCAGGTCGCCCGCCTCGTCGCCCTCGTCGGCGAGCACGGCGACGACCATGCCGCGGCGGCGCTGGCCCTCGACGCCTGGTGCGAGGAGGCGATCCGCCCGTGGTTCGCCGACCACGCCGCCACCGACGCCGCCCAGAGCGAACGGTGGGCAGGCCGGGACGTCGACCCGACCCGCCCGCCGACCTCCGACCTGGTCGTGTCGGCGATCGCCGCCGACCCGTCGCTCATGGCCGTGGTCGGGCCCTACCTGGTCATGGCCGCCCTGCCGGACTCCCTGGTCGCGGTGCACCCGCGCGTGCAGGAGATCTACGCCTCGGGGTGGCGGCCGCCGCCCGCCGAGGGCCCGACGCGCGACGAGCTGGCCGCCGTGGTCGCGTCGGCCTCGCCCGAGGCGGCCACCGCCCTGGCGTAGCGGCTCCCGGCGGCGAGCAGCACGAGGCCGGCGCCGAGGAACGCGGCGACCCGGGCGAGGCCGTCGAGCGCGGTGAGGTCGAACGTCACGAGCTTGATCACCGCGGCGACCACCAGCACCCCGCCGAGGATCCGCGGCAGTGCTGTCGTCGGAGCCTGCAGCCCGCGGGCGAGCAGCACCAGGGCCACGGCCGTCCAGGAGACGGTGACGAGTACGTGGCCGACGAGGAAGGCGCCCCGGGTGGGCGAGACCAGCAGCGACGCGGACACGACCGCGCCGGTCGCGCCGTAGAGCCCGACGACGCCGAGGGCGCTGACCAGCACGGCGGCCCGGGTGCGGTCGCGCAGGGCGCCGAGGCGGGCGAGCGCGAGCAGCCCGATCGCGGCGACGGCGACGAGCGCCAGCGAGGTCGCGAGCGCGCCGGCCAGCTCGCCGAGCACGCCGGCGGTGGCGGTCCCGCCCGGGGCGGTGACGACGAACGGGCTGACGGGGAAGTCGGCGAGGAGATCGACCGGGGCGTCCTCGCCCAGCGCGACGAGCCCGCCGATCAGGGCGAGGACGCCGCCGGCCACGAGCGGGCCGGGCCGGCGGGCGACGACCGCGACCACCCCGAGCAGCGCGGCCTCGGCGAGCAGCGGCAGGGACACGGGGCCGCCGCCGACGGCGATCACCGTGGCGACGAGCAGGGCGGCCGTGCCGGCGGCGCCGGCCACGACGGCGAGCCCGCGGTGCCCGGTCGGGGCCGCGGCGCGATCGAGCGCCACGACGGCGAGGAGCAGGGCGACCGCGACGAGCCCGGCGACGAGCGCGCCGGGCAGGCGCGGCAGGCCGATGGCGACGAGCAGGACGGGCAGCACGGGCGCGCCGAGCAGGGCCGCGGGCGTCGCCCGGCCGGGGGCGCCGGTGAGCAGGGCGCCGGCGGCACCGACGACCAGGACCGCGAGCGCCGCGGACGCGGTGGCGAGGTCGTTCGCCGGCGCGCCGGCCAGCAGGCGCACCGCGGCCCCGAACGCGCCGAGCGTCGAGGCCACCGTGGCCACCGCCGCGACGAGGGGCCAGGCCCGGCGCCACGCGACCGCGACGGCGGCGACCTGCGCGCCGACCAGCAGCGCGACGAGGGTCGGGGTGAGCCCGCCGACGACGAGGGGCGCGGCCAGCCCGCTCGCGACGAGGACGCTGACCGCGAGGCCGCGGTGGCGCCAGCGGTCGGCCAGCGCGAGCCCGCCGGCGGTGACCACCAGGGCGAGCGGGACGGCGACCGCGAGGGGGAGGAGGCCGTAGAGCGAGACGGCCGCGGCGACCGCGAGGAACACGGTCGCGACGCCCGTCGCCACGAGGGCGACCGCGGCGACGGGGGTCGCGTCACCGACGCCGCGGCGCACCCGGGCACCGGCACCGGCGAGCGCGAGACCCAGCGCGGCGCCACCGGCCACCCGTGCCTCGGGGCCGAACCACCCGCGCCCGGCGGCGAGGACCAGCAGCAGGACCACGCCGAGCACCGTGATCGCCGCGCCGGTCACCGCCAGGAGCCGCGCGGGCGACCACGCCACCCGCGGCGTGCGGGCGGGCCTGGGTGCGGGCCCCGGCTGCGGGCGCTGCCACGGCCCGGAGCGGCGCGGACCGGGGTCCCCGGGCGGCGACCACACCCCGGGCCGGGGCCAGGGCCCCGGGAGGCCCCGGGACGGCATCGGCGGAGCCGGCGGTGCGGGCAGGAGCGGCGAGGGCGGGGCCGGGTCGGCGGCCCGCGCAGCGCGCAGGGTCAGCAGGGACTCGCGGATGCGGTCGAGCTCGCGGGTGACGCCCGCGAGGTCGTCACCGAGGCGGGCGACGAGCGCGTCCTGCGGGAGCGGGGTGGTCATGTGGCGGAGCCTCCCGGAGAGGGGGCGGCCCGCCCAGGGGACATCTACTCAGGTGCCCGCGTGGCGCGTGGGGGGAGTGGGCACAGGGTCGTCGCCGCATCCGCACGACGGAGGGAGACCCCACCACCATGGGCGACATCAAGGACAAGCTCGACAAGGCCTACGAGGACAAGTCGTTCTCGGAGATCGCCGACGCGCCGGTCGCGGCGCTGCAGGGCGTCAGCGAGGACGACGCCCAGAAGCTCAAGGACGCCTTCAACGTCAAGACGATCCGCGAGCTGGGGACGAACAAGTACTTCCTGTGGGCCCAGGCCTTCGCCAAGCTCGCCGAGTGAGACGCCGGGCGCGCCCCGGGTCACCCCCGGGGGGCGCCCGTCCGGCGTCGTCCTGACCTAGGCTCGGCGCCCATGAGCACCACCCCCGCCGCCGTCACCGATCGGGTGGCGGCCCGGCTCGAGCGCGCCCGGTCCGCGGCGCGACAGGTCGGCGTGGACGCCCTGGTCGTGACGCCGGGGCCGGACCTGCAGTACCTCACCGGCGTCGTCAAGCACTCCCACGAGCGGCTCTCGGCGCTGCTGCTGCCGGTCGAGGGCGACCCTGCGTTCGTGGTCCCCACGCTCGAGCGCCCGGGCCTCACCGGCTCGGCCGTCGAGGCCATGGACGTGCTCACCTGGACCGACGGCGTCGACCCCCACGCGCTGGCGGCGTCACGCCTCGGCGGTGCCCGGCGCGTCGCGGTCGCCGCCGACATGCCCGCCCTCCACGTCCTGGGCCTGCGCGACGCCCTGCCGGGTGCCGGGCTCGAGCTCGCGACGCCGGTGCTGCGCGAGCTGCGGATGCGCAAGGACGCCGACGAGGTCGCCGCGCTGCGGGCTGCGGGCGCGGCCATCGACGCCGTGCACGAGCAGGTGCCGCGGTGGCTGGTCGCCGGGCGCACCGAGGCGGAGGTCGGCGACGACATCACCCGCGCCATCGTCGAGGCCGGCCACGCCGAGGCCGCGTTCGTCATCGTCGGCTCGGGCCCGAACGGGGCGAGCCCGCACCACGAGCTGTCCGACCGCGTCCTCGAGACCGGGGACGTCGTCGTCGTCGACATCGGCGGCCCGCTGCCCGAGGGCTACCACTCCGACTCCACCCGCACCTATGTCGTGGGGGAGCCGGGCGACGGGGTCCGCGAGGTCTACGCCGTGCTGCAGCGCGCCCAGGCCGCCGCGGTGGACGCGGTCCGCCCGGGCGTCACGGCCGCGAGCATCGACGAGGCCGCGCGCGCGATCATCCGCGACGCCGGGTACGGCGAGTTCTTCGTGCACCGCACGGGCCACGGCATCGGGCTCGAGGTGCACGAGGAGCCCTACATCGTCGACGGCAACGACCTGCTCCTCGAGCCGGGCATGGCCTTCAGCGTCGAGCCGGGCATCTACTTCCCGGGCCGCTGGGGCGCGCGCATCGAGGACATCGTGGTGGTCACCGACGGCGGCTGCGAGCCGGTCAACCGGCGGCCCCACGACCTGCTCTCGTGCTGACGACCGACCCCGGTTCCGAGCGAAGGGCCCCCTCGCTCGACTCTCCCGAGCGGCGGCGCCCTTCGCTCGCGACGTGGGGGCGGCTCGCGGGCGCGGTCGTCGCCGGCCTCGCGCTCTACGCCGCGTTCCCGCCGCTGGGGGCCTGGTGGGCGGCGCCGCCCGGGATCGCGCTGCTCGTCGCGGTGGTCGACGGGTGCCGGGTGCGCGCGGCGTTCGGCCTCGGGCTGGTGGTCGGCGTCGCCTACCAGCTGCCCCTGCTGCACTGGACCGGCGAGTACGTCGGCGCCGTCTGGCTCCTGCTGCTCGTGGCGCTGGTGCTCGTCGTCGCCGTGCCCGTGGCGCTGCTGCCGCTGGTGACGCGCCTGCCCGCCACCCCGCTGTGGGTGGCCGGGGTGTGGGTGGCCGGCGAGGCGCTGATCGCGCGATGGCCGTTCGCGGGGTTCCCCTGGGCGAAGATCGCGTTCGGCCAGCCCGGCGGGCCGTTCGCCCCGCTGGCCTCGCTCGGCGGCGCACCGCTGGTCAGTGCCGCCGTGGTGCTCTCGGGCGCCGGGCTGTGGGCGCTCGTCCGGGCCCTGCGCGCCGGGCAGAAGGGGCCGGCGGCGGGTGCTCTCGTCGCCGTCCTGCTCGGGCCCGCCGCGGGCCTCGCCGCGGCTCCGTCGGTGGCCGCCGACGCGCCCGGCCCGAGGATCACGGTGGCCGCCGTGCAGGGCAACGTGCCGCGCGCGGGCCTGGAGTTCAACGCCCAGCGCCGCGCGGTGCTCGACAACCACGTCGCGCAGACCCGCCGGCTCGCCGCCGAGGTGCGCGCCGGCCGCGTCGCGCGTCCCGACCTGGTGATCTGGCCGGAGAACGCCTCGGACATCGACCCGATCCGCAACGCCGACGCGGCGACGGAGATCCAGGCGGTGACCGACGAGGTCGGCGTGCCCGTCGTCGTCGGCGCGCTGCTCTCGGGCACCCGGGCGCCCGACGGCACGATCGTGCGGGGCCCGCGGAACGCCGCGATCGTGTGGCTGCCGGGGACCGGCCCGGGCGCGACGTACGTGAAGCGGCACATCCTGCCGTTCGGCGAGTACATCCCCCTGCGCGGGATCGCCGAGCGGATCTCCCCGCTGGTCGACCGCGTCACCGACTTCGAGCCGGGCACCGGTACCGGCGTGCTGCCCGCCGGGCCGGCGCGGCTCGGGGTCGTGACCTGCTACGAGGTCGTCTTCGACGACAGCGTCCGGGACGCCGTGCGCGGCGGGGCGGATCTGCTGACCGTGCCCACCAACAACGCGACCTTCGGCTACAGCGACATGACCTACCAGCAGCAGGGGATGTCGCGGCTGCGGGCGATCGAGCACGACCGCGCCGTCGTCATCGCCGCCACGAGCGGCCAGAGCGCCATCGTCGCGCCGGACGGGTCGCTGCAGGCGCGTACGGGTGACCTGTTCACCCCGGGCCTGCTCGTCGAGACCGTGCCGTTGCGCACCACGACGACCCTGGCGACGCGGCTGGGTCCCGGGCCCGAGTGGGTGCTCGTCGCACTCGGGGCCGGTGCCGTGGTGGTCGGGCTGGTGCAGCGGCGGCGATCGGGGCGCGCGTGAGCGGACCGTGCCCCGACGGGTCGGACGCGTTGGTCATCGTCCCCACCTACAACGAGCGCGAGAGCCTGCCCGGGCTCGTGACGCGCCTGTTCGCCACCCTGCCCGGCCTGCGGATCCTCGTCGTCGACGACGACAGCCCCGACGGCACGGGCGCCCTCGCGGACACCATCGCCGCCGTCGACCCGCGGGTGCGGGTGCACCACCACGCGCCGCGCGCGGGGCTCGGCGCGGCGTACGTCGACGCGTTCGGCCGGGTGCTGGACGGCACGTTCGGCACCGACGACGTCGCGTGGATCGTGCAGATGGACGCCGACGGGTCCCACGCCCCGGAGGAGCTGCCGCGCCTGCTCGCCGCGGCCGCCGACGCCGACGTGGTGCTGGGCTCGCGGTACGTGCCCGGCGGCGGGACCGTCGGCTGGGCGGGGCACCGTCGGCTGCTCTCGCGGGCGGGAAACGTGTACTCGCGGCGCGTCCTCTCGCTGCCGCTGCACGACGTCACCGGCGGCTACCGCTGCTTCCGGCGCACCGCGCTGGCCGAGCTGGGCACGGAGAACGTCGCCTCGGAGGGCTACTGCTTCCAGGTCGACGTCGCGTTCCGGGTACAGCGGGCGGGCCTGCGGGTGCGCGAGGTGCCGATCACGTTCGTGGAGCGCGAGGAGGGCGAGTCGAAGATGAGCGGCGCGGTGGTGCGCGAGGCCCTGTGGCGGATCACGTCCTGGGGCGTGCGCGACCGGTTCCGGCGCCGACGCGCGCGACCCCGTCGCGGGTGATCGACGGGAGTTCTCGGACACCCGGTGTCTGCGACGCCACGTCGCTGACACACACGAAGGGCCGCCCCGGCGCTGCCGGGACGGCCCTGTGTTGCTGGTCCTGCGTGCTCAGGCGCTCTCGGAGCGGCGCTGCTTGAGCAGGCCGAGGCGCTCGTCGAGCAGCTCCTCGAGCTCGGGCACCGAACGGCGCTCGAGCAGCATGTCCCAATGGGTGCGCGGCGGCTTGGTCTTCTTCGCCTCCGGCTCGGTGCCGTCGATCCGCTTGCCCTCCTCGCCGTGGAGGCGGCACTCCCAGGTCACCGGCGCCTCGGCGTCGTCCGAGAACGGCACCTCGAAGTCGTGGCCCTTGGGGCAGCGGTAGGCGAAGGACCGACGGGGGGCGAGGTCGTGGTCGCGGTCGGTCTCGTAGCTCACGGCCCCGAGACGGCTACCACGGAGGACGCGGTCGGCCATGATCTGGTGTCCTTTCCTCGACTGCGAGTGCACCCGAGGCGCACAGCCGCCGGGCACGGGTGGGTCAACGCCGGACCGTCGTCGTTCGTTCCCGCGACGCCCCGGGTTCACCCGCTCCGTGACCGGACTCACCGGCGCCGGGCCACGGGGTTTGACTACCCCTCCCACACAACGTCCACACGGCTCGGGTTGTGCCCTTCCGGATCGTGACGTCCCCGTCTCAGCCCGTGCCGTCGGCGGGCGCGGTCCAGGTGCCGCGGGTGACGAGGACGTCGCGCAGCAGGTCCGGCCGGTCGGTCATGAGGCCGTCGACGCCGAGGTCGAGCAGGCGGTGCATCTCGGAGGTGCGGTCCACGGTCCAGACGTGCACCTCGACGCCCAGGTCGCGGGCCGCGTCGAGCATCGCGGCGTCGATCACGGTGAGCGCACCGAGGCGCACCGGGAGCTGGGCGAGGTCGCCGCGCACCGGCAGCGCCCGGCCGAGCGGGCGGCGCAGCAGCGCGGGGCACACCGCGCGGGCCCGCAACCGCAGCGCCGAGCGCGAGGCGATGCCGGTGACCACGCGGTCACCGAAGCGGGCGCGCACCGCGTCGACGCGTCGCTCCACCCTGCTCGCCACGGCGACGCGCTCGGCGACGTCGTCGCGCTCGAGCAGGCGCAGCATCGGCGCCACGGTGCCGGGTGCCTTGAGGTCGACGTTGAACCGCGTCCCCGGCAGCGCCTCGAGCACCTCCTCGAGCCGGGGGAGCGGCTCGCGACCCCGCAGCCGCACGCCGGCCAGGTCCGCCCACGGCATCGTCCGCAGCACCCCGGGATGACCGGCCACGCGGCGCAGCGTGGCGTCGTGGTGCACGACGAGCACCCCGTCCGCGGTGGCGTGCACGTCGGTCTCGAGGTGCGTGTAGCCCTCCTCGACGGCCCGGCGGAACGCCGCCAGCGAGTTCTCCAGTCCCTCGAGGTCGCCGATGTGCCAGCCGCGGTGCGCGAACGCCCGGGGTCTGCGACCGGCCAGGAACGGGTGCGGTGACCGGGTCACGGGCGCCGAGTGTGCCCGCTCGGGGCCCGCCCCGCGCGGACCGGGACGATCGGGGCGCTGAGCCGTGGTCGGAGGCACGTTCCGGCGAACCGGCGGGCCACCTTGGGGGGACGCGTGCACGTGGAGTAGTCTCGGCGATCACACTGGGCTGAGGGGAGCACAAGGTGTCTCAGGGGCGGGGGGGTGGGCCCGCATGGTGGTCGTCGGGCTCGGTCCCTGACGGTCTCCCGGAGTGGGCCCGGCGCGGACTCGACGAGTCCCCGGGGGGCCTCACGCCCTCGGCACCGGCACCCGACACCGGACGGCACCGCCGCCGGCGCGGCGGCGCGGCCGCCGTCGGCAGCGGCTCGAAGCTCAAGGGCTGGGGCCTCGCGGTGGTCTCGGTGGCCGCGGCGGCCACGGCCGTGCCGCTGGCCGTCTCCACCCTCGCCAACTCCGACGAGAACACCGCCCTGCCGCGGGTCGGCACGTTCCCGGTCGTCGCCCCCGGCACCCTGCCGGGCACCACCG
>JAQSWW010000087.1 GCA_029266415.1 Actinomycetospora sp. | reverse complement strand
GGCGAACGCGCCCTCGAGCTCCGCGGGCGCGACGGCCACCGACTTGAGGTATCCGAGCACGTCGGTGAACCACAGCCGCACGAAGCGGATGTCGCGCTCCTCGAGCGTGCGCAGGACGAACTCCTGCTGGCGATCCATGGGGCGACCCTAGGCGCGGTCCGAGATCCCGGGAAGTCGGGTCCGGCTAGGTCACGTGGCGGGGCACGTCGCGTCCGGCGGGGGCAGCGTGCCGTCGACGAGGTAGCGCGTCGCGATGTCGTCGACGCACCGCGAGTTCTGGAACACCGCGGTGTGCTCGTCGCCCACCTTCGTCAGCAGCGCGCCGTTCAGCGCCCGGGCCAACTCGACGCCGGCCTGGTAGGGCGTCGCCGGGTCGCCGGTGGTCGAGACGACCAGCGGCCGCGCCGAGAGGTCCGCCACCTGCGGGATGTGCGGCTGGCTGGTCGGCGGCACCGGCCAGAACGCGCAGCTGTCGCGGGCCGACGAGACCCCGCGGCCGCTGTCGAGGAACGGCGCGACCTCGTTGTAGGCCCGGGCCCGGGCGAGCGACTGCGCCGGGTCGGTGACCCGCGGGTCGTCGACGCAGCGGATCGCCTCGAAGGCGTCCTGCGACGAGGCGTAGGTGCCGCCCGGGTTCCGCTCGTAGTACTCGTCGGACAGCGTCATCAGCGACGAGCCCTGGCCCGCGCGCAGGTCGTTCAGCGCCCGCACCAGCCGCGGCCAGTAGGCCTCGACGTACAGCGCGTTGATCGTGCCCTGCTGCGCGTCGGAGTAGGACAGGACGCGGCCGTCGGGCAGCGGGAGCGGCCGGCTGATCAGGGGCCGGGTCAGGTCCTGGTAGGCGCGGGTGGTCTGCGCGGGGTCCTGGCCCAGCGGGCAGTTCGGCCGCGACGTGCAGTCGCGGGCGAAGGCGTCGAACGCGCCCTGGAAGCCGCGGCCCTGCTCGATGAGCTCCGCCGTCGGGTCCTGGTCGGGGTCGAGGGCGCCGTCGAGCACCATGGCCCGCACGTTGCGGGGGAACTGCTCGGCGTAGGTGGACCCGATCCGCGTGCCGTAGGAGTAGCCGAGGTAGGTCAGCTGCGGGTCGCCCAGGGCCGCGCGCAGCACGTCCATGTCGCGGGCGACGTCACGGGTGCCGACGTTCGCCAGCACGTCGCCGCCGGTGCGCTGGGTGCAGAGGCCGACGGTCTGCTGCTCCTCGGCCTCGGTCTGCGCGACCCCGGTGGGCGAGGCGTCGGTGTCGTCGTCGCGGCGGTCGGCGTCGCGCTCCGGACCCTCGAGGCAGCGGATCGTCGGCTCGCTCTCGCCGACCCCGCGCGGGTCGAACCCGACGACGTCGAAGCGGCGCCCCACCTCGGTCGGCGTCAGCGAGGTGGCGAGGTAGGCGGCGGTCTGGATGCCCGACGCCCCCGGGCCACCGGGGTTGATCACCAGCGACCCGATGCGCTCGGGCGACCGCGGCGCCGCGTGGCGCAGGACGGCGATCGACGCCGTGCGTCCCTGCGGCTGCGCGTAGTCGAGCGGCACCTGCAGCCGCGCGCACTGCAGCCCGGGGTCGGCGTAGATCTGCCGGTCCTCCTCGGTGGCCGCGAACGGCGCGCACGGCCCCCACGCCAGGTCCTGGCCGTAGAAGACCTCGAGCCCGGGCGGGGCGCTCACGGCCGCGTCGGGCACCGCGGTCCCCGGGACGACCTGCGCGCACGCCCCCAGCAGGAGGGCCACGAGCCCCGCGAGGGCCGCGCGCACGGCCAGGACGCGGGGTCGACCGGCGGTGGCTCGCACGGCGGTCACCCTGCCATCCCCCTCGTGACCGACCGGTACGGGGAGTGTCGCTGTGAGGTCGGTCCCAGCGGGCGGCCGACTGCTCCGTCGCGGTGACACCGTGAGCACAGCTCCTACCCCGACGACCCGGGGACCCACCGCAGCCGGCGGGCCTCGAGGCAAGGACGGACGACGATGACGTCACCGGACACTCCTGCACGCCCGCGCCGCACCCGCGTGCACCACCTCCAGGAGATGAAGGCGCGCGGCGAGCGCTGGCCGATGCTCACGGCCTACGACGTGAACACGGCGCGGATCTTCGACGAGGCGGGCGTGCCCGTGCTGCTCGTCGGCGACTCCGCGGGCAACACCGTCCTCGGCTACGACACCACGGTGCCCGTGACCACCGAGGAGCTCCTGATCCTCACCCGCGCCGTGGTGCGCGGGGCCCCGCACGCCCTCGTGGTCGCCGACCTGCCGTTCGGCAGCTACCAGGTCTCCGTCGAGCAGGCCGTCACCACCGCCGTCGAGTTCATGAAGAGCGGCGGCGCCCACGCGGTCAAGCTCGAGGGCGGCGCGCGCTACGCCGACCGCATCCGGGCGATCGTCGACGCCGGCATCCCGGTGATGGCGCACCTCGGCTTCACCCCGCAGAGCGAGCACGCCCTCGGTGGCTACCGCGTGCAGGGCCGCGGGGAGGACGCCGCCGAGAAGCTGCTCGCCGACGCCCGCGCCGTCACCGAGGCCGGCGCGTTCGCCGTCGTGCTCGAGATGGTGCCGGCGCACGTCGCCAAGCGGGTGACCGCCGACGTCCCGATCCCGACCGTGGGCATCGGCGCCGGGCCGGAGTGCGACGCGCAGGTCCTCGTGTGGACCGACATGGCCGGGCTCTCCGACCCGTCGCGCCGCACCCCCCGCTTCGTGAAGCGCTACGCCGAGATGGGCGCGGTCCTCGCCGACGCCGCGGGCACCTACGCCCGCGAGGTCCGCGAGGGCACGTTCCCCGGCCCGGAGCACAGCTTTGACTGACGTCTCGTGAGTGCTTGTCCGTGCCCTGGCACGGACAAGCACTCACACCCGCTCCGCGATCAACCGTGCCACCGCGGCCGGGTCCTCGAGCGGCATGGCGTGCCCGACGCCGGGCAGGGCGACCAGCTCGGCGCCGGGCACCCACGCGGCCAGCTGACGGGTGGTCTCCTCGTGGGCCCGGGTGGCGGGGGCGGCGCCGTAGACCAGCGTCGTCGGCGCCGTCACGCGCGCCGCGATCGTCTCGTCGACCGGCCACTCCATCGCCGCGACGACCTCGTCGGCGAAGAAGAAGCGGGCGTCGCGCACCATGTGCTCGACGGCGTCGTCACCGAGGTGCTCCCGGACGAGCTCGGCCCACCCCGCGCCGCACACCCCGGTCATGAACGCCTCGGTCGCGCCGCGGACGTCGCCGGCCTGCGCGGCGCCGACCGCGGGTCCGACGGCCGTGCGCACGAGTTCCTCGGTCGAGGGCCCGGCCGGGCTGGGCGCCGGCTCGAGGAGAACCAGCCGCTCGACGGCCTCGGGCGTGTCGATCGCGGCCTGCAGCGCCATGCTGGCGCCCGACGAGTGCCCGACCCAGGTGGCCCGGTCGATCCCCAGCGCGCGCAACAGCGCCGCGCACTGGCGGGCGTGGTCGGCGAAGGTCAGGTGGCGCTCGGGGGTGGAGCTGTCGCCGTAGCCGGCGCGGTGCACCTCGACCAGGCGCACCCCGTCGAGGGCGGGCTCGGCGAAGACCGGGGCGAACCACTCGCCGAAGACGCCGGCGTGCAGGAGCAGCACGGGCGGCCCGTCGCCCCGCTCGCGGTACTGCAGTCGGGCGTCGCCCACGTCGACGACGCCGGCGGTGATGTCGGTGGTGATGTCGGTGGTGATCTCGTGTGTGGTGTCCATGGGGTCGAGCCTCGCCACGCGACGATCCCCACGGATCCGTGCGCCACACGGATCCAGCCGCCTCAGCGCGGGAGCCGACTCCGCAACTCGCCCCGGCCCGCGGCACCGGTCTTGGCCAGCAGGTTCCCGACGTGGGTCTCGACCGTGCGCCGCGACAGCGACAGGCGCGCGGCGATCTCCGGGTTGCCGAGCCCGTCGCCGACGAGCCGCAGGATCTCCATCTCGCGCCCGGTCACGCCGAGCGCGCGCAGGTCCGGCGGCACGTCCGTGGTGTCCCGCTGCGGGCGCGGCACCGGCGCCCCGAGCGCGCGCAGCCGCTCCCGGCACCAGCGCGCGAAGCGGACCTCCCCGGTGCCGGCGAGCCACGCCAGGACCTCGTGGAGGACGGGGACGGGGTCGCCGAGCACGGTGTGCTCGAGCAGGTAGCAGCGCAGGAGGTGCCGGCAGAACGGCTGGTGGCGGGTGAGCTCGTCGGCGGCGGCGAGGTCCGGCGCCGGGTCGTCGCCCCGCTCGGCGGCGGCGACGGCGTCGCAGAGGTGCAGCGCGCCGCGGTTGAGGGCCTGGACGAGCACGTCGGAGCCGCGCAGCTCCTCGCGCGCCGTCGGGTCGTCGGGGGCGAGCGCGGTCCGCAGCACCGCCCGCTCGCCCCAGGCCGGGGTCGGGTTCGCACCCTCGGCCCGGCGCAGGACGTCGACCGCGGCGTCGTACCCGGGCAGGGCCGCCACCGGGTCCCCGGCGAGCCAGAGGTCGTAGCCACGGACGAGGGCCCGGGAGCTCTCCACGTGCACGGGGTTCGCCGAGAGCTCCGCGGCCTCGGCGAAGAGCGGCTCGGCCTCGGCGACGCGGTCGGCGAACACCCGCCCGCGGGCCACGAACTGCACGGCGTGGCCGCGCAGGCCGCGCAGGCCCAGCCGCCCGGCCCGCTCCGCGCACCGCTCCGCGTGGTCGGTCGCCGCGACCGGGCCGAGCCGCCCGTAGTCGTGCGCCACCAGCTGCAGGTCGAGCATCGTGGCCGTCCCGAGCATCCCCGCCTCCGCGGCCAGCTCCCCCGCGCGGCGCAGGGCGGTGCCGTCCCCGGCGTCGAAGATGTCGGCGACACCGAGCTCGGAGAGTGCGCGGACCCGCCACGCGACCAGTCCGTGGCGCTCGGCCGTGTCGGCGGCCCGTCGGAACGCCGCCGCCGACCGCTCCGGGTCCCCGCGCCGGTGCGCCCGGCCGACGACCTCGAGGGCCTCGCACGCGGCCTCGGGGTACGGCTCGGGGGACGCCTCGGCCCCGGCGACCGCGCGCTCCGCGAGCCCCAGGGCCTGCCCCACCTCGCCCGAGCCCAGCGCGACGTGCGCGAGGAGGGCGAGCACGCGCGGGTCATCGGCGTCCCTCACCCGTGCCAGCAGCCGCCGGGCCTCGGTGAACCGCTCGGCGGCCACGCAGGCGCGGGCGAGCGCCACGGCCAGCCCCGTGTGCTCCGGTCCCGCGGCGCCGGCGAGCAGGGGATCGCCGACCGCGAGGGCCTCGTCGACGCGGGCGGCGAGCGCCAGCACCTCCACCCGCTCGACGGCGACGGGCACCCGGTGCGCCTCCCCCGCCAGCGCCGTCGCCTGCTCGAGGACCGCGAGCGCCGCGGCCGGCGCACCGGCGGCCCGGTGCTCGCGGGCGTGGCGCAGCAGCAGCGCGGCGGCGCGGTCGGGGTCGCCGCCGCGGGCGTGCAGCTCGGCCACGCGAGCCAGCACCGGCCCGGCCAGATCGGGGCGGTCGAGCGCGCCGGCGGCGCCGGCGGCGAGCACCGCGCGCTCCGGCGGGGTGAGCGCGGCCAGCACGGCGTCCTGGGTCAGGGCGTGGCGCCAGCGCAGCCCGCCGTCCGCCGCGACGACGAGCAGCCGCGCGTCGACCGCGCGCCGCAGGGCCCCGGCGGCCGCGGCGGCGTCGACGCCCGCGGCGGTGGGCACGAGGTCCCACGGCAGGTCGCGCCCGAGCAGGGCGGCGACGCGCACGACGTGGCGATCGCCGGCGTCGAGCTCGTCGACCCGGCGCGCGACGGCGTCGGCGAACGCCTCGGGCAGGGCGGCGCCGGCGCCCGCGGCGAGCTCCTCGAGCAGCAGCGGCAGGCCCTCGGCCCGGGCGACGATCTGCGCGGCCACGTCCCCGCGGTCGCCGAGCAGGCCGCCCACGAGACGGGCGGCGTCCTCGGCGTCGAGCCGCCCGAGGTCGCGGACCAGCACCTCGCGGTGCCGCAGCAGGGGCGCCAGCCCCGGCGGGGGGCGCTCGTCGCTGCGCAGCGCGCCGAGCACCCGGACGCCGAGCGCCGGCAGCCGGCCCGCGAGGTACTCGAGGACGGCGAGGGTGTCGGCGTCCGCCCAGTGCAGGTCGTCGAGCAGCAGGACGGTGCGCCGCCCCTCGGCCAGCGCGGTGAGCAGCTCGACGAGCGCCTCGCCGAGCACGAGGACGGGGTCGACGAGGTGCGGCACGGCCGCCGGCACGGGCGCGGCGGCCCAGGCGGGCAGCAGCCGGGCGAGCACCGGGGCGAAGGGCGCCAGCCGCTCGGCGGCGGCCAGGGACGGGTCGGCCGCGGGGGCGAGCGCCTCGACCAGCGGGCGGAACGCGCCGCCGCCCGGCACCGCGTGACCGCGCAGCACCCGCGCGCCGGCCGCGTCGACCCGCGTCGCGACCTCGTCGAGGAGCCGGGTCTTGCCGCTCCCGGCCTCACCGATGACCAGCCCGAGCCCGCCCGGGCGGGACAGCGCGGCACCGACGAGCGCGGACACGTCGGCGTCCCGCCCGACGAGCGGTGCGGTGCCCGGCCTGCCGCCCACCGGCCCAGTATCCGGCGGTGTCGAGGGTCGGCCCCCGGGTACACGCGGCCATGGCCGGAAAGGACACGCAGCAGATCCGGGACGAGTTCGACGAGGTCGTCAACATGGACCCCGGGGAGCTCGAGAAGTGGCTGGAGACCGACGAGTCGCAGTCGGTGGGCCAGTCGTCGGGCGACTCCGACGAGTCGACCGGGCACCTGATGGGCCGGCGCATCGTCGAGATCCGGAAGAAGAAGGCCGACGACCTCGACGACGACGACGTGGCGGCGATGAAGAAGGTGCACGGCTACGTGGCACGGCACCTGAAGCAGAAGCCGTCGAAGGAGGACGTCGAGACCTCGAAGTGGCGGTACTCGCTGATGAACTGGGGTCACGACCCCCTGAAGTAGGTCAGGGCGCGAGCAGCCCGGCGAGCTCGGCGTGCAGCGCCGCCACGGCCGCGTCCGCAGCGGGGACGGCGGCGGTGAACCCGTAGAAACCGTGCACCAGTGACGGGTGCTCCCGGCGCCGCGCGTCCACGCCGGCGGCCGCCAGCGCGTCGGCGTAGGCGTGCCCGGCGTCGCGCAGCGGGTCGAACCCGGCTGTCGCGACGATCGTGGGCTCCAGACCGGCGAGCGACGGCGCACGCAACGGCGAGAGCCGCGCGTCGCCCCGCGGGTCGTGGCCCGCGAGGTAGAGCTTCGAGCACGCGCGCACGTCCCCGGCGGTGAGCCAGTAGCCGTCGGCGTTCTCGGCCAGCGACGGGTAGCGCGCCTCGAAGTCCGGCGGTGGGTAGAGCAGCAGGCTCGCGGTCGGCCCCCGGTCCTCGTCGCGCAGGGTCAGCGCGGTGACGGCGGCGAGGTTGGCGCCCGCGCTGTCGCCGACCAGGGCCCACCGCGCGGGGGCGAGGTCGTCGAGCAGGGCCCGGACGGCGACCAACGTGTCCTCGAGCGGCACCGGGAACGGGTGCTCGGGCGCCAGCCGTGGGTCGACCGCGGCCACGACGGCGCCGAGGTCGTCGGCGAGCCGGGCCGCGACCGCGTCGTAGACGTCGCCCCCGCCGAGGACCCAGCCGCCGCCGTGCACGAACACCGCCAGGGCGTCGGAGCTCCGCGTCGCCGGGCGGTGCACCCGCACGGCCACACCGCCGGCGTCGGTGACCTCCGGCACGCGGGCCGGACCGGCCGCCTCGGCGAGCTGCGCCGCGAAGCGCTCCCGAGCCTCGGCGACCGTCCCCGCGAACATCGCCGGCTGGTCCGACCAGCGCTCGAGCAGGGCTCGTACCCCCGGGTCGAGGGCGTCGCGGAGGGGCTCCTCGCGGTGCTCGGCGATCACCCCGGCGAGCCTAGGGGGACACGCCCGGGGAACCACCCGGTCGGGGTCGTGACGGCCGAACGGGTGACCGAAACAATCGCCCGACGTCGCCGTCGCGCCGTTGCCGAATCGATACCGAACCCGCGGGAACCTCCCGGACCCCGCAGGCGTCATCCCGGTGTCGATCCCCGCGACGCCCCGGCACTCCCCGGCCTCAGCCCCCGGCCGTCGGGCGCCGGCGCGGCCCCGACGCGCCCCGCTGAACATCACGATCCGAAGGACCGACGCACCCCGATGGCTCTGCCCTGGCCGCACAGCACGCCGACCCTGCCCCGTCCCGTTCCCGCCGTCCCGCGCACGGCCCCGGCCGACTCGACCGGTCTCGCCGAACGCGTCACCGCCGCCGTGCGCCGCAACCCCGCGGTCCTTCGCCTCGGCGCGCTCGCGGCCAACCCGCTCACCGCGCTGGTCGTCATGCTGATCGGCCTGGCGCTGCTGTTCGTGCTGCCGCTGGTCGGCCTGCCGTTCGTCGCGGTGGTCGTGCTGCCCGCGGTGATCTTCCACCTGCGCCCCGAGCGCCGCACCGCCCTGCGCCGCCCGCGCGGCTGACGCGCGCGCCCGGCCCCGAACGCACCGACGGCCCCGCTCCCCCCTCGGGAGCGGGGCCGTCGGCGTTCCGGGGCCGGGCGCGCGCCGGTGTCAGCCGGCCGGGCTCGTCGACGGCTCGGTGGAGTCACCCGTCGAGGGCTCCGAGGACGGCTCCGAGGAGGGCTCCGAGGGCTCGGACGACGGGTCCGTCGACGGCTCGGTGGGCTCCGTCGTGTCCTGCGGGGTGGGGCTCGTGGTCGGCCCGGTCGTCGGCCCGGTGGTCGGGGTGCCGCCCGGCGAGGTGGTGCCCGGCGACGTCGTGGGCCGCGTGGAGCCCGACGTCCCCGGCGTCGACGACACCGGCCGGCGCCCGCCGGTCGCGGTCGCGCGCTCGGGCCGCGCCTCCGGTGAGGCCCCGACGACCGCACCCGGGCCGGGCGAGGACGCGGCCACCGGCGCGGCGGCCGTGGCGGGCAGGGGCTGCCGGTCGGCGCGCAGGTCGAGGTCGGCGACGGTCGGGGTGATCGTCGGGTCCGTCGCGGCAGGTGCGACCGGTGCGGACACGGGCACTCCCCAGGGCAGTGGCGTGTCGATCTCGGCGATCGTCCCCGGCATCCCGAGGGTCGTCGACGACTGGGAGATGGTCTGGAACACCGCGGTGCTCAGGGACGCGGCCCCGACCAGCCGACGCCGATCCCCCCCGCGATCCGCGACCGCACACCGCTCCGCTCGGACGGGGCGTCACAGGGCGTCTCGGACACGGGCTCGGTCAACGGTGGTGCTCCTCTGGTCGCGGTGCGCCACGCCGCCCCGAAACGGGCCCGGGGCGGCGCCACCTGGTCCAACGGCGCAGAGGTGTGACGGTGGCTCGGACGATCGGGCGGAGGAGTCTGCGCCCTAACGGTCCAATCGTCGACTCGCGAACGTCGCGGCGACCTGGGCGAACGCCCAGCTCGGCCTCCCTCGACGGTGACCCGCGGTGAACAGCTCTGACGGCGCGTGAGTGACGTGCGGCCGTCCGTGTCCCCGGGCCGCCCTACGATCCGGTCGTGTGACCGTCGAGCAGCAGCCCGAGGAGCGCCCCGACGACGCGGCGCCCACCCCGTCGGGCGGCACGCTCGCCACCACGTCGCCCGCCCCTGCCGCGTCCGCGCCACTGCGCGCCTGGGACAACCTGTGGGACTACGTCGCGCACGGCGGCCACCTCGCCGACACCCGGCGGCTGGCCCGTCGGCCGATCCTGCACGGCGAGGGCTACACCGTCTGGCGCTACGAACCGCTCGTCGCGCCCGACCCGCAGCGCGCCCCGCTGCTGCTCGTGCCCCCGCTGGGCGCGCCCGACTTCGCCTTCGACCTGCGCCGGGGCGCGAGCCTCGTCGAGGACCTGCTCGCGGACGGTCGCGAGGTCTACGTCGTCACCTACGCCTCGACCGGCCCGGCCGCCGGGCGACGCGGGCTCGAGCTGTGGGTCGACGAGATCGTCCCGGCCGCCCTGTTCGCGGTGGCGGCGCGGCACGACGACGCCCCGGTGCACCTCGTCGGGTGGAGCCTGGGCGGTCTGTTCGTGCTGCTGGCGGCGGCGAGCGACGTCTCGGGGGCCCCGATCCGCTCGATCAGCGCGTTCGCCTCGCCGGTGGACGTCTCGGCGGTCCCCCTGGTGGCCCCGTTCCGGTCGGTCGCCGAGTACACCGGCGGGCGGATCTTCTCCGCGGCGTACCGCACGCTCGGCTCGTTCCCGGCGACCGCGGTCAAGTGGGCGTTCCAGCTGACCAGTGTCGAGCGCTACCTGACCAAGCCGGTGACGCTGCTGACCCACCTCGACGACCGGGAGCTGCTGGAGCAGATCGAGGCCGTCGACGTGCTCATGGACAACATGACGGCCTACCCCGGGCGGGCGTTCGGGCAGATCTACCACCACGTGATCCGGTCGAACGACCTCGCGCAGGACGAGCTGCGCCTCGCCGGGCGGCCCGTGCGGCTGGCCGACGTGCGGGTCCCGGTGCTGCTCGTGGCCGGTGCCGACGACGTCATCGCCCCCGTGGCCGCCGTCGAGCGGGCGACCGAGCTGCTGACCGGGAGCCCCGACCTGCGCTTCGTCGTCCGGCCCGGTGGCCACCTGGGCGTTCTGGCCGGCCGCCGTGCGCGGGAGAACTCGTGGCGTGACCTGGAGACGTTCCTCGCGGCACACGACGACGCGTGAGCGTGAGGGGCTCGCGCGGACCCGGGTGAACGAGCGGTTCGAGACCAGCCGCTACAGCACCTGCTCTTCCTGACCGAAGGGCCCCTCCGCTCGATCCTTCCGAGCGGAGGGGCCCTTCGGTCGTCTCCGGGGCCGGGCGTCAGCGCGCCTCGGGCGGGATCTCGTCGGGGTGGTCGTCCTCGGTGAGCGACACCGACGCGACGACGTCGGACGGGCTGCCGTACTCGACCGGCGGGATCGCGCGCAGCGCGCGGACGGTCTGCTCGTCACCCGTGCGCTCGGCGGCCGCGACGATCGTGTCGCGGTCGGCGGGGAACGACAGGCCGTCCAGGGCGGCGTCGAGGCGGTCTCGGGTGGTGGACGCGGACACGGGCGACTCCTCGAAGGTGGGGCGCTGACGGGCCGTGGTGCCCGCGGGGCCGCCGCACGCACACCTCGACGGTGAACCACACGAATGTGGTTCATCCGGCCCCCTGCCGCCCGGGGCGGTGCGGCACTGTCGTACGGTCGGCCGCGCTCCCTGCTCCCCGAGGAAGGACACCGATGGCCGAGACCCTCAAGGCTCGCCTTCTCGACTCCGACCGCCGTGGCGCCGTCGTCGAGGACCTGCAGACGCTGGTCGACACCGAGGTCGCGAACAAGAGCGGCCTGTCCGGCGGGATCGTCAAGACCGGCTACGCCGCGGTGAAGAAGGCCAAGCCGGGCATCATCCCCGAGGCGATCGACAAGATGCTCGACGAGTTCGTCGAGCAGCTCGAGCCCTTCTGGGCCGCGTACTCCACCGAGCCCACCGGCGACTTCGGCGCGTTCCTCGCCGCCCGCCCGCACGAGGCCTCCGAGGCGCTGCTGGCGGTCACCGACCGGCGCGCCGAGCGCAGCAGCCGCGCGGCCGTCACGTCGGTCTACGGCAAGCTCCGCCCGAAGGCCCGGGAGAACGTCGTCGAGGCGCTCCCCGGCCTCGGCACCGTCGTGGAGAAGCACGCCCGCGTCTGACCTCTCCGCTCCCCTCGGCGACGGCCCCGGCGTCGCGGACCTCCCCGAACGGTCCGTGGCCCCGGGGCCGTCGCGCGTGGTGGGGTGTTCCGGTGCACATCCTCACCGTTCTGTACCACCACCCCGACGACCCGGCCGCGTTCGATGCGTACTACCGGGAGACGCACGTCCCGTTGGCCGACGCCATCCCCGGGGTCAGGTCGTTCACCTACCGCCACACGGCCTCTCTGGACGAGAACCCGCCGCCGTACCACCTGGTGGCCGAGCTCGCCTTCGACTCGCTCGATGACCTGCAGTCCGCGCTGGGCTCGGAGGCCGGGCAGTCCGCGGCGGGCGACGTCGCGAACTTCGCGACCGGCGGCGTCACGATGTTCGTCGCCCACGACTGAGGTCCTGCCCGGGAACCGGTCTTGACCTCGAGAACGATCGAGGTCGGAGGCTCGGGGGCGTCCCCGACGCCCGACCCCGGAGGTCCCCGATGTCCACCCCCGCCCCCTCCCGCTTCCAGGACGCCTACGTCGCCGGCGAGCCGCCGTGGGTGATCGGCGAGCCGCAGCCGGCCGTGGTCGCCGCCGAGGCCGAGGGCCTCCTGCGCGGGCGGGTGCTCGACCTGGGCTGCGGCACCGGCGAGCACACCGTCCTGCTCGCCGCCCGCGGCTACGACGTCGTGGGTGCCGACTCCGCGCCGGCCGCCCTCGACCGCGCGCGGGAGATCGCCGCCGCGCGGGGCGTCGACGCGTCGTTCGTCGAGGCCGACGCCCTCGACCCCGCGGGCCTGCGCGGGTTCGACACCGTGCTCGACAGCGCGCTGTTCCACATCTTCGACACCGCCGACCAGGCCCGGTACACCGACGCCCTGCGCGACGTCGTGGTCGACGGGGGCCGGATCGTGCTGCTGGGGCTGGCGCCCGGGCCGGCCTTCGGCCCCGAGGTCACCGACGACGAGATCCGCACCGCGTTCTCCCGGCCGGGCTGGGTGATCGAGGAGGTGCGGGAGAGCGTCTACCGCGGCCGCGTGCCCGACCAGGCGCAGGCCGACCTGCTGGGCGTGCCGGTCGGCGGGAACGTCGACCTGCCCGCGTGGCTGGCGATCGCGCGCCGGACCTGAATCAGGCCGCCAGGTGCTCCGGCGGCACTGTGCCGGCGAGCTCGGCGAGCATCGCGATGTTGAGCTCGAAGGCCCGGCACGCCTCGTCGGCGATCCGCGCGCGCTCGACGTCGTCCCAGGCGGCGGCGTCGAGCAGCGCGCGGTAGCGCGCCCGGAAGGGCGGCGCGGGGCCGAGCCCGCTGAAGTCGTAGAACCGCGACCCGTCCCCGGTGACGCCGTAGGTGCGGCGCAGGAGCCCACGCACCGCCTGGCCACCGGCGAGGTCGCCGAGGTAGCGCGTGTAGTGGTGGGCCACCCAGCCCGCCGGCCACTCCTCGACGGCCTCGCGGATGCGCTCGACGTAGGCCGCGGTGGCGGGCAGCGGCGCGAGGTCGTCGGCCCAGTCAGCGCCGCGGAGGAAGGCGAGGTCGGCGGCAAGGGCGTCCCGGCGGCGCAGGGCGTCGACGGCGAAGGCGCCGACCACCGGGTCGGCGCCGAGCCGGTCGGCTCCGTCCTCGAGCGCGCCGTAGACGTGCCAGTACTGCACGACCAGCGTCGCGTAGTCGTCCAGCGCGAGGCGCCCACCGAGCAGGGCGTCCATGTACGTCGAGTGGTGGGCGCGCTCGTGGGCCGCAGCGGTGGCGCGGCGCAGGACCTGGGAGAAGGGCTGGTGCTCGCTCACGGTCCGCCTCCGGCGTCGCTGGGCTACCGGGGACGACACTAGGGTCCGGCGGCGGGTGAGGCTACCCTCACTCGGCGACGGTCCTGATAGTGTACCGGCGACTTCGACAGAAGGATCACCATGGTCATCGTTGCCGGGCACATCATCGTCGACCCTGCCGAGCGGGACGCCTACCTCGCGGGGTGCGTCACCGTCGTCGACGAGGCGCGCGCCGCCGAGGGGTGTCTCGAGTTCGCGATCGGCGCCGACCTCGTCGACCCCGGCCGCATCACGGTCCTCGAGCGCTGGGCGTCGCAGGAGGCCGTCGAGGCGTTCCGCGGCAGCGGACCGAGCGGGGAGCAGGGGGCGGCGATGCTCTCGGCGTCGGTCGCCGAGTACGCCGTGGCCGGCGTCCGGACCCTCATCTGAGGCTCCCGGGACGGCCACCGTTGTCGGGGGCCGGTCCTATCGTCGGCGCATGGCTCTGTGGACCGACTTCGCCGCCGCCGCGCCCCGCATCGCCGAGGTCTTCACCCGTCGGCACGCCGCCACCGGCAACCTGTGCATGCTCGGGACGCTGCGGCCGGACGGCTGGCCGCGCATCAGTCCCATGGAGCCCCGGTTCCTCGAGGGCGACCTGTGGCTGGTCGGCATGCCGGACACCGCCAAGTTCGCCGACCTGCGCGCCGACCCCCGCTTCACGCTGCACACGGCCACCGTCGACACGCAGGTCACCGACGGCGACGCCAAGATCTGGGGCCGGGTCGAGGACGTGCGCGACCCGGCGCTGCACCAGCGCTTCGCGCAGGCGCTGTTCGAGGACATCGGGCTCGACCTGCGGGGTCAGGAGTTCGACCAGTTCCTGCGGGCGGACCTGGTCGGGGCGGCGTCGGTGGCCGTCGGCGACGACCACATGGACGTCACCACGTGGCGCGAGGGCGCCCCGGAGAAGGTGATCCGGAAGCACTGAGCCCGCGGTCGCCGATCAGTTCGGCAGCGTGAACGTGTAGCCCTGCTCCTGCAGCCAGGGCAGGAGCTGCCGGACGGCTTCGACGGTCTGCTCGCGCGGCCCGCCGCCGTCGTGGAACAGGATGATCGCGCCGGGGTGCACCTGCTGCTGCACGCTCGCCACGATCGCGGCGACGCCGGGCTGGGTCCAGTCCAGGGTGTCCACCGACCAGCCCAGCGGGCGCATGCCGGAGCGGGCGGACACCTCGTCGAGTGCGGGCGTCCACGCGCCCTCCGGGGCGCGGAAGTAGTCGACCGGCGCGGGCGGGGCGAACACCCCGGCCAGCGAGGTGCGGCTGAAGGCGAGCTGGCGACCCATGAGGTCGACGTCGTTGTAGCCGACGGTGGCGTCGTGGGTCATCGTGTGGTCGCAGAGCCGGTGACCCTCGTCCACCACCCGGTGCACGAGGTCCGGATGCACCGCGACCTGGTCGCCGACCATGCAGAACGTCGCCGGCGCCCGGTACTGGGCCAGCAGGTCGAGCACCTGCGGCGTGTACAGCGAGTTGGGCCCGTCGTCGAAGGTGAGCGCCACCGTCGGCCGCTCGGTGGTCGTCGAGGTCACCGCCAGCCGCGACGCCGTGATCGCCGGGCGTGCGACGCCGGGAAGGCCGCGCGCGGGGGCGTCCTCGACGGTGCGCGCCCGGATGCCCGTCGCCGACGAGGCGACCGCCGGGCCCTGGCTCGTCGCCAGCACCGTCGGCGCGCCCACGTCGGCCAGCACGACGGTGGCGACCCCGACGATCAGACCCACCGTCGTGAGCAGGCCGGCCCATCGGTAGATGTAGGGCGGGCTCACGATCTGTCGCAGGATGATGCGCTGCCGAGGAGTGAGCATCCGCATCAACCGTCCTGTTTCGTCACATGAACCACACAAGTAACAGCGTCGGCCACCATAGAGGGCCGCTCGGTGAACCCGCGAGTGACCCTCTAGGTCTGATCGAGTGAATGTGTGGCCGTTCGCCCGCCGCCTGCCGTGGGTGCTCCGTTCGACACGACGGCCCGCGGGGAAGTCACTCCGGGTGAAGAAGCTGATCAACGACGCCGGCCCCGTCGTCCACGAGGCCCTCACCGGTGTCGCCCGGGTCACCGAGGCGGTCGGCGCCGTCCTGCGCGCGCTGGCCGAGGCCTGACCCGTGGCCTGGGTCTACCTCGTCGTCGCGGGCCTGCTCGAGACCGTCTGGGCCGCGGCGCTCGAGGCGTCGCGCGGCTTCAGCCGGCTCGTCCCGTCGATCGTGTTCGTCGTGGCGCTCGTGCTGAGCATGGTCGGGCTGGCGATCGCGCTGCGGGACCTGCCGCTGGGCACCGGCTACGCGGTGTGGGTGGGCATCGGCGCTGTCGGCACCGTGGTCTGGGGTGTCGTCGCGCTCCAGGAGCCGCTGGGCCTGGCCCGGATGGCGTGCCTGGTGGCGATCGTCGCCGGCGTCGTCGGGCTGCGACTGGTGGGCGGAGGCCACTGAGCGGTCCCGCGCGGCCGGCGAGGAGGGCTACCGTCAGCACGCGGGACGGGGCCAGACCTCGGAGGGCTGCGCGATGAGCGGTGGGGCATCGGTCGAGACGTTGCAGGCGATCACGGACGCGTTCAACGCCCACGATCTGGACGCGATCATGGAGTTCTTCGCCGACGACTGCTCCCTGGACATGCCGCGGGGACCGGACCCCTGGGGAACCCGCCTCGTCGGCCGGGCGGCGGTGCGCGAGGGCCTGACCGCGCGCTTCGCGGGCCTGCCGGACGTCCACTACGGAGACGGCCGACACTGGGTCAGCGGCGACCTCGGTGTCTCCGAGTGGCTCCTGACCGGCACGCGGCCCGACGGGGAGCACGTGCGCGTGCGGGGGTGCGACCACTGGGAGTTCCGGGACGGCGAGATCGTCCGCAAGGACTCGTACTGGAAGATCGTGGAGAGGCCGTCGTGAACGACGGTCGGGGCGGCGCGAGCCGCTCGGTTGTCCGGGCGACGAGACGGGCAGCCCGACATCATGACCGGACCGAGCAGCGATTCCCCCACGAAGCACGAGGGCTCGTCCCAGCGCGGCGAGGCAGCCCCTGAGGCCACCTCCCCGATGAGCGACGGCGAGGGCGAGCAGGCTGACCAGGAAGGTCGCCACGTCGACCGGGACGTCGAGGACAACGCCGACCTCGACGGCTGAGCGTCAGAGCGTCGTGAAGTACCGGACGATTGGCAGCGCGGTGAACCCGGCGTCCTCGTAGAGCCGGCGCGCGGGCTCGTGGCCGGGGTCTCCCCCGGTCTCGACCATCGCCGTCGCGAGACCCTGTGCCCGCAGCCGTTCGAGCGCCGCCTGCGTCAGGGCGCGTCCCAGCCCGTGGCGCCGGTGGTCGGGGTCGAGGGCGATCATGTGGATCTCGCCGAGGTCGTCCTCGCGGCGGGTGGTGGCGACGAAGCCGCCGACCACCCCGTCGACCTCGGCCACGAGCACGTCGGTGTCGCGACAGGCGCTCTCCACCGCCGCCCGCTGGTCGGCGCGCCAATCGGGGTGCTGGAGCTCGAAGACACCCGACCCCGCCAGCCGGCGCTCGATCGACGCGAACACCGGCGTCCAGGCCCGCAGCGACAGCTCGACCACCGGGGCGAGGTCGGCCTCGGTGAGCGGCCGGATCACGGGGTCCACGGCGCGGGATGGTGGCAGGGCGCGCGGCGGCGCCACCACCTGTTTGCGCGTCCTCGCTCGTCGTCCTAGGACGCCGGAGACCAGGTGCAGTCGCCGGTGAACTCGACGAGGCCGTCGCTCGCGCGCACGGTGACGTAGGCAGGCCCGTTGTTCGTGGTCTCGGGGATGCCGATCGGCGAGCCGTCGGCACCCTGGCGGGCGGCCATGCACAGCGGGAAGAGGCTGCTCTCGGGCGCGCCGTCGGTGCGGTAGCGGCCGGGCGCGATCTCCGAGCCCACCGTGTAGGTGCCCTGTCCGAAGCTGCCCGCCGGCGTGGTGGCGGACTCGTCGGCGGCCGACTGCGTGGGCGCCGAGGCCGAGGAGGAGGGCGCCGAGTAGGTGGTGCCGGTGTTCGAGCCGCTGGTCGCCGCGGCCAGTGCGCTCGCCCAGAGGAAGCAGATCAGGAGCCCGACGACGCCGAGCACGATCCCGGCGACGGCGAGCCCGCGGCCTGAGCCCTGGCGCCGTGCCGCCATGTTCACCCCGACGATCGACAGCACGAGCCCGACGGGGTTGATCAGCCACGCGACGATCCCGACGAACGGGATGAGGGCGAGGACGGCCCCGACGAGCGCGACGACGAAGCCCGCGGTCGCCATCCCGTTGCTCGGCGGCGCGTACGGGGGCGGAGGCCCGTACGGCCCCGGGTACTGGTTGAACGGCTGTGGCGACTGGTACTGCTGCGTCATCGTGACCCCCCGACTGGTCGTGCTGGACAACCGGTCTTCGCCGGCCGACCAGGGACCGTTACTCGCCACCGCGAGGGTCAGGGCGCGAGGTGCGTCGTGAGGAACGCCGTCAGCGTCTCCTGGTGGCGCTGGTCGGCGGCCGCGTCGTGGGTGGGGTTGTCCGGGACGGCGAAGCCGTGGGCGGCCGGGTAGGTCTCGATCTCCGCACGTACTCCCGCCGCGTCGAAGGCCTCCCGGAGCCGCCGCTCCTGCTCGGGGTCGAAGGCGGCGTCGTCGGTGGCGGCCGCGACGTACAGCGCGCCCCGGATGTGCTCGACGACGAGGTGCGGGCTGGCCGGGTCGTCGGCGCCCGCGAGGTTCCCGCCGTGGAACGTGGCGGTCGCGGCGACCGTCTCCGGGTGGTTCCCGGCGGCGCGCAGCGCCATCCCGCCGCCGAAGCAGTAGCCGACGGTCCCGAGTCGCGGGTGCGAGACCTCGGGCCGACCGGCGAGCGCGGTGAGGTAGGCGCCGGCGTCGTCGTCGGTCATCTGCGGCGTCAGGGTCCGCGTCAGGGCAGTGAGGCGGGCGAACTCCTCGGGGTCGCCGAACAGCGTCGCGGTGTCGAAGGGTGCGTGAGGGGTGCGGTAGTAGATGTCGGGCAGCAGGACCGCGAAGCCCTGCCCGGCGAGCCGGTCGGCCATGGCCGCGAAGGTCTCCCGAACCCCGCCGGCGTCCGGGTAGTACAGGACGCCGGGCCGGGCCTCGTCACCGTCACGGGTGTGCAGCGTCGCGCGACAGGTCCCGTCGTTCGTCTCGACGAGGACGTCGGTGCGCGCCATGGGTTCTCCTCCGGGTCCGTCCGTCGGGGTGATCGTGCCGTGGTGGGGTGTGTCGTCGCGCGCGATCCCGCTCGGCCGAGAGCGAACGCCGGACCGCGGGCAGCGAACCGTCGCTAGCGTGCGGTGGGTGATCACGACGCGCGAGGTCGTCTACGCAGCGGACGGTCTGGAGATGGTCGGCCACCTGGCGCTCCCGGACGGCGAGGGTCCGTGGCCGGCGGTGCTGATCGGGCACGACGGGATCGGTCTCGACGACGACCAGCGCCGCCGCGCCGATCTCCTGGCCGAGCGCGGCTACGTGGCCCTGGCGATGGAGTACCACGGTGGCCAGTTCTTCGCCGGGGCCCCGGAGGCGATGCTGGCCCGGGTCCTGCCGCTGATCGCCGACCCCGACCGCATGCGGGCCATCGGCCGCGCTGCGCTCGACGTCCTGCTCGCGGTGCCCGGTGCCGATCCCGATCGGCTCGCCGCCCTCGGGTACGGCGCCGGCGGCAGCATCGTGCTGGAGCTCGCCCGGGCCGGGGTGCCGTTCCGGGCCGTCGCCGCCGTCCATCCCGGCCTCCCGCCCGCGCGGCCGGAGGACTGGGCCGCAGTCACGGGTGCGTTCCTCCTCGGTACCGGCTCCGAGGACCCGCTCTGCACCCCCGACCAGCTCCTGTCCTTCACCCGCGCGCTCCAGGACGCCGGGGTGGACTGGCGCGTGACCATCTACGGCGGCGCCCAGCACGCCTTCTGGGCGCCCCCGAGGCACGCCGATGGCTCCCTCACCGGTGGCACCGAGCACGTCGAGTCCACGGTGAACGGCGTGGGGTACCACCCGGCGCACACCGTGCGGGCCTGGCGAGCGGTGCTCGACCTGCTCGACGAGACGATCGGGGCGCCGGCCGTCGCGGCGTGAGCGCGCGCGACGGGGATCACCGGCGTCACGCCAGGAGTGTTCCCGGGGCAGGCCGGTAAGGCTGGAAGAAGTCGTTGGCGCTCGCCCCGGCCAGGGTGAGCACCATCGCCGGCACCGCCACACCGTCGATCTGCTCGCGGATGATGTCCGCGTGGCCTGCGTGCCGGGCGAACTCCTCCACCTGGTGCACCAGGTAGTAACGACGGTGGATCGGCCGGGCGTCGACGATCCCGAACCACGGCGCGGGAGGCGCCGTGGTGTCGCCCGCCGGGTCCGTCGCGGCGACCGCGGCCAGCAGTGGGGGCCGCACCCGGTCGAAGTCCTCGATGGTCCCGGCCACCGTCTCGTCGTCGCGCACGACGAGGCTGTCGGCGAACGCGGCGTAGGCCGCGGCGTCGAGCGGCTGCTCGGTGACGTCGGTGCGCAACCGCTCCAGCGCATCGCGCATGCCGTGGACCGTGTGCTTGATGATGCCCCCGACCGACAGCGCACTGCGGCACGGTGTCTCGCGCGCCTGCTCCTCGGTCAGGCCGAACGCGGCGGCGCGGATGGCTGCGAGCTGCTGGTCGATGTAGTTGACCAGGCCTGTGACCTCGTCGTGCTGGGCGGGTGCGTACATCCATCGACCTCCCGGTTCCTCGACGGCGGTGCCACCACGACCCTGCCCCCGACGGCGGTCAGCTGCTGTCCGCCACCTCCCGGCGTGGATACTCTGGAGGCGGAGATCGGAGTGCCGTGACGGAACCCCTCGTGGTGCCACCCGACGGTGGGCGCGCGACGTGGACCGACGGACTCCACCTGTTCAAGGCAGTGGCCGGCGAGACCGGAGGAGCGCTCTCCGTGTGGGAGTCGCTCATGCCCCGCGGGTCCTCCCCACCTCTGCACGTTCACCGGCGAGAGGACGAGGTGTTCTACGTGCTCGAGGGCGAGATGACCTTCCGGATCGCGGACATCGAGTACGCCGCCACGGCCGGAACGTTCGTCTGGGGACCTCGAGACGTGGCGCACCAGTACCGCGTCGACAGTTCCGTGGCTCGACTGTTGACGTGGTTCGTGCCCGCAGGCGGGGAAGAGATGTTCTTCCACATGTCCCGCCCGGCTGAGGCGCTCACACTTCCTTTGGCCCCGGACCGTCCGGCGACAGCGCCCACTGCTGAGGAGGTGTCGATGATCGAGCAACGATACGGACAGGAAGTGGTCGGCCCTCCCATGAGGTCGTCCTCGGCCTCGTGACCCTCACGGCTCAGCGCCCTGGGCCCCGTTCTCCGGAGGGCGGTGCGCGTCCACCGGCGGCAGGAACGGCTCCGGCGGCTCGAACGTCTCGTCGTCGCGCACGGCCGGCAGCTCGTCCTCGGGGAGTTCGGGGACCTCCCGCTCCGCGACGCGTGGGACCTGCTGGCGCGGCAGCGGCGGCACCTCGTCGTCGGGCTCGCGGTGGACTCGTCCACTGGCGGTCGTCATCGTGGCGGCTCCCCTCGTGCTCGTGAGGGAAGCTACGCCGCGGAGAGAACGCGCAGGTCACAGGCTGTGGGGCGGACGAGTCGGCCTGTAAGCCGGATCCTGTCCCCACGGGCCCTCACGGTCCCGTGGGTGGCGACCATCCATCTCGGCCCGCCGTCGCCGGCGGGCTCCAGCGGTCTACCCGCAGGTCTCGGGCGGGCAGCCCTCGGACGACCTGCGCAGCCGGTCCTCGCGGACCGACCTTCTTGACCTTGCTCCGGGTGGGGTTTACCGAGCCGTCCTGGTCACCCAGGACGCTGGTGGTCTCTTACACCACCGTTTCACCCTCACCACCGGACGCGAGGCCCGGTGGCGGTCTGTTCTCTGTGGCACTGTCCCGCGGGTCACCCCGGGTTGCTGTTGGCAACCACCCTGCCCTGTGGAGTCCGGACTTTCCTCGACGGCCCCTCGTGGGGTCCGCCGCGGTCGCCCGGCCGACTCGTCCGCGTCGAGCAGCTTACAGCCGCCCCTCGGGACCCGACCCGTGTCCCGAGGACACGGTTCCCCCCGACCGTTAGCGTCGCGCACGTGTCGGACCCGTCGGTGCTCCAGATCGTCCTGCTGGGCGTGCTCGGGCTGGTCGCCGGCGCGGTCAACGCGGTCGCCGGCGGCGGGTCGCTGATCGTCTTCCCCGCCCTGCTCGCGACGGGTCTGGCGCCCCTGCCCGCGAACGTCACCAACTCGGTGGCGCAGTGGCCGGGCTACGCGGGCTCGACGGTCAACGCCCGCGACGACCTGCAGGGCCAGCGTCGGCGCATCGTCACCACGAGCATCGTCGCCGCCCTCGGCTCGGGCGTCGGCTGCGCGCTGCTCCTGGTCCTGCCCCAGTCGGTGTTCGACGCCGTCGTCCCGATCCTCGTGCTCCTCGCGAGCCTCACGCTCGGCGCGCAGCCCTGGATCAAGCGCTGGACCAGCAGCGCCGAGCGCACCGCCGACAACCCGAAGGTCCTCCTCCCGACGATCTTCCTCGCGGCCGTCTACGGCGGGTACTTCGGCGGCGCGCTGGGCGTGGTGCTGATCGCCGTGCTCTCCCTGCTCGCCCACGACACGCTGCAGCGCCTCAACGCCGTGAAGGTGCTCCTGTCGCTGGTGACGAGCACGGTGACGGTGCTGCTCTTCGCGCTCTTCGCGCCCGTCGACTGGCTCGCGGTGCTCCTGCTCGCCCCGACGACGCTCGCCGGCGGGTACCTCGGCATGGCCGTCGCCAAGAAGCTGCCCGACGGCGTGCTGCGCTGGAGCGTCGTGGTCCTCGGCGTCGGGGTGGCGATCTACCTGTTCCTGCGGTGACCGCCCTCCCGGTCGGCCTCCTCGCGGCCGTCCTCGTCGTCGCGGTCACCCGCCCGCGCGGGCTGCCCGAGGCGTCCGCCGCCGTCCCTGCCGCCCTCGTCGTCCTCGCGACCGGCCTGCTGACGATCGACGCCGCGTGGGCCGAGGTCCGCGAGCTCGCGCCGACGGTCGGCTTCCTCGCCGCGGTCCTCGTGCTCGCTCACCTCGCCGACGCCGAGGGCGTGTTCCGGTGGGCCGGCAGCGCGCTGGCCCAGCGCTCGCACGGGCGCCCCCGACGCCTGTTCGCGCTGGTCGTCGTCGCGGCGGCCGCCACGACGGCCGTGCTGAGCCTCGACGCGACCGTCGTCCTGCTGACCCCCGTGGTGCTCGACACCACGCGGCGCCTCGGCGCGCGGCCCGCCCCGCCCGCCTTCGCCTGCGCGCACCTCGCCAACAGCGCCTCGCTGCTGCTGCCCGTCGCGAACCTGACCAACCTGCTCGCGCTGCCGTCCACCGGGCTGTCGTTCCTCGGCTTCGCCGGGCTCATGGTCCTGCCGCAGCTCGCGGTGCTGGCCGTCGAGTACGTCGGGCTGCGGTGGACGTTCCGCGCCGACCTCGCCACCGACCCGACCGGCGAGCCGAGCACCGAGGAGGCACCCCTCCCCCGGTTCGCCGTCGCGGTGCTGGAGGCGACCCTCGCCGGCTTCGCGGTCGCCTCGCCGCTGGGCGTCGAGCCGGCGTGGGTCGCGGTCGCCGGTGCGGTGGTGCTGGCGGCGCGGACGCTGCTGGCCCGACACACGCGGCCGCTCCACGCCCTCGCCGCGGCCTCGCCGCTGTTCTGCCTGTTCGTCCTCGCCCTGGGCGTGGTGGTGGCGGCGGTGACCGAGCACGGTCTCGGCGACCTCGCCGCCGGCCTCCTGCCCACCGGCACGTCGTTCGCCGCGCTGCTGGCGATGGCCGGGATCGCCGCGCTGCTGGCCAACCTCGTCAACAACCTTCCCGCGACCCTCGTCCTGCTCGCCGCGCTCGGCCCGACGCCGCCGCTCGGACTGGTGCTGGCGCTGTTGATCGGGGTGAACGTCGGCCCGAACCTCACCCCGGCCGGCTCGCTCGCCACGCTCCTGTGGCGGCGGGTGCTGGCGGCGCGCGGGGTCCCGGCGCCGCTGGGGACGTTCACGCTCGCCGGGCTGGCGACCGTGCCGGCGTGCCTGGTCGCCGGCACCGGCGCGCTCGCGCTGGTGCTGTCCTGGTGAGTTCGCTCAGCGCAGCGCGGCGTTGAACGACTCGGTGTCCGCGATCTGCTCGAAACGCACGATCCGGCCGTCGCGCATCTCCCAGACGTGCGCGAAGCGCGACGTCATCGACCGTCCGGTCGCGCGGTAGGTCCCCCGGTAGGTGCCGACGGCGACGCAGACGTCCCCCTCGGCGACCACGCGGTCGGGATCGACGGTGAAGACCTCCCACTCGCTGCCGATGGGCACGAACACGCCCTCGACGACGGCCTCCGGACCCTCGTAGGTGCCGGCGATGAGCCCCGTCGACTCGTCCAGACGATCGCCGGATCGAAGCTCTCGACGACGGCGGGGATGTCGCCCCGGGCGAAGGCTTCGTAGGCCGCGCGGACGACGGTCGCGTTGTCGGTGGTGGTGCTGGTCATCGGGTGCTCCCCTGCTCGGTGCGTGCACCGAGCCTGGAGCGGGCCGGAGACGTCGGACAGGTCGCGAACTACGTACTCGCCGTCGGCTCGGGGGTGCTCATCGACTGGGTCCCGAGCGCGGCCAGCAGGTCGAGCCGGCCGCGGGAGTCGCTGCCCGGGCCGGGGTGAAGACGAGGACGCGGAGGTCGTCCTCGGCGGTGGTGAGGACGTCGCAGTCCATGTCCACGTCGCCGACCTCGGGGCGCGCGACGGTCTTGTGGCTCTGCTGGTGGCCGGCGACGACCTGCGAGTCCCAGAGGGCGACGAACTCGGTGCTGACGCGGGAGAGATCGGCGACGAGCGTCGTGAGCTCCGGGTCGTGGGGGTAGCGGCTGGTGCTGGCGCGCAGGTCGGCCACCAGGGAGCGGGCGCGCGCGTCGCGCTCCTCGCGCGCCGCGAGATCGTGTAGCCCGTCCCGTTGCGCCGCCGGCCCGGGTCTCGGCAGGCTACGGCCCGTGACGACCCCCGAGGCCGAGGCCCGCGCCAGCGTGCGGGAGCAGGCCCTCGGCATCGCGGCGGGCTGGTCGCCGGCGGACGCGCCGCCGACGTGGGCGCTGACCGCCGAGCTGTTCCGGGCGATCGCCGCGGAGCCGGACCTGTTGGCCCTCGGCGCGCGCATCCCCGCCGATCGGCTCCCGCCCCTGCTGCTCAGCGCCGCGATCCGCTACCTGGTCGCGCGCCGGGACCCGGAATCGTTGGCGCGCTACTTCCCGACGCCGGGTTCCGGCCAGCCGCCGCTGGACCGGGGGTTCCGGACGGCGCTGACGGCCTTCGCCCGCGAGCACGCCGACGAGCTCGCCGCCCTGTGCGCCGAGCACCGGTACCAGATGAACGAGGTCGCCCGCAGCGCCGACGTCGTGGCCGTCCTGGGCCACGTCCTCGGGCGCCTCGACGCGGAGCGCCCGATCGCGCTCGTCGACCTCGGCACCGGCGCGGGCCTGGGGCTGCACCTCGACCGCTACCGGTTCGTGTTCGGCGAGCGCGCGGTGGGCGACCCGGACGCGGCGGTGACGGTCGCGCCCGAGCTGCGCGGGCGGCCCGCCCCGCTGCCCGCGCGGATGCCGGTGATCGCCGACCGGCTCGGGGTCGACGTCGAGCCCCTCGACCTCGACGACCCGCGCGTGCGCGACTGGCTCGCCGCCTGCATCCCGCCCGAGACCGGCGCGGTGGACCGGTTCGCCGCCGCTTCCGAGGTGGCCCGCACCCACCCCGCGCCGCTGCGTCGCGGCGACGCCGTCGAGGACCTGCTCGAGCTCTGCCGCGGCATGCCCGAGGACGCGCTGCTCGTGCTCGTCGACACCTACGTCCACGTGTTCCTCACCGACACCCAGCGCGCCGCGTTCCGCCGCCGGCTGCCGGAGCTCGGACGCGACGTCGAGTGGATCTCGGTCGACCCGCTGACCCCGCTCGGCCCGGACGGGTGCGACAGCGTGCAGGACCTGCCGGTGCCCGCCCGCGCGCTGCAGGTGTCGCGCGCCGGGGTCACCGGGGTCGTCGGCCACCTCTCGGTGGGCCGCGACGGACGCACGAGCGGCGAGGTCCTCGGCCTCGCCCACCCGGGTGGCGCGTGGCTGGAGTGGTTCTGACCTCCGGTCGTCGGTGGTGTGCGTGCTTGTCGGTGCTGGGGCACGTCCAAGCACGCACGAGGCCGCTAGGCCAAATAGCTCGTGTCGTTGACCAGCCGCACCGACGCGCCGCCGTCGGGCCAGAACTCGACGACCGACAGGCACGCCAGGTCCAGGTGCAGGCGATAGAGCATCTGCGGCCCGGCGTCGAGCGCCCGGCGCAGGATCAGCTTGATCGGCGTGACGTGGCTGACGAGCACGACGGTCTGCCCCGGGTGGCGGCGCAGCAGGTCGTCGAGCCCGGCGTCGACGCGCCGGGCGACGACGTCGAAGCTCTCGCCCTGCGGCGGGCTGACCGAGCTGTCGCCGAGCCAGGCCCGGTGCACCTCGGGGTCGCGCTGCGCGGCCTCCGGGAAGGTCAGGCCCTCCCACGTGCCGAAGTCGGTCTCGGTGAACCGGTCCTCGACGCTGACCCCGAGCCCGAGCACGCCCGCCACCGGCTCGGCGGTCTGACGCGCCCGCAGCAACGGCGAGCTGATCACCGCCCGGATGTTGCCGTCGGTCCCGATGTGGCGGGCGGCGAGCGCGGTCGCCGCGGCCGCGGCCTGCTCGAGACCCTCGCGCGTCAGTTCGGGGTTGCCGCGCCCGGAGTAGCGCTTCTCCACCGACAGCGGGCTCTGCCCGTGCCGCAGCAGCAGCACGCGCGTCGGCATCGTGGCACCCCGGCCCGTCCAGGATCCGGCCGTCGTCACGCCGCCCCCTGGCCGGTGCGCACCACGATCGCCCCGCACTGCTCGCACCGGACGACCTCGTCGGGCGCGGCCGCGGCGATGTCGCGCAGCTCGCTCCGGTCCATCTCCATCCGGCAGGCCCCGCAGCGACCCCCCACGAGCTCGCCGGCACCGTGGCCGGTCCGGGTGCGCAGCTGGTCGTAGAGCCCGAGGAGGTCCGCGGGCAGCGACGCCGCGAGCTCCCGGCGCTCGGCGCCCCGTCGCTTCTCGATCACCTCGATGTCGCCGAGCACCCCGTCGCGGCGCTCCACGGCGTCGGCCAGCGTGGTCTCGGCCTCGTCGAGGGCGGCCTGCTCGTGGGCGAGGTCGGTCTCGGCGGCGTCGAGGCGCTCCATGGCCTCGAGCTGGGAGTCCTCCAGCACCCCGCGGCGGCGGGCGAGGGTCTCGAGCTCGTGGGACAGGTCGGTCATCTGCTTGGCGGACACGCTGCCCGAGTCCATCAGCCCCCGGTCGCGCTGCTCGCGTGCGCTGACCTGGGCGACCTCCTGCTCGAGCTTCGCGACGTCGCGTCCGAGGTCGCTGACCGACGTGCGGGCCCGCACGACGGCGTCGCGGCGGGTGCGCAGGACGGCCTCGGCCTCCTCGACCGCGGTCTGCTCGGGCATCGTGCGCCGGCGGTACTCGGCCCGCGCGAGCTCGGCGTCCAGGGCGGCGAGGTCGAGCAGCTTGCGTTGGACGGTCGGGTCGGCCTTCACGAGATCACGGCTCCTGCTCCAGCGGGGTCGGGAGAGTCCTGGCCGAGGCTCCACGGGTCGGTGCGCGCGGTGGACACCGCGACCTCGAGCGCGGGGTCGAGCGCGGTCAGCACGGCGGCGGCCTGCGCGCACCAGGGGTGCTCGGAGGCCCAGTGGGCGACGTCGACGAGCGCGGGGGCGCCGGCCTCGGCGAGGTGGTCGGTGGCGGGGTGGTGACGCAGGTCGGCGGTGACGTAGACGTCGACGCCCGCGTCGCGGGAGAGGTGCAGCATCGAGTCCCCGGCGCCCCCGGAGACCGCGACGCGCCGCACGGTGCGCTGCGGGTCGCCGCCGGCGCGTACACCCCACGCGGTGGCGGGGAGCGCGTCGGCGACGCGGCGGGTGAACGCGGCGAGGGTCTCGGGCTCGGGCAGCGCGCCGATCCGCCCGATCCCGACGGACCCGTCGCCCTGGGGGCTCAGAGGGCCGCCGACCGTCACGCCCAGCGCCGTCGCGAGGGCGTCGGACACCCCGGGATTCGCCGCGTCGGCGTTGGTGTGGGCGCTGAACAGCGCGATCCCCCCGCGGATCAGCCGGTGGACCGCCGAGCCCTTCGGCGCCGTCGTGGCCACGGCGTGCACCCCGCGCAGCAGCAGCGGGTGGTGGGTGACGAGCAGGTCGACCCCGGTCGCGACCGCCTCCTCGAGCACGGCGGGCAGCGGGTCGACCGCGACGAGCACGCGCCGGACCGGTGCGACCGGGTCGCCGACCGTGAGCCCGACCGCGTCCCAGTCCTGCGCCAGCTCCGGGGGGTAGGCCGCCTCGAGAGCGGCGACGGCGTCGGCCACGGTGACCTCGCCCGACGGTCGAGCTCCCCTGTCGGCGTGCTCCCCTCGACGCCCCGTCTCCATGGCCGCCCATTCTGCCCACCCCGCCCCGGCGGCACCGGTGGGGCGGGCGCGACCATGGCGGCGTGCACGTCGTCTTCGTCTGCTCGGGCAACATCTGCCGCTCCCCCGTCGCCGAGAAGGTGTTCCGCACCCGGCTCGCCGAGGCCGGGCTGGCGGACGCGGTCACCGTCTCCAGCGCGGGCATCGGCGACTGGCACGCCGGCGAGCCGATGGACCGGCGCGCCGCGGGCACGCTGCGCGACCGGGGCTACGACACCACCCACACCGCGCGGCGGATCGACGCCGAGCAGCTCGAGGCCGACCTCCTGGTGGCCGCGAGCGAGGACCACGTCCGCGACCTCGTCGCCGCCGGCGCCGACCCCGAGCGCGTCGTGCTGCTGCGCTCGTTCGACCCCGAGGCGCCCGAGGGTGCCGAGGTGCCCGACCCGTACTACGGCGGGCCGGGCGGGTTCGACGAGGTGATCGAGATGGTCGAGGCCGCGATGCCGGGTCTCGTGGAGCGCATCCGGTGACCTCGCTCGAGGAGCTGCTGGCCGGGTCGGGACACGGGGTCCGGATGGCGACGCTGGACGACGGCACCGAGGTCGTCGTCAAGACGGGCGAGCCGTCGGCGATCGCCGCGGAGGCGGCCGGCCTGCGGTGGCTGGCGGAGCCCGGGGTCGTGGCGGTCCCGGACGTCCTGGGGACCGCCGAGGGCCGGATGGTGTCCACGCGGGTGCCGACGGGCCGCGCGGCGCCCGGTGCCGCCGAGCGCTTCGGCCGCGACCTCGCCGCCCTGCACGCCGCGGGCGCGCCGGCGTTCGGGTCGCCGCCGCCCGGCGGGCCGGTGCACGCGTGGATCGGCGAGGCGCGGATGGTCAACGAGACCGGGGACGACTGGCCGTCGTGGTACGCCGAGCACCGCGTGCTGCCCTACGCCCGCCGGGCCCGCGAGCAGGGCACGTTCTCGGCGGACGACGTCGCGCGCGTGGAGCGGGCCTGCGCGCGGTTCGACGAGGTCGCCGGCCCGCCCGAGGCCCCCGCCCGCCTGCACGGCGACCTGTGGACGGGCAACGTGCTGTGGGCGGGCGAGAGCGCCTGGGTGATCGACCCCGCGGCGCACGGCGGGCACCGCGAGACCGACCTGGCGATGCTGGCGCTGTTCGGCGCCCCGCAGCTGGAGACGATCCTCGCCGCGTACGACGAGGCCGCCCCGCTGGCCGCGGGCTGGCGCGACCGCGTGGGGATGCACCAGCTCTTCCCGCTGCTGGTGCACACGGTGCTCTTCGGGGGCGGGTACGGGGGCCAGGCCCTCCGGGCGTGTGAGCAGTTGTCGACCCCCTAGGGGCGGAAGGTGCTCACGTAACCTGGCGTCGTGCGGTTCCTGCTCCGGCCCGGGTGGATCGCGCTGACACTCGTCGTGGTCGCGTTCGCCTTCGCCTGCTACTACCTGCTCGCGCCCTGGCAGTTCCACCGCAGCGACGAGCGCGACGGCGTCAACGCCGCGCTGACCCGGGGTGTGGCCACCGCGCCCGTCCCCCGCGGGGAGCTCGTCGCGCCGGGCGCGGCGCCGTCGGCGGACGTGGTGTGGCGCCAGGTCGTCCTCACCGGCACCTACCGCCCCGAGGGCGAGGTACTCGTGCGCCTGCGCAGCATCGAGGGCCAGCCCGCCATCGAGGTCATGACGCCGCTGACCACCACCGACGGCGAGACCGTGCTGGTCGACCGCGGGTACGTGCGCACCGCGGACACCGGCGGGCTGCCCCCCGTCGCGCCCGCCCCGGCGGGGGTCGTGACGGTCGCCGGGTACCAGCGCCTCGACGAGGGCGCGCCGAGCCGGCCCACGGTGGTGGCCGACGGCCGGCGCCAGGTCTACGCCGCCGACGCCCCCACCGTCGCCGCGGCCGGCGGGATCCCGACCAGCCCGGGGTACGTCCAGCTCCTGCCCGCCCAGCCCGGCGTGCTCACCGCGGTCCCGCTCCCCCCGCCCGACCCCAACCCGTCGTACTCCTACGCCTGGCAGTGGCTGATCTTCGGGCTGATGGCGATCGGCGCGTGGATCTACTTCGCCCGCCTCGAGTACCGGCGGGCCCGCGGGCTCGACCCCCACGGTCGCCGGGACCGCGACGACCAGGACCCGCGCGACGCCGCCGACGGCACGCCGTGGGACGCCCGCGCGACGGACACGGAGCAGCGGCTCGCCGACCGCTACGGGCGGCGCTGAGCCCCGTTCTCCGACCCCCACGCGGGAGGGGTGAGCGCCTCGGCCATCCGGCGCATCTGGTCGCGGTGCAGCGGGCTCAGCACGGACAGCACCCGCTGACCCTGCTCGGTGAGCACGACACGCACGGTGCGCCCGTCGCCGGGGTCGGGCGCGCGCTCCACCAGGCCGTTGCCCTGGGCGCGGTCGACGAGCTCGACGGTGCTGTGGTGACGGAGCTGGAGCTGCTCGGCGAGCTCGCCCACGCTCGCCCACTCGCGGCCCGGGACGCCCTTGATGGCCAGGAGCAGCTGGTAGTGCTGGGGTGTCACGCCGTGCTCGCGCACGGTCTCCTCGCTGAAGCGCAGGTACGACCGGACGGCGAACCGGAAGCGTGCCAGCGCCTCGAAGTCCTCCTTGCTCATCGGACCGCGCTCACCGTCGGCCTGCGCCACGACGACCGCCACCTCCGTCCGGAGCCACCCGTCGAGAACCTACCCACCGGATTTGTATCGCGCTACGATACGAGGCCCTTCCGGGAGGTGGTCGCGATGGGCGAGCCGAATCCCGTCCTCGTCGGCGTCGACGGGTCGTGCACGGCGTGGGACGCGCTGGACTGGGCGGCCGCCGAGGCCGCCGCGCGCGGCTGCCCCCTCCGGATCGTCACCGCCTGCCCGCCGCCCGTCGCTCCGGGCCCCTTCGGCCCGGTCGCCGACGTCGGCGGTGCCGGGGCGGCCGCGGCCGAGGAGCTCCTCCGCCAGGCGTCGCAGCGGGCGCGCGCCGTCGCGCCCGAGCTGGAGGTGACCGGGCGGACCGTGGTCGGGGGCGCGGCACCGGCGCTGACGGCGCAGCCCGCGCAGCTCGTCGTGGTGGGCACCCGGGCGCGTGGGCGGGTGCGCCGCGCGCTCGCCGGGTCGGTGAGCGTCGGGGTGTGCTCCCGGGCACCGTGCCCCGTCGTGGTCGTGCCCCCGCGTCGCGAGGTGGAGCCCGGCCCGTCGCGCGTCCGGGTCGTGGTCGGCGTCGACGGCTCGGGGTCGGCGCCCGCCCTCGCCGTCGCCTTCGCCGCGGCCGCCCAGCGCGGCATCGGCCTCACCGCCCTCCACGCCTGGACCCCGCACCCGCCGGCCGACCTCGACGGGCTCGGCGACGACCGGGACGCCGCCGAGCTGGTCGCGCGCGACCGGCTCACCGCCGCGCTCGCCCCGTGGCGCCGCGAGTTCCCGGGCGTCGGCGTCCGGCTCACCCTGGTCGCCGACGAGCCGGCCCGCGCCCTGGCCGCGGAGTCGGCCGGGGCGGCGCTGCTGGTGATCGGGTCCCGGGGTCGCGGGTGCCTCTCCGGCGCGCTGTTCGGGTCGGTCGGCCAGGCGGTCCTGCGCCACGCCCGCTGCCCCGCCGCGGTCGTCCGGCCGACGGCGCCGACGACCGGGCGGACGCGTGCGGCGCGCCGGCGCGGTCACACTGCGAAGGGACGTGACCCGAGATGACCGTCCTCCTGGCCGTCGCCGCCGTCGTCGTCACGATGGCCCTGCTCCTCGCCGCGACGAGCGTGCGCATCGTGCGCCAGTACGAGCGCGGCGTCGTCTTCCGGTTCGGCCGGGTCGACCCCGGGACGACGCGGGGCCCCGGGATCGTGCTGCTCCGGCCGGTGGCCGACCGGCTGCAGAAGGTCAACATGCAGATCGTGACGTTGCCGGTGCCCGCGCAGGACGGCATCACCCGCGACAACGTCACGGTGCGCGTCGACGCGGTGCTCTACTTCCGGGTCGTCGACCCCGTGCGCGCCGCCGTCGAGGTGGAGGACTACATGCTCGCCGTCGGCCAGCTCGCCCAGACCTCGCTGCGCTCGATCATCGGCAAGAGCGACCTCGACGACCTGCTGAGCAACCGCGAGCGCCTCAACCAGGGCCTCGAGCTGATGATCGACACCCCGGTGGGCGACTGGGGCCTGCACATCGACCGGGTCGAGATCAAGGACGTCTCGCTGCCCGAGTCGATGAAGCGCTCGATGTCGCGGCAGGCCGAGGCCGAACGGGAACGGCGAGCCCGCGTCATCACCGCCGACGGGGAGCGCCAGGCCGCGGCCACGCTCGCCGAGGCCGCGCAGGCCATCGCGGACCACCCCGCCGCGCTGCAGCTGCGCCTGCTCGAGACGGTGGTGGAGGTCGCCGCCGAGAAGAACTCGACGCTGGTCCTGCCCTTCCCGGTCGAGCTGCTGCGCTTCCTCGAGCGCGCCACCCCGTCCGAGGCCGCGGGCGAGCGGGCGTCGGGGGACGCGCCGGCGCCGGCTCCGGACCGCGTCAACGGCTCCGGGTGAGGGTGACGGCGAGGACGGCCAGCACCGCCGTCACCGCGCCCACGAGGCGGGACAGGCGCACGGCGCGGGCGAGGTCGGGCACGCTCGGGGTTCGGCCGTCGCCGAGCACCGGGCGGTCCTGGACGCCGTAGGGGTACACCGTGCGCCCGCCGAGACGCAGGCCCAGCGCGCCGGCGAACGACGCCTCCACCGGCCCGGCGTTCGGGCTCGGGTGGGCGCGCGCGTCGCGGCGCCAGGCCCGCCACGCCGCGGCGGGCCGCCCGCCGACCAGCGGCGCGCACGCCGCCGTGACCAGCGCCGACACGCGCGCCGGCACCACGCCCGCGACGTCGTCGGCGCGCGCCGAGGCCCAGCCGAAGTGCTCGTACCGCGCCGAGCGGTGCCCCACCATCGCGTCGAGGGTGTTCACCGCGCGGTGCCCCAGCAGGCCCGGCACGCCGGCCAGCGCCCCCCACACCAGCGGCGCGACCACCGCGTCGGCGGTGTTCTCCGCGACCGACTCCAGCGCGGCGCGGGCGAGCCCGTCGGCGTCGAGCGCCGCGGGGTCGCGCCCGCACAGGTGCGACAGCCGGGCCCGGGCGGCGGCGAGGTCGTCGCGCTCGAGGGACGCCGCCATCGCCGCGCCCTCGGCCGCGAGCGAGGTACCGCCGAGCACCACCCAGGTCGCGACGGCGGTGAGCCCGGCGTGCACCGCGGGGTGCCGGGCGCGCTCGGCGACGACGCCCAGGCCCACCGCGCCGCCGACGAGCACCGTCGCGTACGCGACCCCGGGGCCGCGCCGGTCGGCCCACCAGGTCCGCTCCAGCCACGTCGCCGCCGACCCGAACGCCGCCACCGGGTGACCGCGCCGGGGGTCACCGAACACCCCGTCGGCGAGCACCCCGAGGGCCAGCCCGAGGGCACGGGACGTGCCGGTGGATCCCACCTCGTGATGATCTCACCGCCGCGTGCCAGGGTGGTCGCCGTGGGTCTCAGCGACGAGCTCTGGAGCGCGGGCGCCGACGTCTACGAGCGGGTCCGCGCGCACCCGTTCCTCACCGGCCTGGCCGACGGGACGCTGCCCCACGCGGCGTTCCGGCACTTCGTCGTCCAGGACGCGCACTACCTGCGCGGCTACGCCCGCGCGCTGGCCCTGCTCGCCGCCCGCGCGCCGGGCGCGGACGACACGGTGATGTTCACCCAGCACGCCGCCGGGGCGATCGCCGCCGAGCAGGACATGCACGCCGAGCTGGCCGACGCCCTCGGTCTCACCGCGACCCAGGCCGCCGCCGAGCCCGTCGCGCCGACGACGACGGCCTACACCAGCTACCTGCTGGCCACGTGCCACGGCGGGTCGTTCGCCGAGGGGCTGGGCGCGGTCCTGCCGTGCTACTGGATCTACGCGCGGGTCGGCGAGTCACTGCTCGAGGCGTCCTCGCCCGACCCGCTCTACGCCCGCTGGATCGCGATGTACGGCGGGGAGGAGTTCCAGGCCGTGGTCGACGCGGTGCTGGCGCTGACCGACCGCGTCGGGGAGACCCTCGGCGACGCGGAGCGCGAGCGGGTCCGCGCCCACTACGTGACGACCTGCCGCTACGAGTGGATGTTCTGGGACGCCGCGTGGCGCCGGGAGGCCTGGCCCGTCTGACGGGCTACGCGGCGGGGCGCCGGAGCACGAAGCGGGTCTCGACGACGTGGTGGGCGGTGCCGGGCGCGCTCGGCACCAGCGCGTTCTGCGGCCCGGCGAGCGCGACGAGCTCCCAGCCCTGGCGCCCGAGCCGGTTGAGCTGCTCGGCGTACACGCGGGCCCACGCCACGCGGTAGGGCCGGTACTCCTCGAGGATCAGCTCGTCGGACGGGCCGATCGCGTAGATCTGCCACTCGGCGGTGCTGCCCTCGTCGAGGCCCACCGCGGAGATCTCCAACGTCGCGTACTCCCAGACGGCGGCCACCGGCCGACCCTAGGCCGCGCACGGTCCCGCGTGCCGCCGGACCGGTGCTCAGGACGCGGGCCGGCCCCGTCCCGTGGGACGTGCGACCGGCGAGCCCCGGAGGGCGGCGGTGCGGGCGGCCTCGGTGGCGCGGGCCGTGGCCCGGGCGGCGCGGACGGTGCGCGCGCGGCGCAGGGCCGAGGTGCGTCCGGTCGTGGCGCCGCCGCCGGCGGGGGACGTCGTGCCCAGCGTCGTCACCGTGCGCCCCGAGCCGGCAGGCGGCGTCGGACCCGCGTCGACGGTGAGCACGCCGGCCACCTTGACCAGGAGCCCGGCGACGATGAGGGCGGGGCCGACCACGAGCCCGCCGGGCACGCCGAGAGCGATCAGCGCGATGCCGGCGCCGAGCAGCACCATGCCCCCGAGCAGGAAGAGAGCGAATCGCACGTGACCACGCTACGTGGCCCTTGAAGATCGAGCTGTCGGCCGATCGGGGCAACACGGCCGGACTGGTGGCGGTGACGACCGCGCGGCGGGGTCGTAGGGTGGCGCGAACCGTCTGGGAGGACACATGGAGTTCGCCGTCCGCTACGTCAACGGCCCCCTGCAGGGCGTCGGGGCGATCACCGTTCCCGACGACGCCGGGGAGGAGCCGCCGCTTCTGCAGCGGATCCCCCTGCCCAGCCAGGACCAGGGGCTGCGGCGCACGGTCGCCGACGCCGTGGGCGCGCAGCAGCACGCCATCTACGAGCGGACGGGCTTCAACGAGCCGAGCGGCGAGTGGGAGTTCTCGCTGGTCCGGGTCGAGTAGGACACTCGGGACGTGGCCATCGATCACACCGACACGAGCACCGGGAGCGGTCCCGGGGTCCTGCGCCCCGCCGTTGCCGGCGACGCTGCACGGGTCTCCGCGATCTTCGCCGGCTACGTGCTGCACTCGATCGCGACGTTCGTCGAGGACCCGCCGTCCGACGACGTCTGGCGCGAGCGCATCGCGGCCGCCGGGCGGGGGATGCCGTTCCTCGTCGCCGAGATCGACGGCGAGGTCGAGGGCTTCGCCTACATCACGCGGTTCCGGCCGCACGCCGCGTACCGGTACACGGTGGAGGACTCGATCTACATCGCGCCCGAGGCCGCCGGGCGGGGCCTCGGTTCGCGGCTGCTGGCCGGCCTGCTCGAGGCGCTGCGCGGCACCGAGGTGCGCCAGGTCGTCGCGGTGATCGCCGCGCTCGCCGGGTCGCGGCACGACACCCCGTCGACGGTGCTGCACCGGCGCCTGGGGTTCACCGAGGTCGGGCGGATGCCGTCGGTGGGCTACAAGAACGGACAGTGGGCCGACACCGTGCTGATGCAGGCCGACCTGCGCCCCGACGGCTGAGCCGCCCTCCCCCACCTCGCACGGACCGCCCGAGCGTGGTGATCGAAGTACCGATACGGACGCTCATCGTCAGCGACGCCACTTCGCTGACACCGGCCGCGACCGTGACCCGACCCGGACCCACGGACGGGCCGGTCTGGTGTTCGGGTGCGCGGGACGGGGATACGTTGCCCGGGTGGCCGCACCCGAAGCACCCGACCCCATCGTCTTCGTCCTGTTCGGGGCGACCGGCGACCTGGCCAAGCGCCTGGTGCTGCCGTCGTTCTTCCGCCTCGCGCAGGAGGGTCTGCTGCCCGAGCAGTGGTACCTGATCGGCAGCGGGCGGCGCAGCAAGACCGACGACGAGTTCCGCGACGACGTGCACGCGGCGGTCGAGGAGTTCGGCGCGGTCAAGCCCGCCGACGGGCCGTGGGACGCGTTCGCGGAGCGGCTGCGCTTCGCGGGCGGCGGCTTCACCGCCGACGACCCGGGCGA
>JAQSWW010000086.1 GCA_029266415.1 Actinomycetospora sp. | reverse complement strand
GACGAGCTCATCGCGTTCTGCAAGGAGCGGATGTCGGCGTACAAGTACCCGCGCCAGGTCGAGCTGCTCGACGAGATCCCCAAGACCGTCACGGGGAAGCTGCTGCGGCGCGCTTTGCGCTGACGCGCTCGTGAGCGCTTGTCCGTGCTGGGGCACGGACAAGCGCTCACAGGCGCTCCGCGCGAAGATGGGCCGCGATGCGCCGCCTGCTGGTCCTGCTGCTGCTCGCCATCGGTGTGCCGGCCGTGCTGAGCGGGTGCGCGGACGCGCCAGGGCTGGCGCCCGTCCCCGGGCCCGACGCCGTCTACCTCGACGCGATGGTGCCCCACCACGCGCAGGCCCTGGAGCTGGCGGCGCTCGTGCCGGGCCGGGACGCGTCGCCGGCCGTCGCGGCGCTCGCGACGCGGATCGACCGCGACCAGGTCGAGGAGATCGGCCAGCTCGAGGGCCTGCGCCGCAGCCGCGGATGGCCGGCCGGGGCGGGGGTGCACGCGCACGGCACGGACGGGATGGCCGACCCGGCGGCCCTGGAGCAGCTGCGCGGCCCCGCGTTCGACCGCCTGTGGCTGGCGACGATGACCCGTCACCACGAGGGCGCGATCGCGATGGCGCGGGAGCACCTCGCGACCGGCACGGACGAGACGCTGCGGCGGTTCTCCCAGGTCCTCCTGGCGACGCAGTCGGGCGAGATCGACGCGATGCGGGCGGCGGCCAGTACCATCGCCGGGCCATGAACGTCCCGACGCGGCCCGCGGTGCCGATGCTCTTCGTCGAGGTCGAGGGCGTGCTGCGCAAGACCCCCGAGGACCTCGGCCGGCCGTGGCGCGGACCGTTCGACATCGAGGTCCACGAGGACGCCGTCGAGCGCCTGCGGCTCTGGAAGGGCGCGGGCGGTCGGGTGATCGGGTTCAGCCAGCAGGGCGGCGTGGCGCTGGGGGAGACCGACGACCAGACCGCGGTGCGCACGCTGTGGACGGTGCGCGAGCGTGTCGCGAACCTCCTCGACCACGTCGTGCACTGCCCGCACCACCCCGACGCGACCATGCCCGACCTGGCGCGCTGCTGGTGCCGGTTGCCCAAGCCGGGGATGTTGATCGCGGGCCAGCACGAGGTCTCCCTGCGCCAGCACGAGCAGTACCCGCTGTGGATGGCGCTGCTCGTCGCCCGCTCGCCCGAGGCCCTGCAGGCCGCCGCCGACCTGGACCTCGACCACCTCGACGGCGACCGCTGGCGTCGCGACGGGGGTGCGCCGGCCGGGGCGTGAAGTACGTATCGCGAATGGCCGGGACCTGCGCGGACGATGGCCGCACCCCGTGGGGAGGAGGACCCGCTCATGGACGAGCAGGGGAAGACCAACATCGTCGCCATGTGGACGGCGACCACCCCGGAGCAGGTGGCCGAGGGCGAGCGCATCTTCCGGAGCCACGCGGAGTGGATGAAGGGCCACTCCCGCTCCGGCGACACGGCCCTGTTGTCCTACCGGATCTCCGAGGGTCCGCGACTGGCCGATCCGCTCGACCCGACGTCGGACCCGACCGGCGACACGATCTTCGTGCTCAGCGAGGTCTACGAGTCACCCGCCGGCGTCGCCGAACACTGGCGACTCGCCGTCGAGACGTGGGGGGAATTCCCCGCGTTCCTGGAGTGGAGCATCGCGTGCGGCATCTCGACCCTCCACGCCGGCACCGTCGAGCACGCGCTGTGGTGAGCGACGTCGTCACGACGTGAAGCGCTGCTCCAGCTCCCGGATCTCGGCGAGCCCCTCGCGGTCGGCGAACGCGTCGAGCCCGCCGATCTCGTCGAGCACCGCCGCGGGCGTGCCGTCGGCGCGCAGGCGCGCGAGGACCGAACGCATGGCGGTGTCGGCGGCGAGCAGCGTCGAGACCGGGAAGAGCACGAGCGCGAAGCCCATCTCGGCGAGGCGGTCGAGCGAGAGCGGGGGTGTGCGGCCGCCCTCGGCCCAGTTGAACAGGAGCTTGTGGCCGGCGAGCTCCTTCGCCACGGTCTCGATGGCCTCCTCCGAGGTCGGCGCCTCGACGAAGAGCACGTCGGCGCCCGCGTCGGCGAAGCGGCGCGCCCGGTCGACGGCGGCGTCGAGTCCCTCGACGGCGGCGACGTCGGTGCGCGCGATGATCACCATGTTCTCGTCGGTGCGCGCCGCGACGGCCGCGCGGATCTTGGCCACCATGTCCTCGGTCGGCACGACGACCTTGCCCGCGAGGTGCCCGCAGCGCTTGGGCATCACCTGGTCCTCGAGGTGCAGTCCGGCGACGCCGGCCTGCTCGTACTCGCGCACCGTGCGGATCACGTTGATCGGGTTGCCGTAGCCCGTGTCGGCGTCGGCCACCAGCGGCACGTCCACGGCGGCCGCGAGGCGGCGGGCGTTGTCGACCATCTCGGCCTGCCCGAGCAGCCCGATGTCCGGGCGGCCGAGCAGCGAGGCGGTGGTGCCGAAGCCCGTCATGTAGACGACGTCGAAGCCGGCCTGCTCCACCAGCCGCGCCGAGTGGGCGTCGAACGCGCCGGGCGCGAGCACGGGCGTACCGCTGTCGAGCAGGGCGCGCAGGCGGGCGCGGCGGTCGGCGGGGCGGCTGAGCAGGTCTCCCACGGCAGGGCTCCTCGGTACGACGACGGGGCGGGACGTCGTCGTCCCTTGTCGTGGAGCCCATCCCACCCCAAGATCGGTACGGGGTCGAGGAGGTGCGCGGCGTGAGCAATCCCCACGGATCGACGTTCGCCGGCCGCGTCGGCTGGGGCGAGCGGCCCGCGGTGGTCGTCGTCGACCTCGTGCGCGCCTACACCGCGCCCGGCGGACCGTTCTTCCTCGGGTCGCCGACGGTCGCGGACGCCTGCGCGGACCTCGTCGACGCGGCCCGTGACGGCGAGCACCCCGTGCTCTGGACGATCGTGCGCTTCGCCGCCGACATGACCGACGCCGGCTTCTTCGCCGCCAAGGTGCCCGCGCTCGCCTGCTTCGCCGAGGGTGCGCCGGGCGGGTGGGGCGAGCTCACGCTGGCGCCCGGGCCGGGGGAGGCCGTCGTCGCCAAGCAGCACGCGTCGTCGTTCGCCGGGACGTCGCTGGCCGCGACGCTGCGCACCCGGGGCGTCGACACGGTCGTCGTGGCCGGCGTCTCGACCTCGGGGTGCGTGCGGGCGACGGCCACCGACGCCTCGGCGGCGGGCTTCCGCCCGATCGTCGTGGCCGACGCGTGCGCCGACCGCTCGCCGGCCCTGCACGAGCAGAACCTCGCCGACCTCGACGCGAAGTACGCCGACGTCGTCGACCTCGCCGGCGCCGTCGACCGGCTCCGCGGGTCGTCCTGAACACGATCCGCGTCGCGGCGCCCCGGGGTGTGCCGAACCGTGCCCGGGCGGGCGTTTCGTCGTGCTCGACGGCGGTGGCCGGTGGGTGTAAGCCCGGGTACGACGGCCCGGGCGTGCGCGTGCGTCCGGGCCGCCTCCGCCGCCGCCGTCCGTGCGAGGAGCGTGATCGTCGTGAGCGAGCGTCCGCTGTCCGACCGACGTCCCCACCAGCCGCACGACCTGTGCTGGGAGGTGCGGGCGTGGTCCGATCCGCCGGGCGGGCGGGACGTCGACGGCTGGCGCACCCTCGGGTGGAGTGCGACGCACGACGACGCCGTGGTGCTCGCGCGTGGGGTGACCGCGGCGCGCGCCTACGAGTTCGCCGAGGTCTGGGGCCCGGCCGAGGTGGGGGCGGGGCGCTCGTGGACCTGCGAGCGCTTCCCCGAGCCCGACGCCGACGAGCGCCGCGCGCTGTGGCTGCGCGCGGCCGCGGAGCACTACACCGACGGGATCGACCTGCCGCACCGGACCTTCGCCGACACGGTGTGAGTGCTTGTCCGGGCCCTGGCACGGACAAGCACGCACGAGGCGTCAGCCAAAGGTCCCCAACCGCGCGAGGTCGAAGCCACCGGGGTAGGAGCGGACCTCGGGCAGGTCGTCGACCGTGACCATCGCGGCGCGCGGCCGCATCCGGCGCTCGATCCGCGCCCGCAGGCGCATCCCTGCGTGCGCGGCGAGCCGCTCCGCGCGCGTCGGCACCGCGTAGCCCAGGGCCCGGAGCAGGTGCGGGTCCATGAGGCACGCGGTGCCCCGGCGCACCAGCGGTCCGGGCAGGCGGGAGAACGGCGGGAACGTCGCCATCAGCGCGAGCGTCGCGTCGGCGACCTCCCGCGCACCCGCGGTGAACGCGAACCGCTCGGCCTCCACCCGGTCCATCAGCGCGGCGAACCCCGCCTCGTCGGCGGGCATGTCCCGGATGCCCATCCGCCCGCCCAGCGCGCGGTAGTGGGCGACGGCGGCGAGGCGCTCGTGCGGGTGCAGCGGACGCCAGCCGAACGCGTCGAGCCAGCGCAGCGGGGTGACCACGAACGTCGAGAGCACGTAGAGCATGTCGCCGTTCGTGATCCCGTAGCGCCGGTGCATCTGGTTCATCCGCCGGATCGCGGTGCGGGCGTCGGGGTCGTCGAGGCCGCGCTCCACCGTGGCGCCGAGCAGCAGGACGGTGTCGTCGTAGCGCTTCTGGGTGTGCGCGGTGAACTCGCCGGTCCGGGCGAGGAGCTCGCCGATCGAGGGCACCGCGTAGGTGCGGAAGAGCGCGAGGCCCAGCGCCTGGCGGACGTCCCACGGGAACTCGATGCCCGCGGTGATGCGGTGGATCTCCTCGGCCTCGTCGGGCACCGCGGGGTCGAGGTCGGCGATGCGGCGCACCCAGGCGGAGCGGTCCACGGCCGCCTCCCCTCAGAACACGAGCGGACTTACGTTCTCGAGGAACATAGGAGCTGCTACGTTCGGGCGGCAAGGGGGTGGGGCCGTGACGGTGACCAACCGCGAGGGCTATTTCGCCGCGGCGATGGCGCTGCTCGCCCGTGAGGGCCGCGCCGGTCTGCGCCTGGCCACGCTGTGCCGCGCCGTCGGCGTCACGAGCGGGTCGTTCTACCACCACTTCGGCGGCTGGGACGGCTTCGTCGACGCCCTGCTCGCGCACTGGGAGGCGGTCGACACCCACCGCCTGGCCGAGCTGGCCGCCCGCGAGCCCGACCCCGAGGGCCGCCTCGACGTGCTCAAGCACCTCGCGCTGACCTTCCCCCACGAGGCCGAGACCGCGATCCGCGCCTGGGCGCACGGCGACGAGCGCGTGGCGGTGGTGCAGGCCCGGGTCGACGAGCACCGCCACCGCGTGGTGGCCGAGGCCCTCGTCGCGGCGGAGGTCGAGCCCGAGCGCGCCGACCGGCTCGCCGACCTCGCCCTCGCCGTGCTCATCGGCCGCCAGCAGCGCCTCGGTCCCACCGACGTCGGCGAGCTGCTCGCGCTGTTCGACGAGCTGGCTGCGCTGGGGCCGCTCAGCTCGACGCGTGCGACGCCCGCGGCTCCCACCGCGGGTCGTGCAGGATGTCCACGAAGTTCGGGTTGTTGAGCGCGCCGGTGCGGGCCCGGCGGACGAGCTCGATGGCCTCGTCGGGGTCGTGCCCGCCGCGGATCAGGGCGGCGGCCGAGAGCAGGCCCGAGCGGTTGATGCCCGCCGCGCAGTGGATCAGCACGCGCTTGCCGTCCTGGCGCAGGTCGTCCACGAGGTCGGCGAGGCTGCGCAGTGTCGTGAACGCGGGCGCCGGCCCGTCCTCGATGAGCCAGTGGACGTAGAACTCGACGTCGTCGAGGGGCGGCGCGCTGCCGTGCAGGTCGATCACGGCGTCCCAGTGCTCGCCCGGCTCGGGGCTGCCCGACTGCCACAGGCCCGGGACGATCTCGTGCGGCGGCCAGGGTGGCGGCTCGTCGTCGAGGTCGCCCCGCAGGTGCGCCGGGACGTACCCGTCGTCGGTCAGTCCACCGGTCGAGCCGTCCACGGTCCGCTCCCCACGCCTGAACCACGCCATCGACGGAGAGCTTTACATCGGCCCGGGCGCGTCGCACGGTGGTCGCCGTGACCACCACCACGGCACGGTCCTTCGACGTCGGCGCGAGCGACGAGGTCCCCGAGCGCGGCCGGCTCGTCGTCACCATCGACGCCGGCGCCCGCACCGTGACCGTCGGCGTCTTCCGGTTCCGGGGGCGGCTCTACGCCTACGAGAACGTCTGCGCGCACCAGGGCGGGCCGGCGTGTCAGGGCCGGATCGTCTCGCGGGTGCGCGAGCGCCTCGACGCCCAGCAGCGCAGCCTCGGCACGGTGTTCGACGAGGACACCATGCACATCGTCTGCCCCTGGCACGGCTTCGAGTACGACGTGACCACCGGCCGCCACCCCGGGCGCCCCGACTACGCGCTGCGCGCGGTCACCGTCGACGAGGAGGACGGCCGTGTGCGCGTCTCCGTCTGAGCGGGCCGCCCGCATCGCCGCCCTGGTCGACGACCTCGACGGCGAGGTCGACGCCGCACTCGGGGACGGCGCGATCGCCGCGCTGGACCCGGACGTCGCCCGCCGCCTGGTCGCGGTCGCCGCGCGGACCTGGGCCGTCGCCACCGAGGAGGGCGCCCGCCCGCCCACCGGCACCGACATCACCCCCACCGAGGCCGTCGTGCTCGCTACCACGGCGCTGCGCGCCCACGACCTCAATCCGTTCGACCTGGCGCTGTGGTTCTCGAGGAGTACGTCATGACGATCGACGACGGTGTCCGTCGCCTGCCCACGCAGGAGATCACCACCCACACCGACAGCCGGGAGATCCTCGCCAACGCCGCCCGGGACACCGCGCGGTACGGGCTCGAGGAGTACTTCATCGTCGACGTCGACTCCCACCACGTCGAGCTCGACTCGTGGCCGGAGATCCTGCAGTACCTCGACAGCCCGGTGCTGCGCGACACCGCGAACCAGATGATGAAGAACTGGCCGAACGCCGCGCGGCTGGCCCTGCACAACCACTCGCCGGGCCTGACGATGCAGGACGTCTCCGGGCGCATCCCGCACCAGGCCGCGCTGGGCGAGGAGACCCCGGGCGCGCCGGGCGGCGCGGGTCGCGACGTGACGCTCGTGCGCCGGGCGATGGACGCGATGAGCATCGACCTCCAGGTCGTGTTCCCGCAGCCGATGCTCGAGACCGGCCTGCACCCGCAGCCGCAGGTCGCGACCGCGCTGCTGCAGGCCTACAACCGCTGGTTCACCGCCGAGGTGCTGCCGCGCGAGCCGCGGATCAAGACGATGCTCGGGCTGCCGTTCGAGGACCCCGACGCGTGCCTGGCCACCGTCGAGGAGTTCGCCGACCACCCGGGCGTCATCGGCTTCCTCGTCACCAGCCAGCGCCACGCGGGCGTGCACCGCAACGCCTACATGCCCCTGTACCGGATGCTCGAGGAGCGCGGGCTGCCGATCGGCTTCCACGCCGGGCCGAACCAGGCCGACTCGATGACGTCGACGATGAACCGCTTCCTCTCGGCGCACGCCATGAGCTTCGTGACCTGCAACATGACCCACATGACCAACTGGGTCATCAACGGGATCCCCGAGCGTTTCCCCGGGCTGAAGACGATCTGGATCGAGAGCGGCCTGGCGTGGGTGCCGTTCATGATGCAGCGCCTCGACCACGAGTACTACATGCGCCAGTCCGACGCCCCCCTGCTGACGAAGCCGCCGTCGCAGTACATGCGCGAGATGTTCTACACGTCGCAGCCGATGGAGTGGACCGACGACGCGCTGCTCGAGTCGACGCTGCGGGCCATCGACGCGCCCAGCACCCTGATGTACTCCTCGGACTGGCCGCACTGGGACTTCGACGTGCCCGGGAAGATCGCGTCGATCCCGTTCCTCGACGACCACGCCAAGCGCAACATCCTCGGCGAGACCGCGCGCAAGGTCTTCGGCCTTTGACCTTCGGTCTCGTGCGCGCTCGTCCGTGCTGGAGCACGGCCGAGCGCGCACACGTGCGCCGCGCCGCCTGACGTACGGCGCCCGCCTGACGCACGACGCGCCGCGCTCGGCGCCACGGCACGCGGCCGGGATGGTCACGAACGCTGTGGTGAGGCTAGCCGTCCTCGCATTCGGGTGAAGGGGGACGGCGGACGTGGCGAGGATGGCGGTGCTGCCGCCGCTCGAGGTGGTGGCGACGGAGCGCGTCACGCCGCGGATGCAGCGGGTGGTGCTCGGCGGCTCCGGTAGCCCGGCGCTGCGCGCGCTCGAGCCCCCGCCGCCCGCCGCGCACGTCCGGCTGCTGTTCGCCGAACCCGGCGCGCCGGTGGTCCTGCCGGTCCCCGGCCCCCACGGCCTGACCTGGCCCGTCGGCGTCGCCCGGCCCTACGCGCGCAGCATGACCGTGCGCGCCCTCGACCGCGTCCACGGCACGATGACCCTCGACATCGCCCTGCACGGCGACTCGGCCGCCGGACGCTGGGCCACCGCCGCCCGACCCGGCGACCCCGCCGGCGTCGTCGGCCCGGGCGGTGGCTGGACCCCGCCCGCGGACGCCCGCGAGATCCTGCTCGCCGGCGACGAGACGGCCCTGCCCGCGATCGCCGCCCTGCTCGAGGCCCTGCCGCGGCACGCCCCGGTGCACGCGGTGGTGGAGACCCACGACGGCGCCGACGAGCAGGACCTCGCCCGCCCGGTGCAGTGGATCCACCGCGCCGCCGGCGGGACGCTCCTCGCCGCGCTGCGCGACCGGCCCGTCGCCGCGTCGACGGCGGTGTGGGTCGCGGGCGAGGGGCACGCGGTCAAGGCCGTCCGCGAGCACCTGCGCCTGCACCGCGGCCTGGCCCGCAGCCACTGCCACGCCATCCGCTACTGGACACGGGGCCGGTCCCACGAGGACTGCGACGCCACCTTCGGCGCCGCCCGCGCCGAGGCCGCACGCCGCGGGATCACCCTCGTCACCACCCAGGACGTGCACGAGATGAGCTACGAGCTCATGACCGGCGGCTTCCCGATCCCGGCCGGTCCACCGGCTCCCTGACGTCGCGCGCGTGAGCTGCGCCCGTGTCGGGCAGACTCCCGTCACCGAGGCAGCGAGACGAGGAGTGCGGGTGGCGGACGAGGCCGGCGAGCTTGTCGCCGAGCGCTACCGCGTCCTGACGCGCGTCGGACAGGGCGCGATGGGTGTCGTGTGGCGCGCGGAGGACGAGCGGCTGCGCCGGGAGGTGGCGCTCAAGCAGGTCTGGCTGCCCGCCGGGGCCGACGACGCGGCGCGCGACCAGGCCCACCGCCGGGTCTTCCGCGAGGCCCGGATGATCGCCCGGCTGCACCACCCGCACGCGATCACGGTGTTCGACGTCGTCGAGCACGACGGCCGGCCGTGGCTCGTCATGGAGTACCTGCCCTCGCGCAGCCTCTCGGAGGTGCTGGTCGGCGACGGACCGCTGGATCCCGACCGCACCGCCCGCGTCGGCCGGCAGGTCGCCGAGGCGCTCGCCGCGGCGCACGAGGCCGGGATCGTGCACCGCGACGTGAAGCCGGGGAACGTCCTGCTCGCCGACGACGGCCGCGCCAAGGTCACCGACTTCGGCATCGCCCGGGCCGTCGACGACGTCACGATCACCTCGACCGGGATGATGGCCGGCACTCCGGCCTACCTCGCGCCCGAGGTGGCCCGTGGCGCGGACGCCGACTTCCGCTCGGACGTCTACTCGCTGGGCTCGACGCTCTACGCCGCCCTCGAGGGCGCGCCGCCGTACGGCACCGGCGACAACCCCCTCGCCGTGCTGCACCGTGTCGCCTCGGGTGAGTACAACCCGCCCGCCCACCGCGGCCCGATCACCCCGCTCGTCGAGCAGATGCTGCGCGCGGACCCCGCCCACCGCCCGGACATGCACCGCGTGGCGGCCGACCTCGGCCGGCTCGTCTCCGCCGGGGCGGGCACCGAGGAGGGGCCGGTGACGCCGTTCCTCACCCGGCCCGAGCAGGCGCCGGTGTCCTCGTCCTCGATGCCGCCCGTCGGGTCGTCCTCGGCGCCGTCGGGCACCGCGCCCCCGGTAGCGGCGGGCGCCCCGTCCGGACCGCCGTCGGGATCGCCGCCTCCGGTGACGAGGCCCGGCCCGACCCCGGCGGCCCCCGCCGCGGCGTCCGCGGTCGCGGCCTCGAGCGCCCCGCCGGCGCCGCCCCGGCGTGACGGGCACGACGGGCACGCGGCCGCGGCCGTCGCCGCCCCCGTCGCGCCTGCGCCGGACACGCGGCCGGCGACGACGGCCCCCGTGAGCGCGCCGGGTCCGTCCGGCCCCGGTCCCGGCGGCTCCCGCGACGACGGGGCGCCCGACGCCGAGCAGGGCCGTGGACGCCGGTGGCCGTGGGTCCTCGCGGTCGCGGCGGTGGTCGCGGTGGTCGGGGCCTTCGTGCTCGCCGCGTGGCTCAGCACCACGACCGACCCGCCGACGGCCTCGGTCCCCGGCAGCACCGCGTCCCCCGAGGCGAGCGGCACGTCCGCGCCGGAGGCCGGGTCCGGATCCGGGGGCGAGGGCGGGGCGAGCGCACCGTCCGTCGCCGGCAGCCCGGAGGAGCAGGCGCGCCAGCAGGCGGTGATCGACTACTACGCCCTGCTGCCCGACCGCCTCGACGAGGGCTGGCAGCGCCTCACCCCGTCGTTCCAGCGGGCCACCGCGGGCGGGTTCGAGAACTACCGGTCGTACTGGGGAACGATGGACCAGGTCACCGTGCGCGGGGTGTCGCCCGCGGGCGGCGACGAGGTCGACGCCACCGTCACCTACCGCTACGCCAACGGGCGCGAGGTGGACGAGCGGACGGTGTTCCGGATGGTCCAGCAGGACGGCATCTGGAAGATCGACGGGCAGCGGCAGGCGGGCTGATCACGGCCCGACGAACACCCGCTGCGGGTGCGGGTGGCGCAGGAAGTCGTGGTGGGAGATGTCCCAGCCGTAGGCCCCGGCCGCCTCGAACACGACGACGTCGCCGGCGCGCAGCCGCGCGACCGGGGCGCGGGCGAGGGTGTCCTTCGGGCTGCAGAGCTCACCGCAGATGGTCACCTCCTCGTCGACGACCTCCGGGCGCGGCCGGCCCTCGGGCCACGCCTCGACGGGCACGACGCGGAACGGGTGGCTGTGCTGCCACGACGACGGCAGGCGGAAGTGGTGCGTGCCGCCGCGCAGCAGGGCGTAGGCGTGGCCGTGGGTCTGCTTGACGTCGAGCACCTCGGCCGCGTACACGCCGCAGCGGGCCACGAGGAAGCGCCCGCACTCGAAGTCGATCTCGCGCCAATGTGCCGGGAAGGTCTCGAGCAGCCCGGCGAGGCCGGCGCAGAAGGTCTCCCAGTCGAAGGGCGAGTCGAGGGCGGCGTAGTCGACGCCGATGCCGCCGCCGACGTTCACGACCTCGGCGCGCAGGCCGAAGCGCTCCTCCCAGCCGAGGACGACGTCGCGGTAGTGCCCGAGCATCGCGAGGTGGGTGGCGGGGGAGAGGTTGTTCGACAGCGAGTGCAGGTGGAAGCCGGCGAGGCGCAGGCCGGGCAGGCTCGTCGCGGCGTCGACGGCGGCGGGCAGGTCCAACTCGTCGATCCCGAACTGCGTGGGGCGCCCGGCCATCGCCAGCGTCGCGGCGGGGAACGGGCCGGCGAGGTTGACGCGCAGGAGGACGTCGGCGGTGGTGCCTGCTCGTCGGGCCTGGTCGGCGAGGCGGTGCAGGCCCAGGAGGCTCTCGACATGGAAGCGGGTGACGCCGGCGGCGAGGCCCGCGGCGAGCTCGGCGTCGGTCGGCACCGGTCCGCCCATCAGCACGGCGGCGTCGGGGGCGGCGTCGCCCACCACCGCGAGCTCGCCGCCGGAGGCGACCTCGAAGCCGGCGACGACCCCGTCGAGGGCGGCGAGCACCCGTTCGTCGGAGTTGGCCTTGACCGCGTAGAACATGCGGCACCGGTCGGGCAGGGCGGCGACGACCTCGCCGGCGTGGCGCTGTAGCTGGGCGAGGTCGTAGGAGAACAGGCACACCGGTTCCGGGGCGTCGACGGCGGCGGCGATGGCGTCTCCATGTGAGCGGAATTCCCGGCTATGGCCGCGAAATCCGCTCACGTGGGTGCGGAAGGCGCGGACGGCGAGGGAGCGCTCCTCGCCGAGGACGACGTCGGTGACGCCGCGGGCGCGCCAGCGGTGGTGGTCGGCGGGGACGCGGGGGATCGCGGCGAACCGCACGCCGGCCCGGACGCAGGCGGCGTGCACGTCCTCGACCGCGCGGCGCACGCGCGGGTGGCGCGTGCGCCACGGCACCCCGAGCGACTGGGACAGGTCGGCGGCGCCCTCGAGCACCACGTCGAGCCCGGGCGTCGTCACGATCTCGTCAATGACGTCCAGCGCCTCGGCGTCCTCGATCATCGCGACGACCGTGATCGCGGCGTTGGCCGTGGCCACGTGGGTGGCGAGGTCGACGCGCCCGTAGCCGACCATGCGCCCCGAGTTCAGCGAGCGCCTCCCGTCCGGGGCGTAGCGCGCGGCCCGGACGACGGCCTCGACGTCGGCGCGGGTCCGGACGTGCGGGATCACGATCCCCGTCGCCCCGGCGTCGAGGACGCGCAGCACGAATCCCGGGTCGTGCTCGGGGACGCGCACCCACGGCGCGACGCCCGACACCTCGGCCGCCCGGATCATCTCCTGCAGCGTGTCCGGGGAGACCAGCGCGTGCTCGGCGTCGAGGATCGCCACGTCGTACCCCGCCGCGCCGACCATCTCGACCAGCGCCGGCGACGGCGTGGCCACGAAGAGCGCCTCCACGCCGCGCAGTGTGCGCTACGCCCACGGGAGCACTACTCGGTGCCCGAGCACCGATCTCTGCTCCCGTGCGCGGAGCGCACCCGGTGGACGATGGGTGCCATGGCGACCCCTCCCACCCACGTGCGCAGCCTCGACCACCTCGTGCTGACCGTGGCCGACCTGCGGGCCACGATCGACTTCTACACCGGGCTGCTCGGGATGGAGGAGCGCGCCTTCTCCGGGCGCACCGCTCTGCACCTCGGTGACCAGAAGATCAACCTGCACGAGGCGGGCCACGAGTTCGAGCCGAAGGCCGCCCGGCCGACCCCGGGCAGCGGCGACCTGTGCTTCGTGGTCGACGGGCCGATCGAGGACGTGGCCCGGGCGCTCACCGACGCGGGCGTGGTGATCGAGGAGGGCCCGGTCGACCGCACCGGCGCCCGCGGGCCGATGCGCAGCGTCTACCTCCGCGACCCGGACGCGAACCTCGTCGAGCTGGCCGCCTATCCCATGTGAGTGATCCTTGGGCCTAGAGGCCCAAAGATCGCTCACATGGAGAGGGGGTTCGGGAGCGTGTGGACCCGGAGCTCGGTGTCGGGCCAGAGCCGGCGGGTGGTGAGCTTCTCGACCCCGATCCCCGGGGCGAACACGTCGAAGGTCCCCAGCCGCGCGGCGAACTCGGGGTGCCGGTCCGCGTGGTCCCGGATCGCCCGGGCGACCACCGCCCAGAACTCCTCCTCGGCGAACCCGTACTCGCCGGCCAGCAGCCAGGCGATCTCGGCGAGGTTGACGAAGCACAGGCAGTCGACCAGGAAGCCGGTGACCAGTGCCGGGTCGTCGGTCTCGAGGAACGAGTTGGCGTTGGGGTGATCGGCCGGCGGCGCCTCCAACCGCGGCGCGGGCGCCGCCAGCAGCTCCCGCGAGAACCGCACCCCGTCGTGGAAGTCCTTGAGCGCCACGCGCGTCGGCAGCCCGCCGGCGTGCACGAGCAGCATGTTCTGGGCGTGCGCCTCCAGCGCCACGCCGTGCACGACCAGCAGGTGCACCAGGGGCAGGACGCTCGCGACGACCAGCCGCTCGACCCACCCGCGCGTCCCCTGCGCCCGGATCCAGGGGTCGATCAGCGGCACCCCGTCGTCCGACCGCGACACCAGCCCCGGGAACGGCACGGCCCGCTCGCCGGGGTGCAGGTGGACGTGCAGGCTCTCGCGCCAGATCGCGCCCAGCCCGGGCTCGACGGTCACGCCGAGGATCTCGCGCAGCACGATCACCCGCGCCTTGTCGACGAGCACCGGGTCGCTCGCGACGATCCCCGCCAGCCAGTCCGAGATCGGCGCCGCGTTGCGCACGGTGTGCGGCGCCAGGCCCCGCGACGTCGAGGTGTTGGTGATCGCCAGCGGCAGCTTCACCGACGGCCGGCGTGGCGTGGCGACGCAGGCCAGCGTGCGGATCGACGCTTGCGGGCGGTACGCGTCGGGGTCCGGTCCACCTACCCGCAGCGCACCGGACGCCAGCGCGTCGGCGTGGGTCGCGGCGACGTGGTGCTCCCACTGCCAGGGGTGTACGGGGATCCCGACGCGGCCCGTCGGCGCGCTCCACACCACGGCCGGGTCCAGGCCCGCCGCCGACGACACCGACGCCAGCCCCGGCTCGGCGTCGAGCAGGAGCGGCCGCACGACGGGCGCGAACTCCGGGGTGTAGGCCACCAGGTCGCTGACCCCGAACCCGATCCGCGACTTGTACGCCGGGTGGTACCGGTGCCCGTCCGCGGTGAGCGCCTCGAGCACGTCGTGCCCGGCCCCGGGGTCGAGCGGGACCCGCGGGCGCCGCGCGAGGGCCAGCGCACCGCCCAGCACGGTGGCTGCCAGCTCGGCCCCCAGCCGGGTCCGGCAGGCGGGGTCGGCGTGAATTGGCGCCTCGGCGAGGAACTCGCCGGGGGTGACCGGACGGCCGTCCCGGGTGACCGGCGACGTCAGCCGTACCCGCCCGAACGACGGAGTCCGGACGAACTGCAGCGCGAACGGCCCGCAGGTCGTCCCGGGCCCGCCCTCGCCGGACACCTCCATCGCGTCCTCGAGCACCAGCGACTCGACCAGCTGGGCCAGCACCCGCTCACGCACCGGGCCGGCCCTCGCGAGCGCCACGACGATCTCGGCCGGCGAGGCGGTCACGGCACCGTCCGCAACGGGTTGGCCGCCCACGTCGTGCCCGCGGGCATGCTCGTGCCGCGCGAGGGCCCGCGCTCGAGCAGCGGCCCGAGCACCGCGCGGTGCGGCCACTGCTCGGCCTCGAGCAGCACCGCGTGCAGGGCGTGGCGCACCACGGGGCTGGAGGTGCCCTCGACGGCCCGCTCCACGGCGCGGCGGATCACCGACCACCACCGCGGCTCCGGGGCGCCGGTGTGCCGCACGAGCGCGTCGACCACGCCGTGCAGCCCCACCTGCAGCCCGAGCGTGGCGAAGAACCCGATCAGCGGCGCGGGCGTGTCCAGCACCAGCGACTGCGACCCGCCGGGCGCGAGCCGGTAGCCGGGGTCGGGCACCGAGAGCCACCGCGGGTGGACCCGCACGGCGTCGTGGTCACGGAGCACGAGGCGCACGGCGTCGGACCCTACGTCCACCACTACGTTCTGCCCGTGCATCTCCGGCAGCACGCCGTGGCGCAGGAACCCGATCCCGACCTCGACGACGGCCTCGGTCACCGCCGCGAACACCGCCTCGGGGTCGCCGAGCGCGGCCAGCGGACCGTCCCAGGCCGGCGCGGCGAGCGCGGCCAGCGGCACGCGATGGGTCCCGGTCCGCGGCGGCAGCCGGCGCAGCGCCGCGGCCAGGTGCCCGGGACGGTCGTGGAACTCGTCGCTCCCGTCGGGCCGGGCAAACCCGACCCAGGAGGACTCGTCGGCGACGGCGACCCGCGCGGCGAGGGCGGGGTCGGCGTCGAGCACCCGGCGCAGGACCCGCTCGCCGCGCTGCGCGTGGTCCAGCGAGCGCGCCCCGAGCAGGCGCGCCGAGCCCAGCGTCGTCACGCCCAGGGGCAGCTTGAGGTGCGTCTGCCCGCCGAGGTCGAGCGTGCGCAGCGACGCGGTCGCCCGGCCCCGCCCGGCGCCCCGGACCAGGGGCACGACGACGCCGTCGGCGAGCTCGCGGGCGAACACGGCGGGCACGACGTGCTCGCGGTCGTGGGGGTGCACGGGCACCGCGACGTGGGTGTCCGGCGCCTCGGGTGCGTCCGGGAACGGCGCCGGCCCGTCCCCCCAGCGCACGTGGTCCCGCCGCACGCCCACCCAGTCCAGGTCGACGATCCGCCCGGGGCCCCAGCGGGCGAGGTCGTCGCCGTCCCACCCGCTCACCGCCCGCGCCGTCGGGTGGAACGGGCGCCCGCGCGCGGCGGCGAGCACCTCGCCCACCTCCTCGGTGAGCCCGCCGGTGGGCACGGTGACCGCCGCGTGCGCCACGGCCGTCGCCAGGTCGCGGGCGACGACCTCGCGGCACGGGGCGTCGGGGAACAGCAGCGCGAGCAGCTCGCCCGGCCCGGGGACCTCCTGCAGCGGCTCCCCGGGCGCCCCGACCAGCACCGGGCCGTCGACGTACCGCGTCGCCTGCAGCACGCCCCCGGGACGCGCCGGCCAGCCCACGCACCGTCCGTCGGGCAGCGCGAGGCGCACGCACGGCCCCGGCCACCCGTCCGGCGCCGGAGGCCGGTGTCACCGCGGCGCCGCCACCCGCCTCGCGCGGGCCCGGTCGAGCCAGGCGTCGTCGTAGACGCGATCGAGGTAGCGGTCACCCCGGTCGTAGTGCGCGAGCCAGGTGGCGTCGTTGGCGTACTGGTTGATCCACACGGTGTCCGGCGTGGTCGCGAGGATCTCGTGGACGCGCGCCAGCCGGGTGTGCAGGTAGCCGCCCGCGGCGTCGGGCTCGTCGACCACCTCGACGTCGGCGCCGAGCCCGCCCATGATCGTCACGTTGGCGGCGCTGGCGTGGGGGTCGACGACGCAGGTGAAGGCGAGCCCGTGGAGCCGCGCGGCCATCGCCACGGCGACCCCGAAGTTCCCCGAGCTCGACTCGACCAGCCGGCTGCCCGGCGGGATCGACCCGTCGGCCACCCCGCCCGCGACGATGTAGCGGGCCGAGCGGTCCTTCATGCTGCCGCCCGGGTTCATCAGCTCGAGCTTGGCCAGCACCTCGACCCCGGGCCGGGAGAACAGCCGGTCCAGCGCCACCAGCGGCGTCGCCCCGACCGTGTCGAGCACCGAGGCCCCGACGTGCTCGACGCCCTCGAAGGCCTGGCTCGGCCGGGGCCCACGGGCGAGGGTCACTCCCACCTCCGTCGCGACGCACGGGGCCGCGAGAGGATCTTCCTGCCCGGACCGGAGGGGAGCCTAACCACGGCTCCCCCGAGCCGAACGGGTGACCGAGGAGACCCCGATCAGCCCGCGTTGT
>JAQSWW010000085.1 GCA_029266415.1 Actinomycetospora sp. | reverse complement strand
GCCCTTGGCGGGCGCGGAGATGACGACCTTCTTGGCGCCGGCCTTGAGGTGCTTCCCGGCCGAGTCGGCGTCGGTGAAGATCCCGGAGGACTCGATGACCACGTCGACGCCGAGGTCGGCCCACGGCAGGTTCGCCGGGTCCTTCTCGGCCAGCGCCTTGATCGTCTGGCCGTTGACGACGAGGGCGTCGTCGGAGACCTCGATGGTGCCGTCGAAGCGGCCGTGGACCGAGTCGTAGCGCAGCAGGTGCGCGAGTGTCTTGTTGTCGGTGATGTCGTTGACGGCCAGCACCTCGATGTCGGCGGTGCCCGCCGCGCGCTGCTTCTCCAGCGCGCGGAACACGTTCCGTCCGATGCGACCAAACCCGTTGATCCCGATGCGGATCGTCACTGCGCCTCGCCCTGCCTCTCGTGCGTCGGTCGTCTCGCCGGGGAAGCCCGCGCGGCGCTGCGCTCGGGTCACGACGTTCCCCGTGGGGGCGCCACCCTAACGAACCGGCCTGTCCCGCAGGCCGTCATCGGTGCGAGGTCACCCCGACCCGGAGCGCTGCCCGGCTCGCGCGCGTGTCGCTTCCGTGGCCCCGACATTGCGTGGGCTTTACCCTCGCTGGGTTCGGACCTCGCACGGCGACGTGAGGAGCGACCATGACGGGCAGCGCGGGCGACGGCTCGGAGCGTCTCGACGAACGATCGATCCGGAAGGTCGCGTCGATCGCCGCGGTCGGGTCGACCATCGAGTGGTACGACTTCTTCATCTTCGGGACGGCGGCGGCGCTCGTCTTCCCGGACCTGTTCTTCCCGGACGCGAGCCCGACGGCGGGCGCCCTGCTCACCTTCAGCGTCTTCGGGGTCGCGTTCCTCGCCCGCCCCATCGGCGGCATCGTGTGGGGCCACTTCGGGGACCGCGTGGGGCGCAAGAAGGCGTTCCTCGCCGCGCTGTTCACGATGGCCGTGGGCACGACGCTGATCGGCGTGCTGCCGACCTACGCCACCATCGGGATCGCGGCGCCGATCATCCTGACCGTGCTGCGGTTCGTGCAGGGGCTCGCGGTCGGCGGGCAGTGGGGCGGCGCGGCGCTGCTCGCGACCGAGTTCGCGCCGAAGCACAAGCGCGGGTTCTACGGCAGCTTCGCCCAGGTCGGGGTGCCCCTGGGCGTGATCTTCGGCCAGGTCCTCTTCATCATCCTGGCCTCTCAGGTCGCGCCGGAGGCGTTCGCCTCCTGGGGCTGGCGCATCCCGTTCCTGGTGTCGGTGCTGCTCATCGGCGTGGCCCTCTACGCCCAGCGCAAGCTCGAGGACACTCCGGCCTTCCGTCGGCTCCAGGAGCTGCAGGCCGAGCAGGCGCAGCAGGCGGCGACCACCGGGGCCGGCGAGGCCACGACGCGGCGGAGCTCGTCGCCGATCATCGACGCCTTCCGCCAGTACCCCCGGCAGATCCTGCTCGGGGCCGGGGCGTTCATCGTGGTGAACGCGACCTTCTACATCTACATCGTCTACATCCTGGACTACGCGACGGAGGACCTGGGGCTGTCGACCACGGCGGTGCTCGTGGCCATCCTCATCGCCTCGATCATCACGGTCGTGGCGCTGCCCACGTTCGCCGCCCTCTCCGACCGGATCGGCCGGCGGCGCACCTACCTCATGGGCGCGATCGCCACCGCCGTGTGGGCCGTCCCGTTCTTCCTGCTCGTCGACCTGGCGCAGCCCTGGGCGCTCGCCGTCGCCCTGGTGGTGGCCCAGCTCGCGCTGTCGATGATGTACGGCCCCCAGGCGGCGTTCTTCTCGGAGATGTTCAGCGCGCGCGTCCGCTACAGCGGCGCGTCGCTCGGTTACCAGATCGGCGCCGCCCTCGGCGGCGGCTTCTCCCCGGTGATCGCCACCGCGCTGCTGGCCGCGACCGGCACCACGCTGGCCATCTCCGTCTACATGATCGTTCTGGCGCTGCTCGCGGTGGCCTGCGTGTGGGCGCTCACCGAGACCTACCAGACCGACATGGACGACGAGGCCGACGACGTCAGCGGTCGGCCATCTCGGACATCTCCTCGGTGACCACCGACGAGGTGTCGGGGACGCGCATGTCCTTGGCCTTCTTGTCGGCCATGGCCAGCAGCCGGCGGATGCGCCCGGCCACCGCGTCCTTGGTCATCGGCGGCTCGGCGAGCTGCCCGAGCTCCTCGAGCGACGCCTGCTCGTGCTCCACGCGCAGGCGCCCGGCCTGCACGAGGTGGTCGGGGACCTCCTCGCCGAGCAGCTCCAGCGCCCGGTTGACCCGCGCCGTCGCCGTGACCGCGGCCTTGACCGAGCGCCGGAGGTTGGCGTCGTCGAAGTTGGCCAGCCGGTTGGCCGTCGCCCGCACCTCGCGGCGCATGCGGCGCTCCTCCCAGGCCAGCACCGAGGTGTGTGCGCCGAGGCGGGTCAGCAGCGCGCCGATCGCGTCGCCGTCGCGCACCACCACCCGGTCCGCGCCCCGGACCTCGCGGGCCTTGGCCACCACCCCGAGGCGGCGGGCGGCGCCGACCAGCGCCATCGCCGCCTCCATGCCGGGGCAGGTGATCTCCAGCGCGGAGCTGCGCCCGGGCTCGGTCAGCGAGCCGTGCGCGAGGAACGCCCCGCGCCACGCGGCCTCGGCGTCGCAGACCCCGCCGGAGACGACCTGCGGCGGCAGCCCGCGCACCGGGCGCCCGCGCGGGTCGAGCAGCCCGGTCTGCCGGGCCAGCGAGTCGCCGTCGGCGGCGACGCGCACCACGTAGCGGGTGCCCTTGCGCAGGCCGCCCTGCGACAGGACGTGGACCTCGGGGTTGTGCCCGTAGAGGTCGTGGATCTCCCCGCGCAGGCGGCGGGCCGCGGAGCCGGTGTCGAGCTCGGCCTCCACGACGACGCGGCCGCCGACGATGTGCAATCCGCCCCCGAAGCGCAGCAGGGCTGCCACCTCGGCGCGGCGGCAGCACGTCTTGCTCACCGCGAGCCGGCTGAGCTCGTCCTTGACCGCAGCGGTCATGGCCACCTTCGGTCCTCCTCCTGGTGCGGGCGGGCAGGGTCGGGGCCGCCGCCGGCAGCCCCGGCCGCCGCACGCGAGGGCTCGCGGTGCGGGGCGCGGTGGTGCGCGGCGGTGGCCAGGGCCTCGGCGAGGGCGTCGGGGTCGTGGCGGGGGCTGCCGTCGGTGGCGCCGACCGTCGTCAGCAGCGTCTCGGCGCCGAAGGCCTCGGCGCCGCGGCGCAGCCGGTCGGGCTCCGGGACGGCGCCCTCGTCGGCGACGACGACGTCGAGACGCAGCCGCGGAGCGTGCGCGGCGAGCACCTCGAGGTGCTGCTCGGGCGAGAAGCCGCCGGTCTCGCCGGGCTGCGGCGCGAGGTTGAGGACGAGGACCTTGCGGGCCTCGCTCTCGACCAGCGCCGTGAACAGCTCGGGGACCAGCAGGTGGGGCAGGACGCTGGAGAACCAGGAGCCCGGCCCCAGCGTGATGACGTCCGCGGCACGCAGCGCGTCGCACGCCTCCGGGCACGCCTTGGGCCGGCGCGGGTCCAAACGGACCTGCTGCACCTTGCCCGGCGTCGTCGCCACCGCGACCTGGCCGCGGATGCGGTGGGCGACGTCGCGGTCCTGGTCGCCGCCGTCGGGGCCACGGATGCCGGTCACGTCGGCCTCGATGTCCACCGGCTGCGGGCTCATCGGCAGCACCCGCCCGCGCACCCCGAGGACGTGGCACGCCTGGTCGAGGGCCGCCACCGGGTCGTCGAGGATCTCCAGCAGCCCGGCGAGGACGAGGTTGCCGACGGCGTGCCCGGCGAGCGCCCCGTGCCCGCCGAAGCGGTGCTCGAACAGGCGCTGCCACAGCGTGTTCACCGGGCCCGGGTCCTCCTGGCCGGCGAGCGCGCCGAGGGCCATGCGCAGGTCGCCCAGCGGGAGCATGTCCAGCTCGCGGCGGATCCGTCCCGACGAGCCCCCGTCGTCGGCGACGACCACGACCGCGGTGATGTCGTCGGTCAGCCGCCGCAGCGCCGACAGCGTCGCGTGCAGCCCGTGGCCGCCGCCGAGGGCCACCGCCCGCAGCGGTCGGGGCGCGGCGCCGCCGTTCGGGCCGCTCACTCGCGACCCACGTCGCGGTGCGACACCGTCACCCGCACGCCGCCGCCGTCCTGGCCGCCCTCCATCCGCCGGGCGAGCTCCTCGGCGATGGCGACGCTGCGGTGCTTGCCGCCGGTGCAGCCCACGGCGACGGTGAGGTAGCGCTTGCCCTCGCGGCGGTAGCCGGCCCCGACCAGGCGCAGCAGCTCGAGGTAGCGCTCGAGGAACTCCTCGGCGCCCTCCTGGGAGAGCACGTAGTCGCGCACGACCTCCTCGCGGCCGTCGTGCTCGCGCAGCTCGGGGATCCAGTGCGGGTTGGGCAGGAAGCGCATGTCGACGACGAGGTCGGCGTCGGGCGGCAGCCCGTGCTTGTAGCCGAACGAGACGACGGTGACGCTGTGCCCGACGTCGGCCGCCGTGTCGGCGAACGCGCTCTCGATCGCGGCGCGCAGCTGGTGCACCGAGCGGTTCGAGGTGTCGACGACGAGGTCGGCCTGGTCGTGCAGCGGGGCGAGCAGCTCGCGCTCGGCACGGATGCCGTCGGAGAGCCGCCCGTCGCCCTGCAGGGGGTGGGAGCGACGGTTGGCCTCGAAGCGCCGGATGAGCACCGCGTCGGACGCGTCGAGGAACAGCACGCGCGGGCGATGCCCACGCGCGTCCAGCTCCTTGATGACGTCGCCGAGGTCGGTGGTGAAGGCGCGGCTGCGCACGTCCATCACCACCGCGATGCGCGTGACCTGGCCCGACGACCGGGCGCCCAGGTCCACCATCGTCTCGATCAGCTCGGGCGGGAGGTTGTCGACGACGAACCAGCCGAGGTCCTCGAGGACCTTCGCCGCCGTGCTGCGCCCGGCCCCCGACAGCCCGGAGACGATCGCGACCTCGATCCCGCCCGCATGTGCGGGGATCTCCGCACGTCCGGTCATGACGTCCCCCCGTCGTCCAGAGCGGTCAGGACCGCCTCCGCGGTGCGCCGGCCGACACCGGGCACCTCCATGACGTCCTCCACCGACGCCGCCCGCAGCTTCTTCACCGAGCCGAAGTGCTTGAGCAGCGCCGCGCGCCGGGCCTCGCCCAGTCCCGGCACGCCGTCCAGCGCCGACGCCGTCATGCGGGTCGAGCGCTTCTGGCGGTGGTAGGTGATCGCGAAGCGGTGCGCCTCGTCACGCACGCGCTGCAGCAGGTAGAGCGCTTCGGAGTTGCGGGGCAGGATCGCCGGGTCCTCCTCGCCGGGCAGCCAGACCTCCTCGAGGCGCTTGGCCAGCCCCACCACCGCGACGTCGGTGACGCCGAGGTCGCCCAGCACCTCGGCGGCCGCGGCCACCTGGGGCGCACCACCGTCGACGACGAGCAGGTTCGGCGGATAGGCGAACTTCCGCGGCCGCCCGGTCATCGGGTCGATGCCGGGCAGGGGGCCGTCGGTGGGCCCCACCTCGCCGCTGGCCGGCGCCCCGTCGCTCGTCTCCCCCGCGCACGCCGTGTCGGTGTGGTCGGGCGCCCTATCGGCGTACTCCCCTGATTCGGCGGTCTCCTTGAGGTAGCGCGCGAACCGCCGCCGCACCACCTCCGCGATCGCCGCGACGTCGCCGCCCTCCGCGCCCCCGCGGATCGCGTAGCGCCGGTAGTCCGCCTTCTTCGCCAGCCCGTCCTCGAACACCACGAGGCTCGCGACGACGTCGGAGCCCTGGACGTGGGAGACGTCGGTGCACTCGATGCGCAGGGGCGCGGTGTCGAGGCCGAGCTGCTCCTGGAGCTCCTCGAGCGCCGCGCTGCGGGCGGTCAGGTCGCCGGCGCGGCGCAGCTTGTGCCGCGTCAGCTCCTCGGCGGCATTGCGTTCGACGGTCTCGGCCAGCGTGCGCTTGTCGCCGCGCTGGGCGACGCGCAGCGAGACCCGCGAGCCGCGCAGCTCGCTGAGCCACTGGGTGAGGGCGGCGGAGTCCGAGGGCAGCGCGGGCACGAGCACCTCGCGCGGCACCGGCTGCACGGCGTCGTCCGCCGAGCCCGCCAGCGCCGCCTGCTCGCCGTAGAACTGCGCCAGGAACTGGCCCACGAGGCTCGGGACGTCGCTGTCGGCCTCGGTCTCGACCACCCAGCCCCGCTGCCCGCGCACCCGCCCGCCGCGGACGTGGAACACCTGGACCGCGGCCTCGAGCTCGTCGGTGGCGAACGCGACGACGTCGGCGTCGGTGCCGTCGCCGAGCACGACGGCCTGCTTCTCGACCACCCGCTTGAGCGCGCCCGCGTCATCGCGCAGGCGGGCGGCGCGCTCGAAGTCCATCTCGGCCGCCGCGACCTGCATGTCCTTCTCGATGCGGCCGATGAGCTGGTCGGTGTGCCCGGCGAGGAAGTCGCAGAAGTCGAGCACGATCTGCCGGTGCTCCTCGGCGCTGACCCGCCCGACGCACGGCGCCGAGCACTTGTCGATGTAGCCGAGCATGCACGGCCGGCCGATCTGGCCGTGGCGCTTGAACACCCCGCTCGTTCAGCGTCACCGCGAGCACCGGGTAGGTCTTGTCGTCCCGGTAGCGGACGTTGAACCGCGGGTCGTACTCCTTGATCCAGTTGTACTCGAGCTGGAGGGCCTCGACCTCGGTGTGCACGACGGTCCACTGCACCGCCGCCGCGGTGGTGACCATGCGGCGCGTGCGCGGGTGCAGCCCGGCCACGTCGGCGAAGTACGAGTTGAGCCGGCTGCGCAGGCTCTTGGCCTTGCCCACGTAGATGACCCGCCCGTTCTCGTCGGAGAAGCGGTACACACCGGGCGCCTCGGGGATGCTCCCGGGGGCGGGTCGGTACGTCTGCGGGTCGGCCATGGTGCGTCCAGCGTAGGCGCGTCCGTCCGGCTGTCGGGCGTGCACCCGGATGGGTGGTCTCGGCGTGTCGCACGGTGTGTCCACGGCGTGTCGCGGCGTGTCGTCTGGACGACGCGCCGGGCCTCCCCGCGCCTACCGCACCCGCCGCGCCCGCCCGGAGCGCCGGCGCGCGAGCTCCTCCCGGCCCGCCCGCGCGACGGTGAGGTCGCCGGCGCGCCGGTGCAGCTCGTCGGCGATCCCGGCGATCCAGCGGCCCACGACCCGCAGCTCGTCGTCGGTGAACCCGTCCTGCCGGGCGGCCAGGTCCTCCGTCAGGCCCCGCCACGGGGCCGACGCTCCCGGCGGAGCGGTCGCACCCACCCGTACCCGACGGCGGTCGTCGCGGTCCTCCCACCGCTGAGCGCGCTCGGTCGCGACGAGCCCGTCGACCAGCGCCGTGGTCGCCGCCCTGCTGAGCCCCAGGCGCTCCGCGAGCGCGGTCATGCCGATCCCCCGCGGGCGGTCGACGAGCTGCAGGCAGGCGAGCTCGACCTCCCGCAGGCCGAGGAGCCGTGCCAGCTCGTGCTGGTGGCGTCGCAGCGCCGGTGCCAGGCGGTCGACCAGTGCGGTCGCGGGCCAGCGCCGTTCCGCCTGACGCAGCCGTTCCCGGGCCCGCTCCTCCGCCTCGTCCGTCTCGTCCACCGGCCCTCCGTTCCTCAGTCCGCACGGTAGAGCGGGCGTCAGCAGAGCGGGCGTCAGCTCGTGTGGGTGCGGTTCGAGCGCGAGAGCTCCACCCGACCGGAAGGGGTCCGCGAAATGCTTCGGAAACCGAAGCATCACGATCTGAAACGAACGAGCTCCCCAGAAGCACCGCGAGGAGTCAGCGGTACGCTTCGGAAACCGAAGCATTCCCCGAGGACGGCGTCAGGAGGATGCGTCGGCCGGTGCGGCCGGGTTGCCCGGGCAGCGACCGAGCACCTCGGTGAGGAAGGCCTCGAGGTCGGTGGGCTGCCCCGCGGCGTCGACCTGCGGGTGCGCGCGACGCCCCGCGGTCGCGTCGTCGACGGCCGCCTCGACGAGGGCGCGCTCGTCGGAGCCGAGCACGACGTAGCCGCGCAGCGAGCCGTGCCAGGGGCGTCGCCACTGCACGTACGTCAGGTCGGTGCCCTCGATGTCCTGGAGCTGCACCCGGTTGCCGAGCCACGACACATCGTTCATCGGTCCTCCTCCACGCGGCGGTCGCTCGCGGGAGCGGCGTCGGCCCCGTGTCCCCTTCGAGGGTTGACCGGTCCGGCGGTGGAGGAAAGCCGATGTGGCGGCCGTGACGTCAGCGCGTGTCGAGCACCACGTAGCCCTCGGCGGTGCGCTCGGGCTCGAAGCCCGCCGCCTTGGCCTGCGAGCGGCCCCAGCCCCACATGCGGCCACGGAGGTCGTCCATGTGCGCGGTCTGGCTCTTGTGCGCCCGCAGGGCCTCGACCTTGCGCTCGAACGCGTCGGTGGTGTCGACGTAGTGGTCAGCGCCCTCGCCCATGTGGGAGATCCAGACCTCGCTGACCGTGTGCGCCGCCAGGCCCTCCTCGGCGAGGAGCTCGGGGTGGGCGAAGGGGTTGCGGGCGTCGGGGTAGACCGCGCACATCGTGGCCTCGCCGGCCGCGGTGTGGTCGGGGTGGCTGCCGTACATGGAGCGCAGGTTGCGCGTCGGGGACTGGGTGACGACGCGGTCGGGCCGCACCTGGCGGATCACGCGGGTCAGGTCGCGGCGCAGCTCGTGGGTGACGTAGAGGCGGCCGTCGGGCCAGCCGAGGAAGTACAGCTCGTCGACCCCGAGGATCGCGGCGGCGGCGGTCTGCTCCTCGCGGCGCAGCGCCGCCATGTCGGTGCGCGTGATCTCCTCGTCGTAGCCGCCGGCGTCTCCGTCGGTGATGAGGCAGTAGACGACGCGGTGGCCGTCGCCGGTCCAGGTGGCGACGGAGCCCCCGCTACCGAAGTCGATGTCGTCCGGATGCGCGACCACGACGAGGATCGTCAGCGGTCCGGTGGCGTCGGGCTGCTCGGGCTCCACGGTCCCGAACCTACCCGTCCGGCTCGGCCAGCCGTCGGTAGAGCGGGCGGAGCACGTCCCGCACGTCCGCCCCGCCGTCGAGGGCCAGCGGCGGCAGCTCGTCGAGCAGGGCCTCCGGCGACGGCCCCCCGCGCGACGTGCGCGCCGGCTCCGGGATCGGCACCCCGGGCCGGTGGAAGCGGTCGAGCAGGTCCTCCAGCGCGGAGGGGGTGCCCGCGCCGGCGTCACGGCGGTCGCGCAGCGCGGCGAGCAGGGTGGCCCGGTCGCGGCCCCGCCAGCGCAGCAGCGCGAACGGGTCGGCGTCGAACTCCTCGGCGGCGAGGTACGCGACGGCGGCCAGGTGCTTGCAGGGCACCGACCAGTCGGGGCAGGAGCAGTCCATCGGCAGCTCGGCCGAGCCCTGCGGGAACAGCGAGAGCCCGACGCGGGCGAGGACGTCCTCGAGGTCGTCGGGCACCTCGCCGGCGAGCAGCGCCGCGGCGTACCAGGAGTCGGCGGCCAGCGCGTCGAGCACCGCCTCCCAGGCCTCGTCGGCGAAGGGCCGCAGGCCGATCCGGGCGCGGTAGGGCTCGTCGCGGCTGCCCTGGACGGTCGCGGTGATCGCGCCGGGGTCGATGGCGAGGTCGACGACCTGCCCGGCGCGGGCGTAGGTCTTGCCGCGGTCGAGGCGCCCGCCGACCCCCAGGGCGGTGAGCACGGCGAGGAAGCGGCCCGACCACCACGACTCGCCGATGGCGCCGCGCCGGCTGCGGGCGACGATGCCGTCCTCGACGGGCTTGCGCTTGCCGTACCCGGTGTAGCTCTCGGGGAACCGCTCCGAGAACCGCGGGCCCGAGCGCGTCTCACGCACCATCGTCGTCGTCCTCCCCCGGGTCGGGCTCGTCGGGCTCCGCGTCCAGGCTGAGCACCTTCGCGAGCTCGTCGGTGGACAGGTCGCCCAGCCAGTCCTCCCCGTCGCGCACCGCGAGGTCGGCCAGCGCCCGCTTGCCCGCGATCAGGTCGTGGATGCGCTCCTCCATCGTGCCCGCGCAGACGAGCTTGCGGACCCCGACCGTGCGCTTCTGCCCGATGCGGAAGGCGCGGTCGGTGGCCTGGTCCTCGACGGCCGGGTTCCACCAGCGGTCGAGGTGCACGACGTGCTGGGCGGCGGTCAGAGTGATCCCGGTGCCGCCGGCGCGCAGGGAGAGCAGGAACAGCGAGGGCCCGTCACCGCTCTGGAACCGCTCGACCATCGTGTCGCGGGCGCGCCGGGACACCCCGCCGTGCAGCCACGCGACCTCGGTGTCGAAACGGGCGGCGAGGTGCGGGGCGAGCATGTCGCCGAACGCTGCGAACTGCGTGAACAGCAGCGCCCGGTCCCCCGCCGCGAGGACCTCGGCGAGGATCTCCTCCAACCGCGCGATCTTGCCCGAGCGCCGGCCCATCGGGGAGCCGTCGTGCAGCAGCAGGGCGGGGTGGTCGCAGACCTGCTTGAGCTTGGTCATCGCCGCCAGCACCCGCCCGCGGCGCTCGATGCCCGGCTGGACGTCGTCGATCTTCTCGAGCACCTGGTCGACGACGACCCGGTAGAGCGAGGCCTGCTCGGTGGTCAGCCCGCAGCGCTCGACCGTCTCGATCTTCTCGGGGAGGTCGTCGACCACCGTCGGATCGGTCTTGAGCCGGCGCAGCAGGAACGGGCGGGTCCGCCGGCGCAGGTCCTCGGCGACGTCGGTGCGGCCGTGGCGCTCGACGGGGACGGCGTAGCGCTCGCGGAAGGCCGACGCGGTGCCGAGCAGGCCCGGGTTGACCGCGTCCATGATCGACCAGAGCTCGGCGAGCCGGTTCTCCACCGGCGTCCCGGTGAGCGCGAGGCGTTGTCCGGCGTCGAGGCGGCGGACGGCCTTCGCGCCCCGCGAGCGGTTGTTCTTGACCATCTGGGCCTCGTCGAGCACGACGCGGTGCCAGGCGAGCCGGCTCAGCGCGTCGCTGTCGCGCACGAGGGTGCCGTACGAGGTGACGACGAGGTCGGCGCCGGCCGCGGCCTCGGCCGGGTCGGTGCGCCCGGCGCCGTGGTGGACCGCGACGAGCAGGCCGGGGACGAAGCGCTCGGCCTCGCGGCGCCACGTGGAGACCACCGAGGTGGGGCAGACGAGCAGGGTCGGGCCGAGCCCGTCGTCACGGCGCTCGTGGGCCTCCAGCGCCAGGACCTGCAGCGTCTTGCCCAGCCCCATGTCGTCGGCGAGCACCCCGCCCAGCCCGAGGCGGGCGAGGAAGGCGAGCCACGACAGGCCGCGCCGCTGGTAGGGGCGCAGCACGGCGTGGACGCCGGGCGGGGTGTCGAGGGGCTCGAGGACGGCCCCGCCGGCGAGGAGGTCGCCCAGCGGGCCGTCGAGGCGCAGCGACTCCACCGGCAGCGGCGCGGGCACGTCGTCGGGGTGGGTGGTCGCGAGGTGCAGGACGTCGCCCACGTTCGGCCGATCGCGCCGCTCGGCGAGGAACGCGAGGCCGTCGCGCAGCCGCTCGGGGTCGACGGCCACCCAACGCCCGCGCAGGCGGACCAGCGGTGCCTTGGCGCGCACGAGGGCGTCCATCTCGTCGTCGGAGAGCGTCTCGCCGTCGACGACCAGGCGCCAGGCGAAGTCGACGAGGTCGTCCTTGCGCAGGTGGGCACCGGTCTGGACGACGCCCTCGGGGCCCTCGGCGTGGCCCGCGCCGGCGAGCCCGAGGCGGGCGGGGCCGGCGCGCCAGCCCGCGGGCAGCAGGACGCCGAAGCCGGCGCGGTCGAGGTCGGCGGCGACGTGGGCGAGGAAGTGGTGCGCGCCGGCGAGGTCGAGGTCCATGCCCGACGGGCGCGGGACGCGCAGGGCCTCGGCGATCTCGGGGTAGACGCGGGCGGCGCGCCCGAGCTCGCCGAGCAGGAGCTCGGCGGGGTCGTCGAGCCAGCGGCGCAGGGCCGTGGGGTCGCGCCACACGGTCTCGGCGTCGACGGTGAGGCTGGGGTCCTGGGCCGACTGCAGGGCGAACGTCAGCCGGAACACCGGCTCGGGGTCGTCGAGGGCGTGCAGCATGTCGTCGACGACCACCTCGTCGAGCCGGAACGACGCCCGCGCCGGGCCGGCGTGCGGGGCGCCGACGACGGCCCAGCGGCGCAGGCCGGCGACGAGCGCGGCGGGCGGGGGCGCCGGGTCGAGGACGGGCTCGTGGGTCAGCGCGTGCACCCAGGCCGGGGCGCCCGCGAGCTCCGGCGCGCCGGTGAGGCGGGCCCGGGCGTGGGCGTCGACCGCGGCGGCCAGCACGGCCTCGACGACCTCGGCGGCACTCGGGGTGTCCTCGCCCGGGACGCGCTCGCAGCGGCACACGGGCGGCAGCGCGGCGGCCAGCGTGTCGGCGGCGACGAGGTCGGGGCCCTGGAGCACGGGGCGCCAGACGAGGCCGTGTCCACGGGTCGAGCTCCGCTCCGCTGCGTCTCCCGCCTCGTCCGGGGCCGGCAGGACGCGCCCGCGGGTGACGAGGTCGGCGGCCAGCGCGTCGACGGCGCGCAGGGCGTGGACCGACGCGCTGACCGACGCGCTGACCGACGCGCTGACCGACGCGCTCACGGGTGTGCCCGGCGGCGGGGCGGGCGGGGCCGCGCCGGGGGCGAGCTCGAGGACGGGGACGCTCCAGTCGGCGAGGACCGGGGCGCCGTCGGCGGGCCCGTGCTCGTCGCGGACCAGGGCGTCGGAGTCGCGCGGCGCGTCGGCGTCCGAGGGCAGGGCGAGCACCGCGACGCCCGCCGTCGCCGTCGGCGAGTCCCACGCGGCCGCGAGCCGGTCGGCGGGCACCGCGAACGGGTGCGGGCGCGCACCGCGGCGCGCGCGGCTGGTGCTGCGCACCGGCAGCTCCGGATCCTCGGCCCAGAGGCAGACGCCGCGACCCGGCGACCACAGGGCGTGCAGGGCGAGCACGCTGCTCAGGTCACCTGCACCACGCCGTCGACGACGCGCGCGGGGACCTCGGTGAGCCCGGTGTCGGCGGGGCCCTTGCGCACCGCGCCGGTGGCGGCGTCGAACTGGCTGAAGTGGTTGGGGCAGGTGATGACGCCGCCCTGGGGCGGGTCGACCGGTGTGCCCCGGTGCGGGCACGAGGCGTCGAACGCCTTGACCGCGCCGGCCGTGGGCTGGACGACGAGGACCGGGCGCTCGCCGAACGTGACGATCGTGCCGCCGCCCACCGGGACCTGCGCGAGCGGGACGCCGCTGCCGCCGCCGGGGGCGGGCGCCGGCGTGGTGGTCGGCGTCCCCGGCTGGAACTCGCCGGCCGACGAGCACGCCGCGAGCGCGCCCGGGGCCGCCAGGGCGGCGGCGAGCCCGCAGAGGACCGTGCGCCGGCTGGGTCCGGTGGTGGTGGGCACCGACACCTCCGTGATCTGGTGCGTGATCGTGGTCGGGCGCCAGTCTGCCCGCCGCCCCCGTCACCGCCGGGTGAGGCCCCCTGTGAGCGATATTCGCGGTCATGGCCGCGAATTCCGCTCACGTGGGGTCAGGGCGAGGGCTCCTCGGGGAGGGCGAGGAGGCCCTCGACGACGTCGTCGAGGGTGGGCGCGCTGACGTGGGGGCGGGCGACGGCGTCGGGGATCCGGCCCTCGAGGCGCTCGCAGTACGCGCCGACCAGGCCCGCGTGGATCGCGCCGTGGACGTCCCACGAGTGGACGGCGACCAGCGCGGTGCGCGCGGGCGGGGTCGCGATCCGCTCGCACGCCCAGTGGTAGACCCGCGCCGGCGGCTTGAACATCTTGAGCTCCGCGCACGACATCACGTCGTCGAACAGGTCGCGGACCCCGCCGCCCGCCAGGGCCGCGCTCGCCACCTCCGCGGAGCCGTGGGTGAACCCGTAGGCGGGGACACCGGCCGCGCGCAGGCGGCGCAGGGCGGGCGCGACGTCGGGGTGCACGGGCAGCTCCCGGAAGCCCTCGAGCACCGAGGCGACCTGGTCGTCGGTGAGGTCGCGCCCGCTGGTGCGCCGCAGCATGTCCGTGGCGACGGTCGCGAAGGGCGGGGCCTCGCCGGCGAGCGTCATCGCCATGCCCTGGTGCAGCAGGCGCGCGAAGAACAGCTCCAGCTCGTGGCCCGGGCGGCCCAGGGCCTCGAACCGCGGGCGCAGGCCCTCGAGCTGCAGGCAGGTCTCGAAGAGGTCGAACAGCACGACCTGGGGGCGACGGGCCGGTGCGGTCACGGGAGCTCCTCGACGACGCGGCGGGGCCACGCCGGCCCGCCGTAGACGAAACCGGTGTAGGCCTGCACCAGCGTCGCGCCGGCGTCCAGGCGCGCCCGGGCCTCGGCGCCGGAGTCGACGCCACCGACCGAGACGAGGGTCAGCCGCTCGCCCACCCGGTCCCGCAGCCGCGCGAGCACCGCCCGCGCCGGCCCCACGAGCGGGGCGCCCGAGAGCCCGCCGGAGCCGGCCGCGGCGACGACGTCGTCGGGCGAGGCGAGGCCCTCGCGGGCGACGGTGGTGTTGGTGGCGACGATCCCGTCGAGGCCCTGCGCCACGGCCAGGTCGGCCACGGCGTCGATGCCGTCGTCGTCGAGGTCCGCGGTGATCTTGACCAGCAGCGGCGTCGCGCCGACCTCCTCGCGCACCGCGGCGAGCAGCGGCTCCAGCGCGTCGACGCCCTGCAGGTCGCGCAGGCCCGGGGTGTTGGGCGAGCTGACGTTGACCACGACGTAGTCGGCGTACGGGCCGAGGACGCGGGCGGAGTAGCGGTAGTCGGCGACGGCGTCGGCCGCGGTCCTCGACCTGCCGATGTTGACCCCGACGACCGTGCCCGCACCCCGGACGCGCAGGTCGGCGAGCCGGGCGGCGACGACGTCGGCGCCGGCGTTGTTGAAGCCCATGCGGTTGACCAGCGCGCGGTCGGCGGGCAGCCGGAACAGCCGCGGGCGCGGGTTGCCGGGCTGCGGGCGCGCGGTCACGGTGCCGACCTCGACCGCCCCGAAGCCCAGCCGGGCCAGCGCGCGCACGCCCTCGGCGTCCTTGTCGTAGCCGGCGGCGACGCCGAGCGGGTTCGCGAAGCGCAGGCCCATGGCCTCGACGGGCGTGCCGAGGGACCGCTCGGGCAGCAGGGGCGTGGCGGCCCGCAGCGCGGTGACCCCGACCCGGTGGGTCAGCTCGGCGGGCACCCGCGTGGCGACGTGGCGGAAGAGCCGGTCGTAGGCGCCCATCAGCCCGGGTGGTACCGCGCGTGCAGGCGGCGCAGCGCGCTCACCCCGCGCGCCGCGTGCCCCCGGTCGACGGCCTGCAGGGCACCGATCGTGAGGTACTCGTCGTCGGGCAGGTCGAGGCGGGCGAACTGCACGCCGTCGGGGAAGCTCACCGCCACGATCTCCGACCACGGCAGTCGCCGGGTGAGGATGGTCGCGCGGACCTCCACGCCGCCGGGCCCGGCCCGCAGCCGCGGGCGGGTGAACAGCAGCGCGCACCCGGCGAGGATCGCGCCGAGCACCACCATCGCGACCTGGTCGGCGAAGCGGAAGTTGAAGCCCGACGACTCGACGGACACCAGCAGGGCGCCGGCGCCGAAGAACGCGAACAGGAACAGGGCGAGCGCCCAGGCCACCCAGCGGATGCGCTTCGGGCGGACCTCGAGCTCGATCTCGCCGAGGTCGACGGTCTCCTGCGGCGCGGTCACGACGAGGCCCTCCCGCCCGTCAGCCCGCGCAGCACCAGCGCCGCGTCCAGCGCCGCCACCGTCGCCTCGAAGCCCTTGTCCTCGGCCGAGGTCGGGGTGCCCGCGCGGTCCCACGCCTGCTGTTCCTCGTTGACGGTGAGCACGCCGTTGCCCACCGGCGTGCGGGCGTCGAGGCCCACGCGCAGCAGGCCGGCGGTCACCGCGTCGCAGACGTACTCGAAGTGCGGGGTCCCGCCGCGGATGACGACGCCCAGCCCCACGACGGCGTCGTGGCCCTCCGCAAGGCCCTGGCACGCCACCGGCAGCTCCATGGCCCCGGCGACGCGCACGACGGTCGCTGCACCGACGCCCGCCTTCGCGGCCGCGTCGAGCGCCCGCTCGAGCAGCACGTCGGTGATCGCGGCGTTCCAGCGCGTCACGGCGACGCCCAGGCGCAGCCCCGTCGCGTCGGGGACCGCCGGCTCCGGGCGGCCCTCGCCGCTCATCCGCGCGTCCCGCCGACGGCCGGGTCGGGCTGCGCGACCACGGCGTCCTCCTCGGTGTCGAGGCCCTCGAGGTCGTGGCCCATGCGGTCGCGCTTGGTGCGCAGGTAGCGCAGGTTCTCGGGCGTCGCGCGCGACGGCAGCGCCACGCGGCCGAGGATCTGCAGGCCGTAGCCCTCGAGCCCCGCGCGCTTCTCGGGGTTGTTGGTGAGCAGGCGCATCGACCTGATGCCGAGGTCGGCGAGGATCTGGGCGCCGGTGCCGTAGTCGCGGGCGTCGGCGGGCATGCCGAGCGCGAGGTTGGCGTCGACGGTGTCCGCGCCGGCGTCCTGCAGCTGGTAGGCCTGCAGCTTGTGGATCAGCCCGATCCCCCGGCCCTCGTGGCCGCGCACGTAGAGCACGACCCCGCGGCCCTCGGCGACGACGGCGGCCATCGCGGCGTCGAGCTGCGGGCCGCAGTCGCAGCGCCGGGAGCGCAGGACGTCGCCGGTGAGGCACTCGGAGTGCACGCGCACCAGCACGTCCTCGCCGTCGCCGATCTCGCCGTGCACCAGCGCGACGTGCTCGATGCCGTCGAGCAGCGAGTCGTAGCCGTAGGCGACGAACGTGCCGTGGTCGGTGGGGATGTTGGCGTGCGCGACCTGGACGACCTGCTTCTCCGAGCGCCGCCGGTACGCGATGAGGTCCTTGATGGTGATGAGCGAGAGCTCGTGCTCGTCGGCGAAGACCTGCAGCTCGTCGAAGCGCGCCATGTCGCCGTCGTCCTTCTGCGACACGATCTCGCAGATCGCGCCGGCCGGCTGCATCCCGGCGAGGCGGGCGAGGTCCACCGCGGCCTCGGTGTGCCCGGGCCGGCGCAGCACGCCGCCGTCGCGGGCCCGCAGCGGCACCACGTGGCCGGGGCGCGCGAGGTCGGTGGCCGCGGACGTCGGGTCGGCCAGCACCCGGATGGTGTGGGCGCGGTCGGTGCCCGAGATGCCGGTGCCGATGCCCTCGCGGGCGTCCACCGACACGGTGTAGGCGGTGCCGTGACGGTCCTGGTTGATCGAGTGCGCGGGCGGCAGGTCGAGCCGGTCACAGGCCTCGCCGGTGAGCGGGACGCAGATGTACCCCGAGGTGTAGCGCACCATGAACGACACGAGCTCCGGCGTGGCGCACTCGGCGGCGAAGACGAGGTCGCCCTCGTTCTCCCGGTCCTCGTCGTCGACGACGACGACGGCCTTGCCGGCCTGGATCTCCGCGATCGCCCGCTCGATGTGCTCGAACCCGTCCACGTCCCCTACTTCCCCGACCCGGCGTGTGCACCCATGAGCCGTTCCACGTACTTGGCGACCACGTCCACCTCGAGGTTCACCGTGGACCCGACCTCCCGCTCCCCCAGCGTCGTCTCGCGCAGGGTGGTCGGGATGAGCCCGACGGCGAACGACTCGTCGTCGACCTCGGTGACGGTGAGGCTCACGCCGTCGACGGCGATCGAGCCCTTCTCCACGACGTAACGGGTCAACCCGTACCCGACCCGGAAGCGCATCGTCGTCCACTCCTCGTGCTCGGTGCGCTCCACGACCGTGCCGGTGCCGTCGACGTGGCCCTGCACGATGTGCCCGCCGAGGCGGGCTCCGGCGGCGACGGCCCGTTCGAGGTTGACCCGTGTGCCCGCGGTCGCGCCGGCGAGGCTCGAGCGGCGCAGGGTCTCGCCCATCACGTCGACGCCGAACACGCCGTCGGCGGGGTCGACCACCGTGAGGCAGACGCCGTTGACCGCGATCGAGTCGCCGGGGCGCGCATCGGAGGTGACCAGCGGCCCGCGCACACGGAGCCGCGCGGCGTCCTCCTGCGCGACGACGTCGACGATCTCGCCGGTCTCCTCGACGATCCCCGTGAACACCGCGATCCTCTCGTCCTCCCGGCAGCTCCATCTGCAGCACCGGGTCCGCCCGCCATCATCCTCACGACGCCGTCGCCCGGCATCACCACCGCGGTGACACCGCTCTCACGTCCCCCTCACCCCGGCCGGAGGTGCGCCGACCGTGCCGCGGCCTGGTCGCGCAGGGCGGCCACGGCCCGCGCGGGGTCGTCGGCGCCGTAGACCGCGGAGCCGGCCACGAAGCAGTCGACGCCCGCCTCGGCGGCCGCCTCGATGGTGTCGGCGCTGATGCCACCGTCGATCTCGACGAGGACGTGCAGGTGGCCGGTGTCCACCAACCGGCGCGCGGTGCGGACCTTGTCCAGCACCTCGGGCATGAAGCTCTGCCCGCCGAAGCCGGGCTCGACGCTCATCACCAGCAGTGTGTCGAAGTCGCGCAGGACCTCGACCCAGTCGTCCAGCGGGGTGCCCGGCTTGATCGAGAGCCCGGCCAGCGCCCCCGCCGCGCGGATGTCGCGGGCGCAGCCGCGCGGGTCGTGCGCGGCCTCGGCGTGCACCGTGACGTTGCGGGAACCGGCCTCGGCGTAGCCCGGCGCCCAGCGGTCCGGGTCGTCGATCATGAGGTGGCAGTCGAGCGGGATGGACGTGGCCCGCTCCAGCGCCTGGACCACCGGCAGCCCGAGGGTGAGGTTCGGGACGAAGTGCCCGTCCATGACGTCGACGTGCAGCCAGTCGGCGCCGGGGACGGCGTCGGCCTCCTCGGCCAGGCGCGCGAAATCGGCGGACAGGATGCTCGGAGCGATCATCGGGGCACGCGCCACGTGCGCGAGGGTAGTGGTCCCCACGCCGGTGCCCGTCAGGCCTTGCGCAGCACCGCCGCGTACATGGCGTCGGTGCCGTGCCGGTGCGGCCACAGCTGCACGCCGGGACCGTCGTGGGCGGCCGTGTCCGGCACCTCCGGGAGCAGGGCGACGGTGTCGAGCACCTCGGCCCCGGTCTCCGCGGCGACGGCGGCGACGACCGCCGTGGTCTCGTCGGGGTGTGGCGAGCAGGTCGCGTAGGTGACGACGCCGCCCGGCCGGGCGCGCTCGAGGCCGGCGCGCAGCAACGAACGCTGCAGCTCGGCGAGTTGCTCGACGTCGGCGGCGTCGCGGCGCCAGCGGGCCTCGGGGCGGCGGCGCAGGGCGCCGAGCCCGGTGCAGGGCGCGTCGACGAGCACCCGGTCGTACGCCTCCTCGGGCAGGACGACCTCGCGGGCGTCGCCGGTGTGCACGCGGACGGGGAGGCCCTCGGTCGCCGTCGCGACGAGCCCGGAGCGGTGCGGGGCGCGGTCGACCGCGTCGAGGGTCGCGCCCTCGATCGCCCCCAGCGCCCCGAGCATCACCGCCTTGCCGCCGGGGCCGGCGCACAGGTCGAGCCAGCGGTCGTCCCGGCCCTCGACCGGCGCCCGTGCCGCGACCAGCGCCACGAGCTGGCTGCCCTCGTCCTGCACGACGGCCAGGCCCTCGCGCACGGGCGGCAACCGGCCCGGGTCGCCGCCCTCGGTGAGCAGCACACCGTAGGGCGAGTAGGGCGACGGGTCGCCGCCGGTGATCGCGGCGAGCTCGTCGGCGGAGATCTCCCCGGGCCGCGCGGCGAGGTGCACGGCGGGGCGGGCGTCGTCGGCGGCGAGGGCGGCGGCCAGCTCCTCGTCGGAGTGGTCGGGGCCCAGGGCCCGGGCGAACACCTCCGCGATCCAGCGCGGGTGGGCGTGCGCGAGGGCGAGCCGGCCGAGCTCGTCCGGTGGCGCGAGACGCTCGACCCAGGCGTCCTCGTCGCGCTCGGCGACCCGGCGCAGCACCGCGTTGACGAACCCCGTCGGCCGCGAGCCCGCCCGGGCCCGGACCAGCTCGACGGCCGCGCCGACCGCGGCGTGCGGGGGGATGCGCGTGCGCAGCAGCTGCTGGGCCCCGAGGCGCAGGACGTCGAGCACGACCCCGTCGAGGTCGTCGAGCGGGCGGTCGCAGCAGGCGGCGAGCACCGTGTCGAGCAGCCCCTGGGCACGGCAGGCGCCGTAGGCGAGGTCGGTGGCCAGGGCCGCGTCGCGCCCGGAGATCCGGCGCTCGCGCAGCAGGCCGGGCAGCACGAGGTTGGCGTACGCGTCGTCCTCGCGGACCGCGCGCAGCACGTCGAGAGCGGCCTCGCGGGCGGGGTCGCCCGACGGCGGGCGGTCGGGACCCTGGCGTCCGCGGGGCGGGCCGGAGCGGCGGCGGTCGTCGGGTCGCCGGCGCGGTCCGCGCCCGGAGCGGTGTCCCCCGGGCGGGACGGAGCTGTCGGTCATGCGTTCCCCGTCGCTTCGCTCGTCCCGATCACGCGAACCGCTCCCCCGGCTCCGGGCGGACCCCGCGGGCCCAGTCGACGGCCGGCATCGGCTTCTTGCCGCCGGGCTGGACCTCGCCGAGGGCGACGGTGGCGGTGGCCGTACCCACCAGCACCCGGGTGCGCTCGACGCGGATCGTGCCCGGGTCGAGGTCCGGCTCGCCGGTGGTCAGCACCGGCCCGATCTTGAGGCGGGCGTCGCGGAACGTCGTCCAGGCGCCGGGCGCGGGCGTCACCGACCGGACGGCCCGGTCGACCGCGGGCGCCGGGTGGGTCCACGTGACGCGTGCGTCGTCGACGGTGACCTTCGGGGCGTACGAGACGCCGTCGGCGGGCTGGGCGACCGGGACGAGCTCGCCGTCCTCGATGCCGTCCAGGGTGCGCTCGAGCAGCGCCGCGCCCGAGGTCGCCAGACGCTCGAGCAACGTCCCGGCGGTGTCGTGGCGGCCGATCTCCTCGGTGACCGTGCCGTACACCGGCCCGGTGTCCATGCCCGCCTCCAGCGCGAAGGTGCTGGCGCCGGTCACCTCGTCGCCCGCGCGGATCGCGGCCTGCACCGGCGCGGCCCCGCGCCAGGCGGGCAGCAGCGAGAAGTGCAGGTTGACCCACCCGTGCACCGGGACCTCGAGGGCCTCGCGGCGCAGCAGGTCGCCGTACGCGACCACCGGGCAGCAGTCGGGCGCGAGCTCGCGCAGCGCGTCGAGGAAGGCCGGCTCCGAGGCCTTGACCGGCGTGAGCACGGGGACCCCGGCCGCGTCGGCGGCCGCGCCGACGGGGCTGCGCTGCGGGCGCTTCGACCGCCCGACCGGGGCGTCCGGGCGGGTGACGACGGCGACCACCTCGTGCCGCTCGCTCGCGAGCAGGCGCCGCAGGGACGGCAGGGCGGGCTCGGGGGTGCCCGCGAAGACGACGCGCACGTCTACAGCGCCCGCCCGAACAGCGGGTGCGGGCTCTGCTTCACCGTCGGGGGGGCGGCCGGGTCGAACCACGGCGCCGCGCGGATGGCCTTCATCGCCTCGCGCCGGGTCTCGGTGTCGAGCTTGTCGAGGAACAGCACGCCGTCGAGGTGGTCGGTCTCGTGCTGGATGGCCCGGGCCACCAGCGCCGTGCCCTCGACCGTCTGCGGCTCGCCGTGCAGGTCCCACCCCGTGGCGACGACGTGCTCGAAGCGGCGGCAGTCGAAGCGCAGACCCGGGATGGACAGGCAGCCCTCCGGGCCGAACTGCTCGGTGCCGTCGACGGCGTTCCACGTCGGGTTGACCATGTGGCCCTCGACCCCGTCGGCGCGGAACACGAACACCCGCAGCCCGACGCCGATCTGGGGCGCGGCGAGCCCGGCACCGCCCTGGTCGCGCATGGTCTCGTGCAGATCGGCGACGAGGGTGGCCAGCTCGCGGTCGAAGTCGACCACGGGCTCGGCCTTCGTCCGCAGGACGGGGTCGCCGAACAGGCGCAACGGCTGGACGGTCATCGGTCCTCTCTCGACGGGAGACGAAGCATCAGAGGGAGCACGCCGATAGGGGAGCTCGACCCCCAGGATGCTTCGACCGTCCAGTCTAGGCGGGCTTCCAGTCGGGGTCGCGACCGATGAACCCGAGCAGGCGGGTCTGGGCGTCGGCGTCGTCGGGCACCGGCACCCGCGCGCCGTACTGGCCCGAGGACCGGATGACGTCCTCCATCTGCTCCATGCCCCCGACGAGCGCGGCGCTGAACCCGGGGTCGAGGCGGTCGTCCTGGCCGGTGGCGCGGGCGAGGTCCCAGGTGTGCATGAAGACGTCGGCCGTGTAGATCCTGTCGGTCGCGTCGGCGACGGTCATCTCGCCGAGGTGCGGGTTGGCGATCGTGGCCCCGGCGCGCTCGGGATCGTCGAGCAGCGCCTGCACCGCGGCGGTCTGGTGCTCCCACGCGGCGACGGGGTCGTCGTCGACCGACGGCCCGGCGGGCAACTCCACCCCGGACGCGGACAGGAAGCCCGGGAACCACGACGTCAGGTGCCGCACGACGTCGCGCGCGCTCCACTCCGGGACCGGGGCGGGAACGTCCCAGTCGGTGGTGCCGCGCACCCGCTCCGAGAAGACCGCCGTCACCGTGCGGTGGCGGTCGGCGGGGGTCTCGGTCATGTCTACCTCCTCGTGTTCAACCTTCCGGTTGACAACCATGGCAGGAGGGACGCGGCGTGTCTACAGCGGGTCGAGGGGATCGAGCAGGACGCGCACCGGTTCGCGCTCCTTGCGGGCCGAGCGCACGGCCTGCGCGGCGTGCAGCTCGCGGGCCAGCGCGCGGCCCTCGCTGCGCGGCACCCGGGCCAGGCACCGCTCCGCGCCCTCGGTGCGCTCGTCGGCGGTGCTGGCCGGGTCGAGCTCCGCTGCGCTGCGTCTCCCACCGGGCAGGCGGGTGCCCGGCGGCAGCTCGACCGGACCGAGCACCTCGACGGTGTCCGGGAGGGCCGCCAGCAGGTCGGCCACGGCGGCGGGCGGGCCGTCGAGCGCGGCCATGCGCACGGCCGGGGGCAGCGCGAGCTCCTCGCGGCCGGCGAGCTCCGTGGCGGCGTGGCCGGCCGGATCCCAGCGCACGAGGGCCTGGACCGCCGCCGTCGACGACTCGGCGACCACCACCACCCGCCCGCCCGCCGACGCCGGGCGCACCAGGGCGGCGGCGCCGAACCAGCGGCGCAGCGTCTCCTCCCCCGCCCGCAGCTCGGGCCGGGCGAGCAGCACCGCCCCGTCGAGCAGCAGCGCGGCGCCGTAGCCGTCCTCGGCCACCGGCTCGGCGCCGGGCGTCGCGACGACCAGGGCCGGGCCGGCGGGCACGGTGTCGAGCACCGCCGCGCCGCCGCCCGAGCTGCGCACGACCGTCTGCGGGAACGCCCGGCCCAGCTCCTCGGCGGTGCGCTCCGAGCCGACCGCCAGCGCGCGCAGGTGCGGCGACCCGCACGCCGCGCAGCGGTAGGCGGCGTCGGGGTGCCCGCACCAGCGGCAGGTGGGGAGCGCGTCGTGCCCGGTCGCGCGCAGGGCCAGCGGGCCCGCGCAGCGCCGGCAGCGGGCGGGCTCGCGGCAGCGGGCGCACGCGACGGCGGGCAGGTAGCCGCGGCGCGGGACCTGCACGAGCACCGGGGCGCCGGCGCCGAGCGCGGCGCGCGCGGCCTCGAAGGCCACCGAGGGCATGCGCGCCGCCCGGGCGGCGGGGTCGCGGAGGAGCTGGCGGTCGTCCTCGCCGATCGCGGTGACGCGGGGCCCGCGCTCGCGGACCGTCGCGCGGTCGGCGACGACGTCGTGCGCCCACCCGCTGGCGACGAGCAGCGCCGCCTCGGCGGTGCGGGCGAAGCCGGCCACGAGCAGGGCCGCGCCGTCGCGGTGGGCGCGGGTCACGGCGACGTCGCGGGCGTGGGGGTAGGGCGCGCGGGGCTCGGCGTGGGAGTCGTCACCGTCGTCCCACACCGCGACGAGCCCGGGCTCGACCACCGGGGCGAAGGCGGCGGCGCGGGTGCCGACGACGATGCGCACGTGCCCGCGGGCCACCGCGAGCCAGCGGCGGTAGCGCTCGGCGGGCCCGAGGTCGGCGGCCAGCGCGACGACGGCGTCCGCGCCCGCGATCGCCGCGCACGCGGCCTGGACGCGGTCGAGGTCGCGCCGGTCCGGCACCACGAGCACCGCGCCCCGGCCGGCGGCGGCCGTCGTCGCGGCGGCCTCGGCGAGGCGGGCGGGCCAGTCCTCGCCGGGCAGGGCCTGCCAGACGGCGTGCGCGCCCCGGCCCGCGGCCAGGGCCTCGAGCAGCGCCGGGCCGCGCGGGTAGGCGGCCCAGCCGGTGGCCTCCGGCGCCGTGGCGGGCGGGCGCTCGCGGGGCG
>JAQSWW010000084.1 GCA_029266415.1 Actinomycetospora sp. | reverse complement strand
CGCAGTGGCTGGTCGGGCGGGACGTCGGCGAGGTCGAGGCCGGTCCAGCCGCCGAACAGCGCCATCGCGCCCTCGCGGGAGGCGACGGCGAGGTAGGAGTCGTAGAGCTCGCGCGCCTCCTGCGACGTCGGCGCGACCACGGGCGCGAGCTGCACGAAGATCGTCACCGACTCGGGGTCGCGGCCGGCCTCGGCGACCGCGGCCCGGATGCCGGTCACCGACTTCGCGACGACCGCGGTGCTCGGCCCCGAGACGAACACGGCCTCGGCGTGGCGCCCGGCGAAGGCCTGACCGCGCGACGACGCGCCCGCCTGGAAGATCACCGGGGTGCGCTGCGGCGAGGGCTCGCAGAGGAACGGGCCGGGCACGTCGAACCAGGTGCCGTGGTGGGCGATGTCGTGCACCTTCGCCGGGTCGGTGTAGACGCCGCGCTCGGCGTCGCGGACCACGGCGTCCTCCTCCCACGACTCCTCCCACAGCCGGTAGCAGACCTCGAGGTACTCCTCGGCCATCGCGTAGCGCTCGTCGTGGGCCAGCTGCTCGCCGAGCCCGAGGTTCGCCGCCGCACTGGCCAGGTAGCCGGTGACGACATTCCAGGCCACGCGGCCCGTCGTCAGGTGGTCGAGCGTGGTGAGCCGCCGCGCCAGCGCGTAGGGGTGCTCGTAGCTCACCGACACCGTGACCCCGAATCCCAGCCGCGAGGTCGACGCGGCCAGGGCCGGCACGAGCAGCATCGGGTCGCCGAGGGGCACCTGCGCGCCGGCGCGCACGGCGGCGTCCCGCGAGCCGCCGTACACGTCGTAGACCCCGAGGACGTCGGCGAGGAACAGGGCGTCGAACCCCGCGTCCTCCAGGGTCCGGGCCAGGCCGATCCAGTGCTCGAGGTCGGTGTAGCGGTGGCTCCGGTCGTCGGGATGGCGCCAGAGCCCGGCCGACTGGTGGCCGGCGCAGTTCATGGCGAAGGCGTTGAGGTGGATGCGGCGCTTCTCGGGCGGCTTCTCGGGCGGCACGGGGCGGACTATCCCAACTCGTCGAAGGCGGTCTCGCGGGCGAGGGCCGCGGCGAGGATCGTCAGCACCGACACGCCGGCGAAGATCGCGACCACGGGCCAGAACGACCCCGTCGCGCCGACGACCGCGGCGGCCACCAACGGCGCGAAGCCGCCGGCGATCACCGAGCCGATGCCGTAGCCCAGCGACGCGCCGCTGTAGCGCAGCCGCGTGGAGAACAGCTCGGCGAACCACGCGGCCTGCGGCCCGTACATGGCGTCGTGGGTGACGTTGATGGCCAGCACCACGGCGAGCACGACGAGCACCGTCGACCCCGTGCCGACGGCGAGGAAGAACAGCAGCAGGGTCAGCGTGCCGCCGATCGCCCCCAGCAGGTACGGGGTCCGGCGCCCGACGCGGTCGGACAGGATCGCCCACAGCGGGGTGGTGGCGAGCCCGAGGGCGGAGGAGATGACGACGGCGAGCAGGCCGGCGCTGGAACCGCGGCCGATCTCGCCGGCGATGTAGGTCAACCCGTAGGTGGTGACGAGGACGAACAGGGCGATCTGGGAGAGCCGCAGGCCGGTGGTGAGCACGACCTGCCGTGGAGCGGCCCGGAAGACCTCGACGACGGGCAGCCGCGCGACCTTGCCCTGCTCGCGCAGCGCGACGAACTCGGGGGCGTCGGTGATCCGCAGCCGGATCACCAGCCCGACGACCACGAGCAGCGCGCTGGCGAGGAACGGCAGGCGCCACCAGCCCTCGAGGAACGCCTGGTCGCCGACGGCCATGCGCACGAGGAAGAACAGGCCGGTGGCCAGCAGCATCCCGGCCGGCGAGCCGAGCTGGGTGAAGCTGCCGAAGAATCCGCGGCGCCGGGGCGGGGCGTGCTCGACGGCCAGGATCGCCGCGCCCGCCCACTCGCCGCCGACCGCGAGCCCCTGGAGGATGCGCAGGACGACGAGCAGGATCGGCGCCGCGACGCCGATGGTGGCGTAGGAGGGCAGGAGGCCGATCAGCGTGGTCGCGCCGCCCATGAGCACGAGCGCGCCCACCAGCACGGTGCGGCGTCCGACCCGGTCGCCGAGGTGCCCGGCGACGACGGCGCCGATCGGGCGGGCGCCGAATCCGGCGGCGTAGGTGGCGAACGCGGCGAGCGTGCCGGCCGTGGGGCTGATGGAGGGGAAGAACAGCGTGTTGAACACCAGCGCGGTGGCGGTGGCGTAGAGGTAGAAGTCGTACCACTCGATGGTCGTGCCGATGGCGCTGGCGAGCGCGACCCGGCGCGGGGTGCGCGCGGGCGCGCCGGTCTGGAGGGTGGACACACGGGCTCCCGGAGAGGTGGCGGGGGACGGGCGGCGTGTGTCAGCGACAGGTGGCGTGCGCGAGGCGCATGAGGTCGACGTGGCGACGCCGCGTCAGGAGCGCCCCGGTGTCCACGACGGTGATCGTGCGGTGCGGCCCCCACCGGCCGCAACCGGGGTGTGACCGTCGTTGCGGCGCGACGGATGCCTGGGGTGAGATGGGTCCATGAGTCCCCGCGCCCTCGAGCCGTTCTGGCCGAGCCGGCGCGTGCTGGAGTTCGATCAGTGGTGTCGACGGGCCGCGTGAGCGTCCCGGGGCCTCGCACGTCCTGACCCGCCCGCGCGGCCGGCCTGCCCGTGCCCTCGATCCGGATCGGTCCAGCCCTGGAGCCCCGTGTGTCCGTCACCGACGAGTACCTGAAGAACAACGAGAACTACGTCGCGCACTTCCCCGGCGAGCTGCCCCTGCCCCCGGCCCGCAAGACCGCCGTCGTGGCCTGCATGGACGCCCGCGTGAACCCCTACGGCGCGCTCGGGCTCACCGAGGGCGACTCGCATGTCATCCGCAACGCCGGCGGCGTCGTCACCGACGACACGATCCGCTCGCTGGCGATCAGCCAGCACCTCCTCGGCACCGAGGAGATCGTGCTGATCCACCACACCGACTGCGGCATGGTCACGTTCACCGACGAGCAGTTCGCCGGCATCCTCGAGGAGGCCTCCGGGCAGCGCCCGTCGTGGACGGCCAACGCCTTCCCCGACGTCGAGGGCGACGTGCGCGAGTCGATCAAGCGCATCACCGACAGCCCGTTCGTGAAGAACAAGGGCTCGGTGCGCGGCTTCGTCCTCGACGTCGCGACCGGGAAGCTGAACGAGGTGAGCTGACCCGCCGCGGGCGAAGACGCCTCCGTTGCGTCCCACGCGGTCGAGGCGTCCTTCGCTGCTCGCAGCCCGGCTCAGCGGCGCCAGTCGACGAGGTCCCAGCCGGTGTGGGCCTCGACGCGGGCGACGTCGTCGGCGAACGCCGGCAGCAGCGCCTCCCGCTCGGCGGGGGAGGGGCCGCCGCCCGAGCGCCCGCGGACGTCGGGGCGGACGTGGTGGGGCGGGACCTCGGTGATCCGCCCCGGCGCGACCCCGAGGAACCCGCACACGCGGTCGGCGGTGGCGACGGGGTCGTCGCGCAGGTCGCGGTAACGCAGCAGCAGGATCCGCTCGCGGTCGACCAGTCCCGTGAGGTGGTCGAGCTGCTCGCCGTATCGGCCCTGGTCGACGTAGTGCCAGAAGTGCGCCCACCCCGCCCCGCGGCGATCCGCCTCCGCGCGGCACGCGGCGAGGAAGTCGGTCTCGGGCTCGAGGCCCGCCTCGCGCAGGTGCGACCAGTTCGAGTGCGCCCGCTCGACGGGGTCGCGCAGCACCGCGATCAGCCGCACGGCGGGCAGCAGGTCGGCGATGCGCCGGTGGGCGTCGCGGTCGTAGAGGTAGAACACCGTGCCCTCGCCGCGCAGCGTCCCGGGCGGCGCGGGGTCGAACAGGGCCTCGTAGTCCTCGCGGCGCCAGACCTGCTCGCCCCAGGTCGCGACGTCGCCGGGTCCGCCGCCCGTGCTCGGCGGCGGCCCGTCGGTGAGGAAGAACTTCGGCTCCTTGACCGACGGCAGGAAGAGCTCCGGGTGCCCGGCGAGTGCGCGGTGCAGCGCGGAGGTCCCGGTCTTCGGCGCCCCGATGACCAGGAAGTCCGGCAGGCTCACGCCGCGTCCGGTAGCCCGGCCTCGAGGAGCACCTGGGTGCGCAGCTCGTGCGCGCCGTCGGCGCGGGTGGCCTCCCAGTACAGGCGCCGCACACCCGCGACGTCCGCGACGGCGAGGTAGCGCAGACCCCGACCCGCGTGCGGCGACTCGGCGGCCGGCGCGTCGCCCACGGCGCGGAACCGTCCGTCGCCGGCACCGCGCGCGACGCCGGTGCGCTCCTCCCAGTTCTCGGCGGCGGTCGCGCGTCCGTCGTAGGTCGCGACGAGCTCGTCGCCGATCGGCACGACGGCGGTGATGCGCACTCCGCGCGCGTCCCACAGCCCCCGGCGCGGCGCGAGTGCGGTGCCCCGCCAGGTCCAGTCGAGGCCGTCGGGGCTGGTCGCGTACTCGGTGGTCATGCGGTCGGTCGCCTCCGGGTAGTCGAGCGGGTGCACCGACGCCCACAGGTGCCAGCCGCGCGCGTCGCGCAGCACCACCGGGTCCTTCACGGCGTGCAGGTCGTCGCCGGGCAGCACCGTGCGCCGCGGCGCGAGCGCGAGCCCCTGCGGGGTGTCGGCCTCGAGCACGTCGACCCACCAGTGCTTGGTGCCCGGCGTCGCGCAGCTGACGTAGAGCCGCCACCGGCCCTCGTCCGAGAGCGCCAACGCGGGCCGCTCGAGCGACTCCGCCCCGAACGCGTCCTTCTCGACGACCGCGAATGTCTCGAACGCCACGCCGTCGATGGACCGGGCGACGACGTTCGCGTAGCCCCGTCCGGCACCGACGGGCTGGCGCAGCCGGTAGGAGAGGTACACGACGTCGTCGACGACGAGCACGCTCGGCGCGCCCGCCCAGTACCCGAGGGCGTCGACGGGCGGCGGGACGACGACCGTCCCCTCGCCGTGGGGGACCGGGAGCAGGGTGGCGTTCATCGGACCGTCCTCGTCGTCGTCGGTGCCTGCTCGGTGAGCCCCTGCCGGGAGAGGTGGTCCACGAGCAGGTCCACCGACTCGTCCACCGACTGCTCGTGACCGGGGATGTCCAGGTCCGGCGCGTCCGGGACTTCGTACGGGTCGTCCACGCCGGTCAGGCCCTCGACCTCGCCGGCGCGCTGCCGGGCGTACAGGCCCTTGACGTCGCGCGCGCCGGCCACCTCCACCGGCGTGGACACGTAGACCTCGACGAACGGCGTCCCGCTCGCGGCGTGCGCGGCCCGCACCTGCGCGCGGACGTCGGCGTGCGGGGCGATGGCCGCCACCAGCACGACCACGCCGTTGCGGGCGAGCATCTCGGCGACGAAGCCGATGCGGCGGATGTTGACCGCGCGGTCCTCGCGGGAGTACCCGAGGCCGCGGGAGAGGTTCTCGCGGATGACGTCGCCGTCGAGCACCTCGACCCCGCAGCGCTCGATGCGCAGGCGGGCAGCCACGGCGTTGGCGATCGTCGACTTGCCGGCACTGGGCAGACCGGTCAGCCAGATGGTGGCGCCGCCGGCGCAGGGCTGCTCGTGGGGTGGGTGGAGGCGGTGGGTGCGGATCAGCTGGTCGGTCTCGTCCGGCATGACGGGTCGCTCCGGGGCGGCTCGGGGTCGGGCGGGGTCGCGGTCAGGTGACCGCGCGACACCCCGTCGCCCCGGTGCGGCGCAGGTCGACGTGGCGACGCCGGGTCAGCCGCCAGCCCTCCACGGTCACGACCCGTCCGTCTCCAGGCTGTGCAGCGGCCGGGCCACGAGCGGCCGCCCGACCAGACCGGCGGCGAGCGTGTCACCTGCCTGCGGGTCGACGAGCAGGAACGACCCCGTCGCCGCGACCTCGTCGTACTCGTCGAGCGGCAGCGGCTCCGAGACCGTCAGCGAGACCTGCCCCATGTCGTTGATCGTCAGCTCGCCCGGCTCGTCGACCACCGAGAGCGTCTCGGTGTCCAGCCGGTGGGTCACCGCGGCGACGATCGCCTGCACGGTGCGCGTGCCGTGCTTGAGCAGCAGGCGCGCGCCCGGGCGCAGCGGCTTCTCGTGCAGCCAGGCCAGCGTGGCGTCGAACTCGGTCACCGGCTCGGCCCCGCCGGGCGCGGCGAGCAGCGAGCCGCGGGCGACCCCGAGGTCGTCGGCGAGGCGCAGGACCACGCTCTGGCCGACGTGCGCGGACTCGAGCTCGCCGTCGAAGGTGTCGATGCCCTCGACGCGGGTGCGGTGGCCGTCGGGCAGGACCGCGATCTCGTCGCCGACGCGCACCGTGCCCGCCGCGACCAGCCCGGCGTAGCCGCGGTAGTCGGGGTGGTCGTCGGTGCGCGGGCGCACGACGTACTGCACCGGGAAGCGGAACGGGGCGCCGTGGTCGGCGCCCTCGACCGGCACCGATTCGAGGTGCTCGAGCAGCGTCGGGCCCTCGTACCAGGGCATGTTCTCCGAGGACAGGACGACGTTGTCGCCCTTCTTCGCCGACAGCGGGATCGCCACCACGGCGTCCTCGGGGTAGCCGAGGGCCTCGGTGAGCCCGAAGAACTCCTTGGCGATGCGCCAGTAGGTGTTCTCGTCGAAGTCGACCAGGTCCATCTTGTTGACCGCGAGCACCAGGCGCGGCACGCGCAGCAGGCCCATCACCGCGACGTGGCGACGGGTCTGCTCGACGATGCCGCTGCGGGCGTCGACGAGCAGCACGGCCAGCGACGCGGTGGACGCCCCGGTGACGGTGTTGCGCGTGTACTGCACGTGGCCCGGGGTGTCGGCGAGGACGAACGAGCGCTGCGGCGTCGCGAAGTAGCGGTACGCGACGTCGATCGTGATGCCCTGCTCGCGCTCCGAGCGCAGCCCGTCGACCAGCAGCGAGAGGTCCGGGTCGCCGCCGCCGACGGTGGCGCGCTCGACGGCCTCCATCTGGTCGGCGAGCACCGACTTCGTGTCGTAGAGCAGCCGCCCGACGAGGGTGGACTTCCCGTCGTCGACGGACCCGGCCGTGGCGAGGCGCAGCAGGTCACTCATGATCAGAAGTAGCCCTCTCGCTTCCGGTCCTCCATGGCCGCCTCCGAGAGGCGGTCGTCGGCGCGCGTGGCGCCGCGCTCGGTGAGGCGGCTCTCGCGGACCTCGTCGAGCACCTCGTCGAGCGTGGCCGCGGTGGACTCCACCGCGCCGGTGCAGGAGCCGTCGCCGACGGTGCGGTAGCGCACCGACATCGTCCGCGTCTCCTCGCCGTGGCGGGGACCGCCCCACGGCCCGCTGGTCAGCCACATACCGTCGCGGGCGAACACCTCGCGGGTGTGGGCGTAGTAGATCGACGGGAGCTCGACGCCCTCGCGGGCGATGTAGCGCCACACGTCGAGCTCGGTGAAGTTCGACAGCGGGAACACGCGTACGTGCTCGCCCGGCTTGTGGCGGCCGTTGTAGAGGTTCCAGAGCTCGGGGCGCTGGCGCGAGGGCTCCCACGCCCCGAACGCCGTGCGCAGACTGAACACCCGCTCCTTGGCCCGTGCGCGCTCCTCGTCGCGGCGCCCGCCACCGAAGACCGCGTCGTGGCGGTGCTCGGCGATCGCGTCGAGCAGCGGCGTGGTCTGCAGGGGGTTGCGGGTGCCGTCGGCGCGCTCCTCCAGCCGCCCGTCGTCGATGTAGTCCTGGACACGGGCGACCTCGAGCGTCAGGCCGTAGCGCTCGACGACAGCGTCCCGGAACGCGATGACCTCGTCGAAGTTGTGCCCGGTGTCGACGTGCAGCACCGGGAACGGGATCGGCGCGGGCCAGAACGCCTTGCGGGCGAGGTGCACCAGCAGCATCGAGTCCTTGCCGCCCGAGAAGAGGATCACCGGGCGGTCGAACTCGCCGGCGACCTCCCGCATGACGTGGATCGCCTCGGACTCGAGGGCGTCCAGCTGGTCGACCTGGCTGATCGTGGGCGCGCTCATCCGTGCAGCCCGCACTCGGTCTTGGCGGTGCCCGCCCAGCGGCCGCTGCGGGGGTCGGCGCCCGGGGCCGGCTTGGCCGTGCAGGGCGCGCAGCCGATCGAGGGATAGCCGGCGCCGACCAGCGGGTTGACCAGCACCGCGTGCTCGCGGATGTAGGTCTCCATCTGCTCGTCCGACCAGTGCGCGATCGGGTTGATCTTGACCAGCCCGTGGCGCTCGTCCCACGTCACGAGCGGTGTCGTGGCGCGGGTGGGGGCCTCGACGCGGCGCACCCCGGTGACCCAGGCGTCGTAACGGGCCAGCGTGCGCTGCAGCGGCACCACCTTGCGCAGCCGGCAGCACTCGTTGGGGTCGGTGGCGAACAGGTCCTTGCCGCGCAGCTCGTCCTGCTCGGCGACGGGCTCGTCGGGCTCGGCCTGCACGATGTGCACCCCGTAGACCTGCGCGACCGCGTCGCGGGTGCCCAGGGTCTCGGCGAAGTGGTAGCCGGTCTCGAGGAACAGCACGTCGACGCCCGCCCGGGCCTGCGCGCCCAGCGCGACCAGGACGGCGTCCTGCATGTTCGACGCGACGATCAGCCCGTCGCCGAAGGTCTCGGCGGCCCAGGAGAGGATCTCGCGGGTGAGCTCCTCGTGGTCGACGTGACCCTCGCGGGCGGCGAAGCGCTCGCCCGCGGCGAGGGCCTCGGCCCGCAGGTCGTCGCGCGTCCCTGTCGACGGTCCAGCTCCGCTGCGCTGCGTGTCCGTGGTGGTGGTGGTCATGCGGATCCTCTCGCCGGCGCCGGTACCGCGGTCACGACGAACGTGCTGCGGCAGTCGGCGCACTCCCACGCGCCCTCCGGGTCCTCCCGGGGGTGCAGGTCCTGCTCGCCGCAGTAGGGGCAGTACTGGAGGGCCAACCTCATGCGAGCTGTCCCTCGTCCGCGCGCACGACCCACTGGGCGAAGCGCTCGCCGGGCTCGTGGCCCTCGGCGTAGGCGCGCACGACCCGCTCGACGTAGTCGCCGAGATCGGCGGAGAGCACCTTGTGGCCGCGCAGCTTGCGCCCGAACCCGGCGTCGAGACCGAGCCCGCCCCCGAGGTGCACCTGGAAGCCGGCGGCCGGCTCGCCGTCGGCGTCGTTGACGATCTGGCCCTTGAGCCCGATGTCGGCGACCTGCACCCGTGCGCAGGAGTTCGGGCAGCCGTTGAGGTGGATCGACACCGGGTGCTCGAGCGAGTCCTGCACGTCGGCCAGGCGCCGGTCGAGCTCCTCGACGAGCTCGCCGGCGCGGTTCTTGGTGTCGACGAAGGCGAGCTTGCAGAACTCCAGGCCCGTGCACGCCATCGTCGCGCGGCGCCACGGCGTCGGGCGGGCGGGCAGGCCGAGGTGGTCGAGGGCGGTGGTCAGACCGTCGAGCTTGTCCGACGGCACGTCCAGCACGAGGATCTTCTGGTACGGCGTGAGCCGCACGCGCGACGAGCCCGCGTCCTCGGCGGCCTTCGCGACGCCGACGAGCGTCGAGCCGCTGGTGCGCCCGGCGGGCGGGGCGACGCCGACGTAGTGGTTGCCGTCGAGCTGCTGGTGCACACCGATGTGGTCGACGGTGCCGGCGATGGCCTCCGGCGCCGGCCCGTCGATCATCGTGCGGCCGAGGTACTCGTCCTCCATGACCTGGCGGAACTTCTCGGGGCCCCAGTCGGCGATGAGGAACTTGATGCGCGCGCGGGTGCGCAGCCGCCGGTAGCCGTAGTCGCGGAAGACCTGCACCACGGCGTGCCAGACGTCGGCGACCTCCTCGAGCGGCACCCAGGCGCCGAGGCGCACCGCCAGCTTAGGGTTGGTCGAGAGCCCGCCGCCGACGTGCAGGTCGAAGCCCGGGCCGTGCTCGGGGTGCACGACGCCGACGAACGCGACGTCGTTGACCTCGTGGGCGACGTCCTGCTGCCCCGAGATCGAGGTCTTGAACTTGCGGGGCAGGTTGGCCAGCGAGCGGTCGCCGATGAAGCGCTCGACGATCTCGTCGATCGCCGGGGTGCCGTCGATGACCTCGTCGGCGCTGATGCCCGCCACCGGCGAGCCGAGGATGACGCGCGGGCAGTCGCCGCAGGCCTCGGTGGTGTAGAGCCCGACGCCCTCGAGCCGGCGCCAGATCTCCGGCATGTCCTCGACGCGGATCCAGTGCAGCTGGATGTTCTCGCGGTCGGTGACGTCGGCGGTGTCGCGGGCGAAGGTCTGGGAGATCTCGCCGATGACGCGCAGCTGCTCGGTGGTCAGGCCGCCGCCGTCGACGCGCACCCGCAGCATGAAGTGCGGCGCGTCGAGCTCCTCCTCCTCGACGTGGCCGGTGGCGGTGCCCGGGAAGCCCTCGGCGCGCTGGGTGTAGAGGCCCATCCAGCGGAAACGTCCGCGCAGGTCCGCCGGGTCGATCGAGTCGAAGCCGCGGTGGGCGTAGATGTTCTCGATGCGCGCCCGCACGTTGAGCGGGTGGTCGTCCTTCTTGGACTGCTCGTTCTTGTTCAGCGGCTCGCGGTAGCCCAGCGCCCACTGGCCCTCGGCCTTGCCCTTGCGGGCGCGGGCCGGCTTGGGCTTCGGCGGCGCGTCCTCTCCTGCCCCCGGGTGACGCAGCGGCGTCGTCTCGGCGTACGACTCCTCCGAGGTGGTGGCGTTCTCGGACGACGGGGCGCCGGTAGCGGCCATGGGTGGGGGTTCCTCCGGGGTGGTGCACGGGCGCGCGCAGGCACGACGAGGTCGCCCTCGGTGCGGTGGCGCGCGGGACCCGCTGGGATGTGGTGGCGGTGCTTCGCGCTCAGTGAGCCCGGCAGAGGGAGCTCGCGAGGCGCACGAGGTCGACGTGGCGTCGGCTCACGAGGAGCAGTCCGGTCGCGCGCACGCCCGCCAGACTGCCACGAGGAGGGGGTCTTTCTCCACGTGACCTTTGGCCTACGGCCTTGTGAGTGCTTGTCCGTGCCCTGGCACGGACAAGCACTCACCAGCGCTACTGCGCAAAGGGGATCGCGGCGGGGGCGGCGTCGCGGGTGCCGGCGGGGTGTGTCCACAGGCCCCGGCGCCCGAGCTCGGGCAGCACGCCCTCGCCGACCCAGTACGCCTCCTCGAGGTGCGGGTGGCCCGAGAGGACGAACTCGGTGATCCCGAGGTCGTGGTACTCGGCGATGCGGTCGGCGATCTCGGTGTGGCTCCCGACGAGCGCCGTCCCCGCCCCGCCGCGCACCAGCCCGACACCGGCCCACAGGTTGGGCGCGACCTCGAGGTCCGCGGCCTTCTTCGCGCTGTCGGCGTGCTGTCGTGCTGTGGAGTGCAGGGCGCGCATCCGCTGCTGGCCCTCGGACTCGCTGCGCGACAGCCCCGCCTGCACCTGCTCGATCATCTCGTCGGGGATGCCCGCCAGGTACTGCTCGGCCTGCGCCCACGCCGCGTCAGAGGTGTCGCGGGCGATCACGTGCAGCCGGATGCCGAAGCGGACCTCGCGGCCCTGCGCGGCGGCCAGCCCGCGGATCCACTCGACCTTCTCGCGCACCTGCTCCGGTGGCTCGCCCCAGGTCAGGTACACGTCGACGTGCTGGGCGGCGACCTCGCCGGCCTTCGGCGACGAGCCGCCGAAGTAGACCGGCGGCACGGGGTCGGGGACGCGGGTCAGCGCCGCGTCGTCGACGTGGATCTGCTCGCCGTGCAACGTCACCGTCTCCCCGGCCCACAGCCGGCGCACCACGTCGAGGAACTCGCCGGTGCGCACGTAGCGGTCGTCCTTGCCGAGGTAGTCGCCGTAGGCGCGCTGCTCGGCGGGCTCGCCGCCGGTGACGACGTTGAGCAGCAGCCGGCCCTGCGAGTGGCGCTGGAACGTCGCGGCCTGCTGGGCGGCGAGGGTGGGGGAGAGGACGCCGGGCCGGAACGCGACGAGGAACTTCAGCCGCTCGGACTCCGCGACGAGCATCGCCGTGGTCAGCCAGGCGTCTTCGCACCACGCCCCGGTGGGCGTCAGGGCGCCCTCGAAGCCGACGGTCTCGGCGGCCCGCGCGATCTGGGCGAGGTAGCCGATCTCGGCCGGGCGCACGGCGTCGGCGGCCGTCGTCGCCACCCCGTGACCGCCGCCGACGAGGCCACGCGAGTCGCCGTAGGTGGGCAGGAACCAGTGGGCGGTGATGCTCATGGGTCTCCTAGAGCGTCTCGAGAGGCCGGGCGCGCAGCGCGGCGACGCTGCTGACGACACCGGCGAGGGCGAGGTAGCCGGCGGCGTACCAGGGCGCGCCGCCGCCCGCGGCGAGCAGCGACGTGAGGATCAGCGGCGTCAGCCCCGACGCGTAGATCCCGCCGCCCTGGAAGGCCAGGGACATGCCGGTGTAGCGGGTACGGGTGGGGAAGACCTCGGCGAACAGCGTCGACTCCGCGCCGCTGCACAGCCCGTAGGACAGGCCGAGCATCACGATGAGCACGGCGGTGACGGCGATGATCGACCCGGTGCCGAGCAGCGCGAACGCGGGGAACACCCCGACGACGAGCAGGACGCAGCCCGCGGCGAAGACCTTGCCGCGCCCGATCCGGTCGCCCCACGCCCCGGCGATCGGGACGACGAGCGCGCTGACCACCGCGGCGACGGTGACGGCGACGAACACCTCGGTGCGCGGCATCTTCAGCGTCGCCACCGTGTAGGTCAGGACGAACACGCCCCAGGTGTTGAACGAGGCGCCCTCGGCCCAGCGGCCGAGCAGGGTCCAGCCGAGGTTGCGCTGCGACGGCGGGTCGCGCAGGACGTCGACGGCCGGGACGCGCGAGACCTCGGCGGCGGCCTGCATGCGGCGGAACGCCGGCGTCTCCAACACCGCGAGGCGAACCACCAGGCCGACCGCGACGAGCACCAGGCTCGCGATGAAGGCGACCCGCCAGCCCCAGGACAGGAACGCGGCGTCGTCCATGACGAGCCCGAGCAGGGCGAACACCCCGGTGCCGAGCGCGAGGCCCAGGCCGAGGCCGATCTGCGGCGTGGCGCCGTAGAGCCCGCGCTTGCCGTCGGGGGCGTACTCGACGGCCATGAGCACCGCGCCGCCCCACTCGCCGCCGATCGCGATGCCCTGGATGACCCGCAGGACGACCAGCAGGATCGGCGCGGCCACCCCGATCGCCGCGTAGGTCGGCAGGAAACCGATGGCGGCGGTGGCGATCCCGGTCAGGGCCATGGTCACGATCAGCGTCTCGCGGCGGCCGACCCGGTCACCGATGTGCCCGAAGATCAGCCCACCGATCGGCCGGGCCACGAACCCGATCGCGAACGTCGCGAACGACAGCAGCGTCGCGACCGTCGGGTCGCCGGCGCCGTAGAAGAGCTGCGGGAAGACGATCCCGGCGGCCGTGGCGAACAGGAAGAAGTCGTACCACTCGATCGTCGTGCCGATCAGCGACGCGACGAGCACGGTGCGCGGGCTGGTGGTGGTGTCCTCGGGCGCGACGGCGGGCGCGGCGGTGCTCATGGGTGTCCTCTGCGGGTGGCGGGTGCGGGCGGGGGGCTCAGCACGCGCGGCAGAGGTGGCTCGCGAGACGGCCGAAGTCCACGTGGCGACGGGCCACGAGGAACGGGCGGTACGCGGGCACACGAGGACCGTGCCATCCCGCGCGCGGGGTCTCCACCGTGGACGGTGATCGCGTGAGCTTCACCGCAGACGCGTTTGCGCTGCGCGCTCGTGAGCGCTTGCCCGTGTCCCGGCACGGAGAAGCACGCACACGTCGGTCGCGGCGTCGGCACGATCCCTCGATCGTGGACCGGACGTCCCGCGGAGCGGAGCGCTCGCTCCACTTGCGGGGATCTCCGGGTGCGCCCTGTGCCGTGAACGTCAGCGCGGAGTGCACTCGTAGGTGAGCGGGACCTCGGGGCCGTGGTCGATCACCTCGAAGGCGTCGACCGGCAGGCCCTCGAAGGTCCGGGGCGCGATCCCCAGATCGGCCCACTTCGCGGTGCTCGTGCTGTCGTCGGCGAAGGTCAACGCGATCTCGCCGCCGTCGGACAGATACATCCCGTACGTCTGCAGAGCGGTGATCACCACGCGCTGCGGGGGCGTGTAGGCCGACACGTCGACGTCGGGGCGCAGGCGCAGGTTGAGCCCGTACGGCGGAGCATCGGGGTGGGTGCTCTCCGGCGCGCCGGCGTGGGTCGCGGGCGGGACGTACACGGCGGCCTTGATCCGGTCGTTGGGCAGGACGAAGCGCAGGGCGTGGTCGATTCGCTCCGCGGCAACCTCGTCGGCGGTCGGGGTGAGCGCGGCGATCGGGAACCCGGCGGCGTCGGCGCTGGTGCACTGCGGTCCGCGCAGCTCGTCGGTGTAGGCGCGGTCGAGGTCCCAGACGAAGACCCCGCCGGCCGTCAGGCCCTCGCCCTCCGGCGTCGCCTGGTACAGCTCGTAGAGCCGCCGCTCCTGTGGGTCGGCGACGAGCAGGTGGCAGTCCTCGTGGGCCGCGTCGCACGTCAGGTCGCCCGACCCCTCGATGTGTGCTCCTTCGGGCACCGGCACCTCGACCGGCACGGGGTCGCAGTCGGGGCCGCCGGAGCAGTAGTCGTCGCGGCCGGTGACGGTCGTGCGGGGCGTGCCCGGGCCGGCGGTCAGCACCGGCATCGCGAAGTCGATCTGCAGCACGTTCTCGTTGCCCCAGCCGCCGGCCTCGGTCAGCGTGGTGAGGATCGCCGTGCTGCGCTCGGAGGCGGGCGCGCCCGAGACGTCCGCGGTCCACGGCTGCGGGCCGCGGAACAGGCCGCCCTCCCCGTCGGGTGACCGGGCCGGGGGAACGGTGCACGCGACCAGCGCGAGGACCGCGGAGGTGCAGGTCAGCGCCACACACAGGCCCCTCGCCATGGTTGCGGACGCTAGCGCGCCCGGCCCCCGGAACCGCGACCGCGCGCGACGGATCCCCGCGCGCGCAGAATGGAGCCGTGCCCTCCGTCCCCCCGTCCGGCGAACCGGCGCCGCCCGATGGTGCGCTGCCGCCCGCGTCGCTCGCCGGCCTCGGCACGCGGCCGTTCGGGGTCTACGTGCACGTCCCGTTCTGCGCCACGCGCTGCGGGTACTGCGACTTCAACACCTACACCGCGTCCGACCTCGGGCTCACGAGCAGCGACGACCCTGCCTCGCCGGCCTCCTGGCTCGAGGGCCTGCGCCGCGAGCTCGATCTCGCCGCGCGGGTGCTCGGCACCCCACCGCCGGCGGACACCGTCTTCCTCGGCGGCGGCACGCCCTCGCTGCTCGGCGCCGAGGGACTGGTCGCCGTGCTCGACGCCGTGCGGGGGACGTTCGGCCTGCGCCCCGGCGCCGAGGTGACCACCGAGGCCAACCCCGAGTCGACGACCCCGGAGCTGCTCGCCGCGATCGCCGGCGCCGGCTACACCCGCCTGAGCCTCGGCATGCAGTCCGACGTCGACCACGTGCTCGCCGTCCTCGACCGGAGGCACACGCCCGGGGCCGCGGTCCGCGTCGTCGGCGAGGCGCAAGCGGCCGGGCTGCGCCACGTCAACCTCGACCTCATCTACGGCACGCCCACCGAGACCGACGACGACCTGCGCCGCTCGCTCGACGCCGTGCTCGCCTCGGGCGCCGACCACGTCTCGGCCTACTCGCTGATCGTCGAGGAGGGCACCGCGCTGGCCCGCCGGGTGGCGCGCGGCGAGCTGCCGATGCCCGACGACGACGTCCTCGCCGACCGTTACGAGATCGTCGACGACACGCTGACCGCGGCCGGGTTCGGCTGGTACGAGGTGTCGAACTGGGCCCGCACCACCGACGCGCGCTGCCGCCACAACCTCGGCTACTGGGGCGGCGGCGACTGGTGGGGCGCCGGGCCCGGGGCGCACTCGCACGTCGGCGGCACGCGCTGGTGGAACGTGCGCCACCCCGCGAAGTACTCGGCGGCCCTGGCCGCGGGGCGGTCGCCGGCCGAAGCGCGCGAGCGCGTGACGCCCGACGAGGCCCACCTCGAGCAGGTGCTCCTCGAGCTGCGCACCGTCGACGGGCTGGCGGCGTCGGTGCTCGACGGGCCGGGCCGGGCGGCGGGCGACGAGGCGGCGCGCGAGGGCCTCCTCGACCCGACCGACTGGGAACGGGGCCGTGCCGTCCTCACCCGGCGCGGGCGGCTGCTGGCCGACGGCGTCGCGATCTCGCTCGCGGGGGCGTGAGGGTCACCGCTCGGGCTTGATGCGCCGGGCGAGGGCCGTGCCGGCCTCGGTGATCTGGAACCAGCAGACGTCCCCGGGGAGCAGCTCTGCGGCAGGTTCGTCCCACTCGGCGCGGATGCGCGCGACGGCCGCCTCCGGGTCCAGCGGCCACGGCGTGAAGCCGTTCCAGACGTCGCCGGCGACGACGAGACCGGCGTCGAGGAGGTGACCGATGACCTCCAGGGTCTGTTCGCGCAGCTCGACCGCCGGGACCTCGCCGACCTCGTCGTGGACGTACTGACGGGCGAAGCCGATGTCGACCCAGTCGCTCAGGCCCTCGACGAGGATGTCCTGGACCGATGGCCGCTCTAGGGCTGCCTGACGTGGATTCTCCATCGCTCTCCATCGGGTAGCCGGGCGTCAAGAGTACGTCCGCCCGAAGACGACTCTTCTCTGGTACCGATCTCGGTCCCGTCCGGTAGACGCACCCACGAGCCGCGGTAGCTGGGCCGGTCCAGGGGCTCGCCGTCCGCCG
>JAQSWW010000255.1 GCA_029266415.1 Actinomycetospora sp. | reverse complement strand
CGGGGATCGGGCGCGTCCCCTCCGCTCCGACGGTTCCGGAGCGGCCGCCGACGTGCCTATGGTCGATGCCCGCCACGACCGGCACCGGGAGGACGGCCATGAGCGAGCGCACGAGCGAGGGCACCCAGGGGCTGCACGTCCCCGAGCACGCCACCTGGTCCGCGGTGGCCGCGCGGGTGCGCGACCTGGCCGGGGAGGCGTTCACCGACGACGGGCCGATGAACCTCGTCGACGGGGAGTGGCAGGCCGTCGGCACGCCCACCGAGCAGGCCAGCCCCAACGACGGGTCGCCTCTCGGGACGATGCTCAAGGTCGACGCGGCCACCGCGACCGACGCCGTGCAGCGCGCCGCGCGGACCCACCGCTCGTGGGCCGGCACGGAGCTCGACGAGCGCCGCCGCAAGGTGTCGGCCGCCCTCGACGCCATGGAGGGCGCCCGCGACGACCTCGCGCTGCTGCTCGCGTGGGAGATCGGCAAGCCGTGGAAGATGGCGTGCGCCGACGTCGACCGCTGCATCTCCGGCGTGCGCTGGTACGTCGAGGAGATCGAGGGGATGCTCTCGCGCGACGTCGAGGGCGCCCCGGCCAAGCGCGTGGCGCTCGAGGGACCGGTCTCGAACATCGCGAGCTGGAACTACCCCATGAGCGTGCAGGTGCACGCCGAGCTCGTGCAGCTGCTGGCCGGGAACGGCGTCGTCGCCAAGGCGCCCACCCAGGGCGGGTGGATGACGCTCACCGTCGCCCACGCGCTGATGGCCCGCGAGGGCCTGCCCGCCACGCTGCTGTCCGGGGACGGCTCGGAGCTGTCCGACGCGCTGATCCGCTCGCCCGAGATCGGCGCGCTCGCCTTCGTGGGCGGGCGGTCCAACGGCGGCAAGGTCGCCGCCCAGCTCGCCGACACCGGCAAGCGCCACATGCTCGAGCAGGAGGGCCTCAACGCCTGGGGGATCTGGGAGTACTCGGACTGGGACGCCTTCGCCGAGATCCTCAAGAAGGGCTTCGAGTACGGCAAGCAGCGCTGCACCTCCTACCCCCGCTTCGTCGTCCAGCGCCAGCTCGTCGACCAGTTCCTGGCCGTCTACCTGCCGGTCCTGGCGAGCGTGCGGTTCGGCCACCCGCTGGCGGCGGACGCCGGCGCCGAGGGCGTCGACGACCTCCCCGCGCTGGACTTCGGTCCGCTCATCTCGCCGTCGAAGGCGCAGGAGCTCGACGAGAGCGTCGCCGAGGCCCTGCGCCACGGCGCCGTCCCGCTCTACCGGGGCGACATCGCGAGCGGGCGCTTCCTGCCCGGGCAGGACACCTCGGCCTACCACGCGCCGGTCGCGATGCTGGCCCCGCCGGGGGCGTCGCGGCTGATGCACGAGGAGCCCTTCGGCCCGGTCGACTCGATCGTCGTGGTCGACACCGAGGCCGAGCTGCTCGCGCAGATGAACGCGTCCAACGGCTCGCTGGTGGCCAGCATCGCCTGCGACGACGAGGAGAAGGCCGGGCGCCTCGCCGAGCAGGTGCAGGCGTTCAAGGTCGGGATCAACAAGCTGCGCTCCCGCGGCGACAAGGACGAGGCGTTCGGCGGGCGCGGCGAGTCGTGGAAGGGCGCGTTCGTGGGCGGCGAGTACCTGGTGCACGCGGTCACCGAGGGCCCGCCCGGGGAGAACCTGTACGGCAACTTCCCCGGCTACCACCGCTACCCGGCCACCTGAGGTGCCGCGGCTGTAGTGTCCTCGCGGCGCGGCAACGGCCCGCCGAGTCGGGCACGGGGTCGGTCGGGAGGGCCCGGAGATGGTCCTGCGGAGCCGGGTGGCTCGCGACGTCGCACCGGAGGGCACGGCACCGGGCGCCACGGTGCTCATGCCCGAGGGCCGCGTCGGGCCCGTGGTCGCCCTGCTGCGGCGCCTGGCGCTGGCACTCGGCGCGCTGACCGCCGCGGCGCTGGTCGTGTACTTCCAGCGCGACGGCTACATCGACAACAACGACGTCGACGGCATCGGGCTGGTCGACGCCTTCTACTACGCCACGGTCTCGCTCTCGACCACGGGCTACGGTGACATCGTCCCGGTCTCGCAGTCCGCCCGGCTGTGGACGATCCTCGTGATCACCCCGCTGCGGCCACCACGGTCGAGCTGCTCACCGAACGGTCCCGGCAGGCGTTCCGCATCCGACGGTGGAGGTCGCGCGTGCGCAACCACGTGGTGGTCGTGGGCTACGGCACGAAGGGCCAGGCCGCCGTGAAGACCGTGCGCGGCGACGGCCACGACGTCGACCACATCGTCGTCGTCGACACCGACCGCGGGCGTCTCGACGCCGCCTCCGCCCTCGGCCTGGTGACGGTGCGCGGCGACGCGACCCAGTCCTCGGTGCTGCGCACCGCGGGTCTGCCGCACGCCACCGCGCTGGTGGTGGCCACCAACCGCGACGACACCGCGGTGATGGTGACGCTGACCGCCCGCGAAATGGCTCCCAAGATCATGATCACGGCCGCGGTGCGCGCGGCCGAGAACGTGCACCTGCTGCGCCAGTCCGGGGCGGACTCGGTGGTCGTGTCCGCGGAGACGGCGGGCCGGCTGCTGGGCATGGCCACCACCACGCCGGCCGTCGTCTCGGTGGTCGAGGACCTCATCTCGCCCGAGGCCGGCATGAGCATCGGCGAGCGCGTGGTGGACGAGGCCGAGATCGGCGGCTCCCCGCGCCACCTGCGCGACATCGTGCTGGGGGTCGTGCGCGACGGGCAGGTGCACGCCGTCGACGCCCCCGCGGTGGACGCGCTCGAGCGCGGCGACAAGCTGCTGTGCGTGCGGCGCGCCGGGCCCGACGAGCGCTGAGCGCTGCTGGGCCCCTGGTCAGCGGTGGACCGGGAGCAGGCAGCCGGGACAGTCGGCCTGCTCCGCGCGCAGGCCCGGCACGACCTGCTCGACGGCGGCGCCGCAGCGCGCCCGCAGGCCCGCCGGGTCGCCCAGCTCGCCGGTGACGACGTCGACGACGTGGCGCCGGCGGTCGTCCCGCCCGACGGCGACGAGCGCCAGCGTGCCCTCGGGCGCGGGGTCGCCGGGTGTCGGCCGCCGCGGGTCTCCCGGCAGGGGCCGGTCGGGCCGGTCACCGGGCGGCGGCACGGACGGGGGCATGGGGTCCAGGCCCGTCGTGGGGCCGGGGCGGGCGTCCGGGTGGCCCGGGTCGGGAACGGTCACCGCGCTACCTCCTCGCTGCCGTCGACCCCCACGGTAGGCCCGGGAACGGGGCGCCGAGCCCCGCGTTCGCGGGTGGTGGAACCGCGGACCGTCAGGTGCGGCGGCGGGGGAGCGGCAGCGGGCGCTCCCCGCCGGCCCCGCCGTCGCCGCGCGGTGCGTCGCGCGTCACGGTCGGCAGGTCGCGCAGCCCGTCGAGCACGCGGGCGAGGACCTCCGGGCGCGGGGCCGGGACGGGACCCGCCGCCGCGGCGGCCTCCCGGGCGAGGGCGTCGAGGTCGGGACCCTCGCCCTCGCGGTCGAGGACCGTCTCGCCGTGCTCGTGATCGGGCGTCACCCGCTCGAGCGTAGTTCCGGCGCCCCGGCAGCGGGGCGAGCGGGGGCACCCGGTCGGGCGACGACCGGGCGCGCGCGAGGCCGCCTGCGGCGGGCGGCGGGCGAGCTGTCACCCTGGATTCACCCGGACGCGCGCGCCCTGTAACGGGAGCCGTTCGCCGTCCGAGGAGAACGGGGTGGGTCGTGCGGCCGTCGGGGTCGCCGCCGCAGGGAGCAGGGGTGGTCGGGGCGATGAGCATCGACAGCGTGGTCGGCTCGGGGAATCCGGGTGGGCCGGACCAGGACGACCGGGGCCGGCGGCGCCGTGGCGTGCGGGCGCTGGTCTACGGCCTGATCGCGCTGCTGGTGCTGGTGCTGCTCGCCGCGGCGGGCATCGTGCTCGTCACCCAGCAGCTCGGGTCCCAGGTCGGGCGCTACCCGTCGGTGTTCGCGCCGATCGACCCGTCCTCGCGGCCCTCGGACGCGGCCGGGCAGACGTTCGTGCTCATGGGCACCGACTCCCGCTCGCCCGACCCGACCACGGGCACCGACGCCGCGCCCGACGCCGTCTTCGGCTCCCAGCGCAGCGACGTGATCATGGTGGCCACGATCGCCGAGGACGGCCGGAGCGCCAGCATCGTGTCGATCCCGCGCGACTCCTGGGTCGACATCCCGGGCCGCGGCCGCAACAAGATCAACGCGGCCTACGCGTTCGGCGGCCCGCCCCTGCTCATCCAGACCGTCGAGCAGCTCACGCGCGTGCGCGTCGACCACTTCGCGGTCATCGACTTCGCGGGCTTCGCGCAGATGACCGACGCGGTCGGCGGCATCGACGTCAACGTCGGCCAGCAGTCCGAGCGCGACGGCGTCGTCGTCCCCGCCGGCCCGCAGCGCCTCAACGGCGAGCAGGCCCTGGTCTACGTCCGCGAGCGCAAGAACCTGCCCGGCGGCGACCTCGACCGCGTCCGGCGCCAGCAGGCCGCGCTGCGCGCGTTCGTCAAGCAGTCCCTCGACTCCGGGACACTGACGAACCCCACCAGCGCCTACGCGCTCGTCGACACGGTCACCCGCCACGTCGGCGTCGACGACTCGCTGAGCAACACCGGCCTCGCGCAGCTGGCCTTCGGGATGCGCGACCTGCGCAACTCGGCGGTCTCCTTCCTCACCGTGCCCACCGCCGGCACCGGGACGGAGGGTGACCAGTCGGTGGTCTACCTCGACGAGGGCGCCGGGCGGGAGCTGTGGTTCGCGGTGAACACCGACGCGGTGCCGGAGTACGTCGCCGCCCGTCCCCAGGAGCGGCTCTCCGACACGCCGCGGTAGCCGTCGATCGGTGCGAGGCTCTCGCATCGTGACGTGGGACGTGGTGGTCGTCGGCGGCGGCTCGGCGGGCTGCGCGCTGGCGGGCCGCCTCACCGAGGACCCGCGCCGCCGCGTGCTGCTGCTCGAGGCCGGCGCCGCCGTCCGTGACCCCGCGGACTTCCCCGACGACGTCCGCGACGTGGCCTCGCTGGCCGCGGCCGACCCCGCCGGCCCGCACACCTGGGACGTCGACGTCGGGCTCGTGCCCGGTCGCCGCACCCGCGTGGGGCGCGGGCGGCTGCTCGGCGGGTCGAGCGCGGTCAACGGCGCGAACCACCTGCGCGCCACCCGCGCCGACCTGGACTCCTGGCCGGGCTGGTCGTACGACGCGGTGCTGCCCTACTACGTGCGCGGCGAGCGGGACCTCGACGTGCGCGGGCCGCTGCACGGCGACGCCGGCCCGGTGCCCGTGGTGCGCCCGGCGGGGGAGCTGCGCGCGGCGCTCACCGAGCGGTTCCTCGACGCCGCCGCCCGCCTCGGGGTGCCCGTCGAGTCCGACAAGAACGGCGACCAGCCCCCGGGTGCCGGCCTGGTGCCGGCCAACGTCCGCCGCGGGGTGCGGGTGAACGCGGCCATGGCCTACGTCCTGCCGCACCTCGCCCGGCCCAACCTCACGGTGCGCGGGGACACCACGGTGGCCCGGGTGCTGCTCGACGGCGACCGGGCGGTGGGTGTCGAGGTGGTGGGCGCCGACGGCGGCGCGGAGCGCGTCGAGGCCGGCGAGGTCGTGCTGTCCGCGGGAGCGGTGTGCACGCCGCAGCTGCTCGCGCTCTCCGGGATCGGCCCGCCCGACGCCCTGCGCGACGCCGGGCTGCCCGTGCGCCACGAGCGCCCCGGTGTCGGCAGCGGGTACTCCGACCACCCGAGCGTCTACCTGGCGTTCCCCGACACCACGGGCGTACCGCTGCACCCCGAGGCACCCGGGGCCCAGGCCGCGGTCCACCTCGACGCCGGCGACGACCCCGCGGGCGACCTCGAGATCCTGCTGTTCGCCCGGCCCTTCGCCCCCGACGGGCCGTGCCACCTCATGTGCGCGCTGCAGGCCCCGGAGAGCCGCGGGGAGATGGTCTTCGACGATCCGGTGCCCGGCGGCACGCCGCGGCTCGAGCACCGCTACCTGGTGTCGGCGCACGACCGCGCCCGCATGCGCACCGTCGTGCGCCGCGCCGGGGAGCTGCTGGCCGCGGGCGGGCTCGCCCTCGGTCCGGCCGCCGGGCTCGGCGACCGCGAGCTCGACGCCTGGATCGGCGCCCACCTCACGACCTCGGCGCACCTGTGCTCGAGCGCGCGCCTCGGCCCGGCCGACGACCCCGGCGCCGTCGTCGACCCCGAGCTGCGCGTGCACGGCCTGCGGGGGCTGCGGGTGGTCGACACGTCGGTGCTGCCCACGGTGCCCCGGCGAGGCCCGGCGGCGACCGCGCTGGTGCTCGGCGAGCGGGCCGCGGACCTCCTCGCGATCCCCTCCTGACCGTCCCCGTCGGCCGTGTCGACCCCGTGCTGTCCGGTTCGTCCCGTACCGGTCGGTGACGTCCCTGGTGCGCGTCTTCGCAGGTCACGGCTGTGACACGAACGAGTGGAACACCGTCACGCCGCGCGGGGCCGCGACGACACTCCCCCCGAGACCCGCCCCAGGTGATCGAGGAGACCCGCGATGTCGTTCCTGCGCCGCCGTGCCGACGCGC
>JAQSWW010000083.1 GCA_029266415.1 Actinomycetospora sp. | reverse complement strand
CAGCTCGCCGCCGACCTCGACGGTGTCGTCCTCCTGGGCCACGATCCGCTGCAGCACGCCCGCCTGGGGCGACGGGATCTCGGTGTCGACCTTGTCGGTCGAGACCTCGAGCAGGGGCTCGTCGACGTCGACGTGGTCGCCCTCCTGCTTGAGCCACCGGGTGATGGTGCCCTCGGTGACGCTCTCCCCGAGAGCAGGCATCTGGACGGAGTAGGCCATCGTGCTCGGACTCCTTGCGCGGGTCTCGGGTGGCGGTCAGGCGTTGCCAGGATCAGGAGTGGCTGTGCAGGGGCTTGCCGGCGAGCGCGAGGTGCGCCTCCCCGAGGGCCTCGTTCTGGGTCGGGTGGGCGTGGACGAGGTTGGCCACCTCGTCGGGCAGCGCCTCCCAGTTGTAGATCAGCTGCGCCTCGCCGACCTGCTCGCCCATGCGCGTGCCGATCATGTGTACGCCGACGACGGGGGCGTCGGCGCCGGTCCCGCCCTTGACCAGCTTGACCGCGCCGGCGGTCTTGAGGATCTGGGACTTGCCGTTGCCGGCGAGGTCGTAGGTGAGCGTCTCGACCTCGCCGTGGACCTCCTTGGCCTGGGCCTCGGTCAGCCCCACCGACGCGACCTCCGGCTCGCAGTAGGTGACGCGCGGGATGCCCTTCTCGTCGATCACCGGCGGGTGCAGCCCGGCGATCTCCTCGGCGACGAAGATGCCCTGCTGGAAGCCGCGGTGCGCCAGCTGCAGGCCGGGCACGATGTCGCCGACGGCGTAGACGTTGCCGACGCCGGTGTGCAGGCGCTCGTTCGTCGGCACGAAGCCGCGGTCGAGCGTGATGCCGTTCTCCTCGTATCCGAGGTCGGCGGTGTTCGGCCCGCGGCCCACGGCGACGAGCAGCAGGTCGGCCTCGATCTGCTCGCCGTTCTCCAGCGAGATCGTCACCGCGTCGGCGGTCTGGGAGACGCCGGTGAACTTGGTGCCGGTCTTGAACGTGATGCCGCGCTTGCGGAACTGGCGCTCGAGCTGCTTGGAGAGGAACTCGTCCTCGTTGGGCACGAGGTGGGGCAGCGCCTCGACGATCGTGACCTCGGAGCCGAAGCTCTTCCACACGCTGGCGAACTCGACGCCGATGACCCCGCCCCCGAGCACGACGACGCGGTCGGGCACGAAGTCGAGGTTGATGGCCTCGGTGGAGGTGAGCACGCGGCCGCCGAGCTCGAGCCCGGGCAGCGTCTTGGAGTACGAGCCGGAGGCCAGCACGACGTGGCGGCCCTGGTAGCGCTGGCCGTCGACCTCGACGGTGTCCTGCGCCACGAGCTTGCCCGCGCCCTCGATCAGCGTGACCTTGCGGGCCTTCACCAGGCCCTGCAGACCCTTGTAGAGGCGGGCGACGACGTTGTCCTTGTAGGAGTTGACCCCGCTCATGTCGATGCCCGACAGCGAGCTCTTCACGCCGAACTGCTCGCCCTCGCGCGCCGAGTCCGCGACCTCGGCCGCGTGCAGGAGGGCCTTGGTGGGGATGCAGCCGCGGTGCAGGCAGGTGCCGCCGACCTTGTCCTTCTCCACCAGCGCGACCGACAGGCCGAGCTCGGCGGCGCGGAACGCGCAGGCGTACCCGCCCGAGCCCGCGCCGAGGATGATGACGTCGTACGTGTCGCTCACTGCAGCTTCTCCCGCGTCGGCGTGTGGCGTGCTCTCGTGACGGCCCCGATGGTGATGTCCGGCCTCATCCTTCCACCCGTGTCACCGCCAGGGGACTAGCCGTGACGAGCGACGTCGTCGAGCACGGCCGCGATCGTCCGGACGGGGACGCCCGTGCCGCCCTTCGGGGTGTAGCCGTGCGGTCCGCCGGTGTTGAACGCCGGGCCGGCGATGTCGAGGTGTACCCAGGGCACCCCGTCGGCGACGAACTCGCGCAGGAAGATCCCGCCGACGAGCATGCCGCCGAAGCGGTGGTTGGTGACGTTGGCGAGGTCGGCGACGCGGGAGTCGAGGTCGGCGCGCAGCTCCTCGGGCAGCGGCATCGCCCAGCCGCCGTCGCCCGCGGTCACCGCGTGCCCGGCGACCCGGTCGCGGAAGGCGTCGGTGCCCATGACCCCGGGCGTCCGGGACCCCAGCGCGACGAGCTGGGCGCCGGTGAGCGTGGAGGTCTCGAGCAGGTAGTCCGGCGAGTCCTCGCAGGCCCGGGCGATCGCGTCGCCGAGCACCAGCCGGCCCTCGGCGTCGGTGTTGAGCACCTCGACCGTGGTGCCGCCGTACATGGTCAGCACGTCGCCGGGCCGGTAGGCGGTGCCCGAGGGCATGTTCTCGGCCATCGGGACGGTGGCGACGACCTCGACGTCGAGCCCGAGCTCGGCGGCCAGGCACGTGGCGGCGACGACGCCCGCGGCCCCGGACATGTCCGAGGTCATGTGGTCCATGTTCGCGGCCGGCTTGATCGAGATGCCGCCGGTGTCGAACGTGATGCCCTTGCCGACCAGGGCGACCTTCGTGCGGGGCCCATCGGCGTGCTCCCCCGGATCCGGGGCGTACGACAACCGCACGAGACGCGGCGGCCGCGACGACCCGCCGCCGACCCCGAGGATCCCGCCGAAGCCGCCCTCGGCCAGCTGCGACTCGTCGAGGACCTCGACCGTCACCCCGACGGACTCGGCGAGGCTCCTCGCCCGCTGCGCGAAGGCGTCGGGGTAGAGGTCGTTGGGCGGGGTGTTGACGAGGTCGCGCGCCGCGGCGACCCAGCGCGCGACCGTGGCCGCGCGGGTGACGGTCGCCTGGTCGTCCCCGACGAGACCGACGACCCTGAGCTCGGTCGGCGTCGTCTCGGGGGCCTTCTTGTAGTCGGTGAAGGCGTAGTCGCCGAGCAGGGTGCCCTCGATCGCGGCCGCGAGGTCGAGCGCGGAGAGGGTGGTGACGACGTGCGCGGCCTTGCCGTGCAGCGCCCGCGCCGCGGCGCCCGCGGCGCGGCGCACCTGCTCGGCGAGGTCGGGCGTCTCGCCCGCGGCGTCGTCGTCGCCCGGCGCGGCCCCGAGCCCGACGGCGAGCACCAGCGGCGCGCCGATCGCCCCGCGCGTCGGCACCCGGGTGGTCTCCTCGGCCTTGCCGGACCCGCCGAGCAGGGCGACGAGCCCGGGCAGCTCGCCGGCGAGGTCGCCGAGGACGGACGTCGGGCCGACCACGACGGGGTCCGCGCCGTCGTCGCCGGGGCGGAGGCCGACGACCAGCGCGTCCGTGTCGGCGAGGACGTCGGTTCCCGGCTCGGCGCCGAGGAGCTCGAGGTCGGGGGTGCTGCTCACGTCGGGTGTCTCCCTCTGCCGGCGGTGTCGATCACATGCTATGACCGCGGCGGCTCCCGTACGGTGCCGCGGGTGTCCGAGACCGTGACCGACCCCCGTCGCAGCCCGTTGCACGACCACCACGTCGCCCTCGGCGCCTCGTTCGCGCCGTTCGGCGGGTGGGAGATGCCCGTGCAGTACTCGGGCACCGTGGCCGAGCACACCGCCACCCGTGAGGCCGTCGGCCTGTTCGACGTGAGCCACCTGGGCAAGGTCCGCATCAGCGGCGAGGGCGCGGCGGCGTTCGTCGACCGCTGCCTGACCAACGACCTGACCCGCATCGTGCCGACGAGGTGTTCGCGGTGCCCAACGCCGCCAACTCGGCGGGCGTGGGACGGCGGCTGGCCGAGGTCGCGCCGGCCGGCATCCACGTCGACGACGAGCACGACGCGCACGTGGTGCTGGCCGTCCAGGGCCCGGCGTCGCCCGCGGTGCTCGCGGAGGTGGGCCTGCTCGCCGAGGACGCCGATCTCGACTACATGGCCTTCGTCGACGCGGACTGGCAGGGACGGTTCGTCCGCGTGTGCCGCACGGGCTACACCGGGGAGCGGGGCTACGAGCTGATCGCCCCGTCCGACGGGGCCGGCGAGCTGTGGGACGCGCTGGCCGCCGTCGTCACCGAGCGCGGCGGCCTGCCCGCCGGGCTCGGGGCCCGGGACACGCTGCGCACCGAGGCGGGGCTGCCGCTGCACGGCCAGGACCTCGGCCCGGACATCACGCCGCTGCAGGCCCGGTGCGGCTTCGCGGTGGGCTGGCGCAAGGAGGAGTTCTGGGGCCGCGAGGCGCTGCTCGCCGAGCGCGAGGCCGGGCCCCGGCGGCGGTCGTGGGGCCTGCGGGCCACCGGCCGCGGCGTGCCGCGGGGGCACATGGCCGTCCGGCGGGGTGAGGGCGGCACGCAGCGCAGCGGAGCTGCCGCGCCGGAGGCGGGCGCCGTGATCGGCGAGACCACCTCGGGCACGTTCTCCCCGACCCTGAAGACCGGCATCGCGCTCGCGCTGCTCGACACCGCGGCGGGCGTCGACGAGGGCGACGTGCTCGCGATCGACGTGCGCGGCCGGTCGCTGGAGTGCGAGGTCGTGACACCGCCGTTCGTGGCGTCCAAGGTGCGCTGACGCGGACCGGAGCCGGACCATGATGACGACATGAGCTTCCCGACCGACGTCCCCGCGGCCGACCCCGGCACCTACCGTTTCCGCAGCGAGGTGGAGCAGGCCGGTCCGGCGATCTTCACCGCGCCCGGTCACGTCGTCGGCGGTGGCTACGGCCTGTTCGAGACCTCCGCCCAGCCCGGCCGCTGGGGGGCTGTCCCGCACTTCCACACGGGGTTCACCGAGGCGTTCTGGGTGATCTCCGGGCGCCTCGCGGTGATGAGCGGCCGGGAGTGGGCCGTGCTCGGTGAGGGCGACTTCGCCCACGTGCCGGTCAACGGGGTGCACGGGTTCCACGCGCTGGGCGACGAGCCCGCCCGCTTCCTCATCCTCTTCGTGCCCGGTGCGCCGCGGGAGCACTACTTCCGCGGTCTCGTCGACCTGTTCACCCGCGGCGCGAGCCCCGAGGAGATCGACGCCTTCGCCCTCGAGTGCGACCAGGTCAACCTCCGCGACTGGGAGCACGACCCGATCCCGTCGTGACGTGGCACGTCAGCGGCGACCCACGCTGACGTGGACGTGGTCGAAGTGCCCGCCGGTGGCGTCCTGCGGGTCGTACACCCCGCCGCCGCCGTAGGGCCGGCCCCAGCCGTCGCCGGCGTCGGGGCTCCCGCGGTACCAGATGCGGCCCTGCCAGATGACGTACCGGACGTCGAGCTCGCGGGGGTTCTCACGCAGCCAGTGCGCCACGGCCCAGCCGGCGGCGAGGTCGTCGCCCTCGGCGAACTCGCCGGAGCCGGCGGGGAAGAAGTCGCAGGCCTGCCCCGCGGGGTGGTCACTCGACGGGTTCCAGGCGTGCTCCGACCAGCACGTGGTCGAGCGGATCGGGGCGCCGCGACCGGGCTCACCGAACCGGGCGATGGCGGCGTCGTGCAGGCGCAGGGCCGTCGGGGTGAGGCAGCCCGAGCTCGTCGGATCGTCCTCGGAGCAGGGCTCCGGGGGCGGCGGGTCGACGACCTCCCACAGGTCGCGCGCGGTGAGGCCCTGCTCGGCCACCCACCACACCCCGGTGATGCCGAGCAGCGCGAGCACCAGCAGCACGCCCGTCCACGCGGCGGCGCGCGCGGTCCGCCGGGTGGGTGGGGTCCCTTCCGTCCTGATGACCCGAGGCTAGGGGCGGCCGCGCGTGGTGACGGTGAGTCAGCGGCGGCGGCCCGGACGGTCCTCGGTGTCGTCCAGGTCGACGCCGACGTGCTCGTCGAGCCAGCGCGCGAGCGGGTCGAGGCGGCGCCAGGTGGCCGCCACCCGGTCGCGCAGCCCCGGGGTGTGCAGCTCGTCGGACGGGGGCCAGGAGCACCAGCCGTAGAGGCTCTTGTGGCGCATGAGGTCCAGCCGCGGGTGCTCGGGGTCGACGCCGCGCGGCCGGGTCTTGAGCTGCTCGCCGTCGATCGTGTAGCCCTCGGCGCGCAGGCCGTCGACGAGCGCGGCCAGCGCGGGCCCGTGGCGGGGGTCGTCGACCGCGGCGCGGAAGCGCGCGACCTGTGCCGAGGTCATGCGGTAGTAGCCGACGGCGGCCATGAGCCCGTCGGCCGAGACCTGCACGTAGCGCCCGCCCGCGGTGGCGCCGCACTGCACCTTGTAGGGCGTCTTGTCGGCGGAGAAGCGCACGTCGCGGTAGGGGCGGAAGACCTTGCCGGCGCCGAACTCGGGCTCGAGGTCGGCGAGCAGCGCGACCATCGGCGCGCGCACGTGGTCGTCGTACACCGGCTTGTTGTCGGTCCAGTAGGCCTTCGAGTTGTCGGCCTCGAGACCCTCGTAGAAGTCGACGACCGCCTCGCCGAAGCCCGTGAACGCCATCGGGCCATCCTCGCCGACGCGGTGTAGACACGGCGACGTGCCAGGAGCGGTGCACGAGTCGGTGCTCGACGCCATCGGGGCCACGCCCCTGATCCGCCTGCGGCGGGTCACCGAGGGTCTCGCGCCCCGGATCTACCTCAAGGCCGAGTGGCAGAACGCCGGCGGCAGCGTCAAGGACCGCGCGGCTGGCCATGATCCGGGCCGCCGAGGCGTCGGGGGACCTGCGCCCGGGCGGCGTGGTCGTCGAGGGCACCTCGGGCAACACCGGCATCGGGCTCGCGTTGGTCGGCGGGTTCCTCGGCTACCGCACGGTGATCGTCGTCCCCGACACCACCGCGACCGAGAAGGTCGCGGCGCTGTGCGCCTACGGCGCCGAGGTCGTGCTCACCCCGGGCGGGCTGACGCGCGAGGACCCACGGCACGTCAACAACCTCGCCGCCCGGATCGCCGCCGAGGCCTCGGGCGGCTGGCTCGCCGACCAGTACGGCAACCCCGCCAACCCGCAGGCGCACCGCGACACCACGGCGCCGGAGATCTGGGAGCAGACCGGAGGCCGGGTGACGTGCCTGGTCGCGGGCTGGGCGGCGCTGGGTTTGCCGGAGAGCCTTGCCCCCGCCGACTAGTCTGGCGCGCATGAGTACGGCCTTCGCCCACACCCCGCACCCCGCCCCGGCGACCGCGGAGCGTGTGGCGGAGGTACTGGCCGCGCCCGGGTTCGGGAAGTACTTCACCGACCACATGGTCACCGCGTCGTGGGACGCGGCGCGCGGCTGGCACGACGCCGAGGTCGGCCCGTACCGGCCCCTGCAGATGGACCCGGCGTCGGTGGTCCTGCACTACAGCCAGACGATCTTCGAGGGGCTCAAGGCCTACCGCTGGGCCGACGACTCGATCCACGCCTTCCGCCCCGCCGCCAACGCCGCGCGCATGGCCCGCTCGGCCGAGCGCCTCGCGATGCCGCCGCTGCCCGAGGAGATCTTCCTCGACTCGCTGCGCGAGCTGGTCGCGGTCGACGAGCGCTGGGTGCCGGCCGCCGGCGGCGAGGACTCGCTCTACCTGAGGCCGTTCATGTTCGGGTCCTCGTCGGGGCTCGGTGTGCGGCCCAGCGAGGAGTACCTCTACCTGCTCATCGCGTCGCCGGCGGGCGCCTACTTCCCGCGCGGCCTGGCCCCGGTCACGGTGTGGCTGTCCACCGACTACGTGCGCGCCGTGCCGGGCGGCACCGGCGAGGCGAAGTGCGGCGGCAACTACGCCGCGTCGCTCGCCGCGCAGGCCCAGGCGTCGGCGCAGGGCTGCGACCAGGTGGTCTGGCTCGACGGGTTCGAGCACCGGTGGATCGAGGAGATGGGGGGCATGAACCTCTTCTTCGTGTTCACCGACCCCGCCGGCCACGTCGAGGTCGTCACGCCGGAGCTCTCGGGGTCGCTCCTGCCGGGCGTCACGCGCCGGTCCCTTCTCCAGCTCGCGCAGGAGGAGGGCGCCACGGTGACCGAGCGCCGCATCTCCACCGAGGAGATGGAGAAGGAGGTCGCCGCGGGCCACCTGACGGAGGTGTTCGCGTGCGGCACGGCGGCGGTGATCACCCCGGTCGGCACGGTCAAGCACGAGGGCGGGTCCTACGACATCGGCGACGCCACCCCGGGCCCGATGACCCAGCGCCTGCGTGACCGCCTCACCGCCATCCAGCGCGGCGCGGCCCCGGACCCCCACGGCTGGATGACGCGTTTGCGCTGACGCGCTCGTGAGTGCTTGTCCGTGCCGGGGCACGGACAAGGGCTCACAGACAGGCCGTGGCCAGGGCCACGGTCACCGCGAGCTCCGCGGCCGCGCCGAAGACGTCGCCCGACACCCCGCCCAGGCGCCGGCGGGCGTGGGTCGCCACGAGCACGACGACCACCGCCGCGAGCACACCGGCCGCCGGCGCGTGCCACCCCAGCACCGGGTACGCCGCGCCGGCCAGCACCACGAGCCACGCAGGGGCCAGCCACACCGGCTGGGTCCCCGCCACGAGCGCGCCCAGCCCGTCCGGGGACGCCGCGGGCACCCCGCGACGGGCGATCCAGGTGAACGCCGCCCGCCCCAGCCCCAGCGCGAGGCCCCCGCCCACCGCGGCCACGAGCACGCCCCGCCCGGCGAGCGCGGCGAGCGCGGAGGACTGCACGCCCAGCACCACGACCAGCCAGATCACCGCGAACGCCCCGACGCCCGGATCGCGCATCACGGCCAGGGTGCGCGCCGCGTCGCCGCGCGCGCCGAGACCGTCGGCGAGGTCGGCGAGCCCGTCGAGGTGCAGTCCCCGGGTCGCCGCCGCGCCGAGGCCGACCGCCACCAGGCCGGCGAGCAGGCCCGGCGCGCCGGCCGCGACCAGGCCCGCCGCCACCGCGCCCAGGCCGGCGCCCAGCAGCACGCCCACCACCGGCACCACGGCGATCGCCACCCCGGCCGCGGCGCGGTCGATGCGCGGCGCGCGCAGCGGCACCACGGTGAACATCGCGACGGCGAGCGTCAGGCCGCCGCGCAGGGGACCGACGGTCACGCCACCACGGACACCGCGGCCCGCAGCAGCCCGACGGCAGCGAGCGCCCCGGTGCCCTGGCCGGCGCGCATCCGCAGGTCGAGCAGCGGCTCGAGCCCCAGGAGGTCGAGGGCGAGCGCCTGCGCGGGCTCGGTGCACCGCGTGCCCGCCACCCACCAGGCGCGGGCGCCGGGCGCGTCGGTGTCGGCGAGCAGGGCGGCCACGGCCGTGGCGGCGCCGTCGAGCACCACGGGTGTGCGGCGGCGGGCGGCCTGGGCGAGGAAGCCCGTCAGCGCGGCGAGGTCGGCGCCGCCGGCGACGCGCAGCAGGCCCCGCGGGTCGCGGCCCACGGCCCGGGTGCGACGCAGCCCGTCGCGGACCGCGGCGGCCTTGACCATCCACACCCGGTCGTCGATCCCGCTGCCGCGGCCCACCACGGCCACCGGCTCGCGGCCGGTCAGGGCGGCGGCGAGGACGGCGGTCGGGGTGCTGACGCCGACGGCGAGCTCGCCGACGACCAGGAGGTCGGCGCCCTCGTCGACCTCCTCGTCGGCCACCTCGCGTCCGGCGCGCAGCGCGGCGAGCGCCTGCTCGTCGGTGAGCACGTCCTCCACGTCGAGGCGCCCGCTGCTCCGGGCGCCGGCGCGGTCGTCGCGGTCGTCCCCGGGCACCGGAGCGCGCAGGCCCACGTCGACGACCCGCAGCCCCGCGCCCGCGGCCTCGGCGAACCGGCACACCGCGGCCGACCCGTCGCGGGCGGCGGCGACGCGGGCGGCGGTCTCGGCGGGGTCGTGCGCGGACACCCCGAGTTCGGCGACGCCGTGGTCGGCCGCGAACAGCACGGCCCGGACCCGGCGCGGCGTCCGGGCCGGAGCCCGGCCCTGGCAGGCGGCGAGCCACGCGGCGAGGTCCTCGAGCCGCCCGTAGGTGCCACCGGGCAGGGCGCCCGCGGCCTCGCGGCGGGCCGCCTCGTCCGGGGCCGCGACACCGGGCGGGGCGGCGGCGGGGGCCGGGTGCACGCGGGGTCCCTCCTCGAGCGGACGGTCACCTCAGAACGGAGTTGTGCGTGCCTGTCCGTGTCCTGGCACGGGCGAGCGCGCACGAGCGCGGAGCGCCAAGATAGCCGGAGACGCATCACCGCAGGCGCAGCGGCAACCCGGCCACGAGCAGCCACACCTCGTCGCACACCGCGGCGAGCGCCTGGTTCAGCGCGCCGAGCTCGTCGCGGAAGCGGCGTCCCGCGCTGGTCGACGGCACGACACCGAGCCCGACCTCCGCGGACACGAGCACCAGGTGGCCCTCGAACCCCGCGACCGCCGCGACGAGCCGCTCGCGCGCCTCGGCGACCGACGGCGCGTCGCGGGCCCAGCCGGCGTCGTCGAGGAGCCCGGTGACCCACGTGGCGAGGTCGTCGACCAGCACGGGCTCGCCCGGTCTCGCGGCCAGCACGCCCGGCAGGTCGGCGTCCTCGACGGTGCGCCAGTGGGCGGGCCGGCGGTCGCGGTGCACGGCGACGCGGTCGGCCCACTCGGGGTCGACCACCGGGTCGACGCCGCGGGCCGTCGCGACGTAGAGCGCGGGGCCGGCGGGGTCGAGCATCCCCTCGGCGTACGCCGACTTGCCGGAGCGCGTCCCGCCGAGGACGAGGACGCGGGCGATCAGCGCACCCCTCAGTCGATCTTCGTACCGCGCGCGACCCGAGGGGCGGGCATCCGCAGGCGGCGCAGCTGGGTGGCGCGGGTGAACGCATACCACCCGTAGGACAGACCGCGGATGTCCTGGTCCGGGAACTTCGCCCGCACCCGCGTCACCACGTAGCGCCCGAGCATGACGCCCTCGAGGGCCATCATCACGAGCATGACGACGCAGATCAGGCTGCCGATGGCCTGCACCTGCGGCACCGGGACGATCACGGTCACGAAGATGACCACCGCGAGCGGCATGAACAGACCCATGAGGTTGCGCCGCGCGTCGATGAGGTCGCGCGCGTAGGCGCGGGCGGGGCCGCGGTCGCGGGGGAGCAGCACGGAGTCGTCGCCGGCCATCATCCGCTTGCGGCGGTCGGCCGCGGCCTGGCGGCGGTCGTCCTTGGTGCCGCGCAGGGCGCGGGCGCGCTTCATGGCCTCGCGCTGGGTCTTGGGCGCCGGCGCCACCGGGCCGCGGCGCTTGCCCTGCGCGTCTCGCCGCGAGGGCGTCGGACGGCCCTTGCCCGGCGTCCGCGTCCGGTCGCCGACGACGACCGTCTCGCGGCCGTCCGCCGTGGCGTCGTCGGACGCGTCGTCGGCGGGCTGGTCGCTGGTGGACGCGGAGCCCCGGCGCAGGAAGTTCACGCCGACCAGGATAGGACACGAGCGCCAGGCCCTACCGTGATCGCATGCGCGTCCTGTTCGCCCCCGACTCCTTCGGCGGCAGCCTGACCGCCGCCGAGGCCGCCGCCGCGATGGCGCAGGGCTGGGCGCGGGCGGTGCCGGGCGACACCACGGTGCTACTGCCCCTCGCCGACGGCGGCACCGGGTTCGTCGAGGTCCTGCACACCGCCCGCGGCGGGACCCGCCACGACGTCGAGGTCACCGGCCCATTGGGCGCCCCGACCGTCGCGACATGGCTCGAGCTCGACGACACCGCCTACGTCGAGTCGGCGTCGGCGTGCGGGCTGCACCTCGTTCCCGAACGGACCCCGGCCACGGCCACCGCCGCCACGAGCCGCGGGGTGGGCGAGCTGGTGGCCGCCGCGGCGGGACGCGGTCCGTCGGCGATCGTCGTCGGGCTCGGCGGCTCGGCCTGCACCGACGGCGGGGCGGGGATGCTCGCGGCCCTGGGCGCGCCCGCCCGTGACGCCGACGGAGCCGCGCTGGCCGACGGCGGCGGGCCGCTCGCGCACGTCGCCCGGGTCGACGACCTCGCTGCCGTGCACGCGCGCCTCGGCGACGTCGAGCTGGTCGTCGCCGCCGACGTCGACCACGTGCTCTGCGGACCGCAGGGCGCCGCCGCGGTGTTCGGCCCGCAGAAGGGCGCCGACGCCGACACGGTCGCCGCGCTCGACGCCGCCCTGGCGGCGTGGGGCTCCGTGCTCGCGGCGGCCAGCGGGCGCCCCGACCTCGTCGAGCAGACCGGGACGGGCGCGGCCGGCGGGCTGGGCGCGGCGCTGGCGGCGCTGGGGGCACGCCGGGTCGGGGGTGGCGAGCTGGTCCGGGAGGTCGCGGGCCTCGACGAGGCGCTCGCCGCGGCCGACCTCGTCGTCACCGGCGAGGGGCGCCTCGACGACCAGTCGCTGCGCGGCAAGCTCGTCTCGGTCGTGGCGACGCGCGCCCGCGAGCGGGGCGTGCCGTGCATCGCGCTGGCCGGCCAGGTGGACCTCAGCGTGGGCGAGGCGCTGGAGGCCGGGCTCGAGGGCGCCTACTCGGTCTCGGCCGACGCCGGTTCCGTCGAGGCGGCGCTGGCCGAGCCCGCGGCGCGGTTGACCGACCTCGCGCAGGGCGTCGCCGGGCGGTGGGGCGCGCGGCCCCCGTGATCACCGCGGGGTGAGCGCGCTCGCAGGAACCATCGCCGTGCGTGTGCGACGATGGAGGTCGGCCGCGGGGCCAGCACGTCCGGTCCCGAGGGAACACACGGCACCGCGACCGGGTTGTGCCGAACCGGAGTGTGCACAGCGTCCGTCCCGGGAGCTCAAGGGAGAACCATGACCGTCGAGAACCCCGCCGCGCCGACCGAGGTCGAGGCGAAGCCGCACGGCGTCGAGCTGACCGACACCGCCGCCGGCAAGGCGAAGGCCCTGCTCGACCAGGAGGGCCGCAACGACATGTCGCTGCGCATCGCCGTCCAGCCGGGTGGGTGTGCGGGTCTCAAGTACCAGCTCTTCTTCGACGACCGCTCGCTCGACGGCGACCTCACGCGCGACTTCAACGGGCTCACCGTCTCGGTCGACCGCATGAGCGCGCCGTACCTGCAGGGTGCGGTGATCGACTTCGTCGACACCATCGAGAAGCAGGGCTTCACCATCGACAACCCCAACGCCGGCGGGTCCTGCGCCTGCGGCGACAGCTTCAACTGAGCTGACACCACGACGGCCCCCGGACCTCGTCGAGGTCCGGGGGCCGTCGTGCGTCCGCTGTCAGACGCCGGGGACCTCGGCGGCGACCTTCTCGCGCAGCCCATCCGGCGGCTGGGCGCCGAGCTGCGCGACGACGTGCGACGCCGCGACGGCGCCGATGCGCCCGGACGTCGCGTGGTCGAGCCCGCGGGTCCAGCCGTAGAGGAAGCCGCCCGCGTAGGCGTCGCCCGCTCCGGTGGTGTCGACCAGCTCGTCGGCCTCGCGGACGCCGACCTCCTCGACCGTCCCGTCCGCCGCGTACACCGTCGAGCCCTTCGGTCCGTGGGTGACGACGACGATCTCGCAGTTGCCGCCGTCGCTGCGCAGCAGCGAGGTGATCGGGTCGTCGCCGAGCAGCGCCGCGACCTCGTCCTCGTCGGCGATGAGGATCTCGACGTTCTCGCGGGTCAGCTCGCGGAAGTACTCACGGTGGCGGTCGACGCAGCCGGCGTCCGAGAGCGTCAGGCCGACCCGCGCCTCGCTCTTGGCGGCGGCGTCGACGACCTTGCCGATGGTGCGGCGCGCGTGCTCGGTGTCGGCGAGGTAGCCCTCGATGAGGCTGACCCGGCTGCCGGCGACCTGGTCCTGCTCGATGTCGTCGGGCCCCAGCGCGGTGCAGGCGCCGAGGAACGTCGACATCGTCCGCTCGCCGTCGGGCGTCACCATGATCAGGCAGCGGGCCGTGGCCGGGCTCCCCGACAGCGCGGGCGTCGTGAAGTCCACCCCGTGGGAGCGGATCGACTCGGTGAACGAGGTGCCGAGGCGGTCGTCGGAGACCTTGCCGACGTAGCCGGCGTCGGCGCCGAGGGCGGCGGCGATGGCGATCGCGTTGGCGACGCTGCCGCCCGAGCGCTCGGTGGTGTCACCGGCCCCGGCGTAGAGCTTCTCCGCCTGCGCCTCGTCGATGAGCGTCATGCCGCCCTTGGGCAGCTCGTGCGCGCGGATGGTGTCGTCGTCCGTGCGGAACAGCACGTCGACGATGGCGTTGCCGATCCCCAGTACGTCCATGGATGCCTCTCGATCGCACTACGTCCTTCGGACCAGCGATCGACACTAGGTGAAACGCCCCGTCACCGGGACCGGGCGGTGGCGTCGCGCACGTTCACGCATAGACGGGGTAGTTCGGCTCCGGGATCTCCGGGCGGATGCGCTCCTCGACGAAGATGCCGTGCCAGACCATGAACACCAGCAGCGTCCAGATACGGCGCGAGTGGTCGACGGGGCCCGTGCGGTGCTCGTCGATGAGGCGCAGCACCGCCGCCTTGTCGAGGATCGCGTCGGTCTGGGAGTGGCGGACGATCTCGCGGGCCCACTCGAGCATGTCGTGGGCCAGCCAGTAGCGGATCGGCACCGGGAACCCGAGCTTGCGCCGGTTCAGGACGTGCGGCGGCACGATGCCCTCGATGGCGCGGCGCAGCGCGTACTTCGTGGTCCCGTGCGCGAGCTTCTGCTCGGTGGGCAGGTGCGACGCGACCTCGAACACCTCGCGGTCGAGGAACGGCACGCGCAGCTCGAGCGAGTTGGCCATCGTCATCTTGTCGGCCTTCACGAGGATGTCCCCGCGCAGCCAGGTGAACAGATCGACGTGCTGCATGCGCGCCACCGGGTCCCAGGATCCCGAGTCGGCGTAGATCGGCGCGGTGACGTCGACGTGCGAGAGCTCGGGGTCGTGACCACGCAGGACGGCGCCGAGCTGGTCGTCGCGGAAGATCCGCGCGTTGCCGTAGTACCGCTGCTCGAGGGGCAGCGCGCCGCGTCGGAGCAGGTCGCGGCCCCGCATGCCCTCGGGGAGCTTGGTCGACAGCGTGCCGGCGAGCTTGCGCACCGCGGCGGGCAGCTTCTCGAACGGCGCGAGCGACAGCGGTTCGTTGTAGATGGTGTAGCCGCCGAACAGCTCGTCGGCGCCCTCGCCGGAGAGCACCACCTTGACGTGCTTGCGCGCCTCGCGGGCCACGAACCACAGCGGGATCAGCGCCGGGTCGGCCACCGGGTCGTCGAGGTACCAGACGATGAGCGGCAGCGCGTCCATCATCTCCTGGGCATCGACGGTGCGGACGACGTGGCGCACCCCGATCGCCTCCGCCGACTCGCGGGCGACGTCGGCCTCGGAGTAGCCCTCGCGGGCGAACTCGCTGGTGAAGGTCATGAGGTCGGGGTTGTGCTCGCGGGCCAGGGCCGCGATCACCGTCGAGTCGATGCCGCCGGAGAGGAACGAGCCCACCGTGACGTCGGCGCGCATGTGCTTGGCCACCGAGTCGCGCAGCACCTCGGTGATCTCGGCGTGCACGCGCTGCTCGTCGTCGACGGGCTTGACGTCGAACGTGGGGTGGAAGTAGCGCTCGCTCTGCACCGGCTCGCCGGGGGAGACCGTGAAGCTGGTCCCGGACTCCACCCGCCGGATCGAGCGGTGCAGGGTCAGCGGCTCGGGGACGTACTGCAACTGCAGGTAGTGCTGCAGCGCGGTCGGGTCGGGCGCGGTGGTCGGCTCGTCGAGGGACTTGGCCAGCTCGAGCAGGCTCTTCTTCTCGCTCGCCAGCGCCACGCCGTGCGGTCCGGCGGCGAGGAAGAGCGGCTTGATGCCGAAGGGGTCGCGGGCGCCGAAGAGCACGCGCTCGTGGGTGTCCCAGATGAGGAACGCGAACATGCCCCGCAGCCGGCGCACCGCGTCGCGGCCCCAGACGTCGTAGGCGGCGACGATGGCCTCGGTGTCGCCCTCGGTGACGAAGCGGACGCCGTGGTCACGGCGGAGCTCCTCGCGCAGCTCGAGGTAGTTGTAGATCTCGCCGTTGAAGACGATGCGGTAGCGGTCGCTCGCGTAGGTCAGGGGCTGGTGCGAGCCCTCGACATCGATGATCGAGAGCCGGTTGAAGCCGAGCACCACGTCGTCGTCGTGCCACTCGCCGGACTCGTCCGGGCCGCGGTGGCGCATGCAGTGCAGGCTCTCCCGCACCGCCTCGGCGCGAGTGGCGCCCTCACCACCCGGCGTGATCAATCCCATCAGGCCGCACACGCGTCCGCTGACACCTCCGGTTCCGGGGACGGGTCGTGCCCAGTATGACGAGCCCGGCGTGGCGATCCGTGCCGCCCCGCGCGCCCCTCCGACAGCGCGTAGTGGCTCGCTCGGATAGTCTCCGCAGCGACGTCGGGGCCCGGATCGCCGGGCCGCCCGCCGCACCGTCTCCGGCCGTGCTCGCGGTCGTCGCGGAGCGCGGGCACCTCGCGAGGAGGAAGGCAGCAGCAGTGCGCCGAGAAGGGACGCCGCCCCGGGCCCGCACCGGTCGCGTGCGCCGGGCCTTGGGCCTGACCGCCGCCGCCGTCGTGGTCGCGGTGACCACCTCCGGGTGCTCGGTCGACGAGGTGCTGCGCTTCGGCTGGCCGGTCGGCGTCACGCCCGAGGCCGCACAGATGCGCACCCTGTGGACCGGGGCCGCGATCGCCGCCCTCGTCGTCGGCGTCCTCGTCTGGGGCGCGACCGCCTGGGCCGTCGCCTTCCACCGCAAGAGGGCCGGCGAGTCCGACCTGCCGCGGCAGTTCCAGTACAACCTGCCGCTCGAGCTGGTCCTCACGGTCATCCCGCTGGTCATCGTCGCGGTGCTCTTCTACTTCACCGTCGTCGTCCAGAACGTCGTGGACCGCAACCCGACGGGCGACGAGCTCGAGATCAACATCACCGGGTTCCAGTGGAACTGGGAGTTCACCTACCCCCAGACGCCCGCGCCGAACGGCCTGCCGGCCTCGGTCGTCGGCACCACGAGCTCCGTGCCGATCCTCGTGCTGCCCACCGACCGGCCGATCCGCTTCACCCAGGAGTCGAAGGACGTCATCCACTCCTTCTGGGTCCCGGAGTTCCTGTTCAAGCGCGACGTCTTCCCGTTCCCCGAGGAGAACGAGCAGAAGAACACCTGGGTGATCGAGCGCATCGAGCGTCCGGGAGCGTTCGTCGGCCGGTGCGCGGAGTACTGCGGCGCCTACCACTCGATGATGAACTTCGAGGTCCGCGCGCTGCCGCCGAACCTGTTCGACCAGTTCCTGGGCCTGCGCCAGCAGGTGAACCCCCAGACCGGGCAGCCCTACACCACCAACGAGGCGCTCGGGGCCATGAACTGCGGCGAGCTCTGCAACCCGCGCTCGATCAGCACCTACGCCTACAACCCGGACCCGACCGCCCAGCAGGCCTTCCGCTGAGCGTGACCGTCCACCCCATCCAGCCGAGAGCGAGGACCCGGTGAGAGTCGAATCCCGCATCTTCGAGATCCTCACGGTCTTCTGCTTCGTGTGCGCGATCGTGTACGGCGTCCTCTCCGCCGAAGAGGTCGGCATCGTCGCCCTCACCCTGACCGGTGGCCTCACCCTCATCGTCGGGACGTACTTCCGCTTCGTCGCGCGCCGGCTCGAGGAGCGTCCCGAGGACAACCCCGAGGCCGAGGTCTCCGACGGTGCCGGTGACCTGGGCTTCTTCAGCCCGGGCAGCTACTGGCCTCTCGCCGTCGCCGCCGGTACGGCAGTCACGGGCCTCGGGGTGGCCTACTGGCAGGGCTGGCTGATCATCACGGGCATCGTGGGTCTGATGGTCGCCGTCTGCGGGTTGGTCTTCGAGTACCACGCGGGTCCTGAGTCGCACTGAGCCCCGGCGCCACGCCGACCCCCACGACCCCGCTCCGCCCTCGCCGGAGCGGGGTCGTGGTGTGTCTGGGGGCCGGCTGGCGTGGTTCGTCGCGAACGAACGGCCTGTTCGCTGCTTCTAGGCGTACGAACGGCGCGTTCGTGTCAACGGGGTGGTGGGGGAGCAGGCGGCGGGCGTGGAGCGAACGGGCCGTTCGTTGCTTCTAGGCGTACGAACGGCGCGTTCGTGTCGCTGAGGGCGGGCGGGCGGCGTGTGCTCCTGGGCCGTGGCGCGCCGGCGCTCGCAGGACCGCGCCGACCTCGGTGACCGAGCATTGACGGCAACGCCCGGCGCGCACCCCGAGGCCCGCCGCCGGGGCACGTGGCCACGCGCAGCTGCCCGTGCGAGGGGCACGTCGGGCAGGCGAGGAGGGCCCGTCGATCATGCGCAAGGTTGCCGCTCGCGGGATCACCGGCCCGGGCAGACGGCGCCGGCAACCGCGGGCCGAGTCGGCGGCGCCTCGTGGCCCCGGACGGCCGCTGAGCGCCCGGAGCCTCTCGGAGTGCCCTGGTCACTCCCAGCCCTGGCTGCCCGCCCTGAGCGGCACCACGGCGTGTCGCGCGGGCGAGGATGTGGCGATCCTGGCGTTGAACGCCAGCGTGACCCCACCGCTGGCACATCCCGTGCCACAGGTCGTGCCCGGCGCCCGGCCCGCGGGGGAGGGGTGGAGGAACGACGACGGGCCGGGAGCGTCGTGGTGACGCTCCCGGCCCGTCGTGGGTCGTGCGGGTCCTACTCCTGGATGTCGCGGGGACGGCCGGCGTCCGGACGGCCGGCGAGCTCGCGCTTCTCGCCGGGCTCGACCTCCATCGGGTCGCCACCGTGGCCGCCACCGGTGAGGGCGTCCTGCTCCTCGGCCGGATCGGGCCGGAACCAACCGCCCTTGAGCGGCGAGCCGGCCGCACCCAGGTCGTTCATCCGCTTCGGCACCTTGGCGCCCTGGTAGGCGAGCGGCACGGGGTGACCGTGATCGTCGACGCCGCCCAGCGGCTGGTGCACCTCGACGAACTCACCGTGCGGCAGGCGCTTGATGTGCCCGGTCTCGATGCCGTGCTCGAGCACCTCGCGGTCGCTGCGCTGGAGACCCAGGCAGATGCGGTAGGTCGCGAAGTACACGATCGGCGGGCCGACCAGCAGCCCGATGCGCCCGATCCACGTCATCACGTTCAGGGAGATGTCGAACGTGTAGCCGATGATGTCGTTGCCGCAGGCCACGAGCAGCCAGAAATAGAAGAACATCGCCATCATGCCGGTGGCGGTGCGCACCGGGACGTCACGCGGGCGCTGCAGCAGGTTGTGGTGCGCGTCGTCGCCGGTGAGCTTGCGCTCGATCAGCGGGTAGAGCGCCAGCAACGTGGTGAGCAGGCCCATCCCGATCACGGCCGGGAAGAAGATGGCCGAGATCGTGTACGGCCCGAGGTACATCTCCCAGGCGGGCCACAGTCGCACCGCGCCGTCGAAGATGCCCATGTACCAGTCGGGCTGCGAGCCAGCCGAGACCTTGGCCGGGTTGTACGGACCGAGGTTCCAGATCGGGTTGATCTGGAAGACGCCGCCCATGATCGCCATGAGGCCGATGGACACGACGGTGAAGCCGCCGGCCTTGGCGGCGAACGTCGGCAGGATGCGGACACCCACGACGTTGCGCTCGGTGCGGCCCGGGCCGGGGAACTGGGTGTGCTTCTGGAACCACACCAGCGCCACGTGGAGGGCGATCACCGCGGTGATGATCCCGGGCAGCAGGAACACGTGGACGATGTACAGGCGCGGGATGATGATCTCGCCGGGGTACTCGCCGGCGAAGATCGCCCAGTGCAACCACGTACCGATCACCGGGATCGACAGGACGATCGCGGAGACGCCGGTGCGGATGCCCGTGCCCGAGAGGAGGTCGTCCGGCAGCGAGTAGCCGATGAAGCCCTCGATCATGCCGGTGAGCAGCAGGACGACGCCCAGGACCCAGTTGGTCTCGCGCGGGCGACGGAACGCTCCGGTGAAGAACGTCCGCATCATGTGCGCGATCATCGCCGCGACGTAGAGCAGCGCGGCCCAGTGGTGGACCTGGCGGATGAACAGGCCGCCGCGGACCTCGAACGAGATGTCCAGCGTCGACTCGTACGCCCGCGTCATGGAGACGCCCTGCAGCGGCTGGAACACGCCGTCGTAGGTGACCTCGGTCATCGAGGGGTCGTAGAAGACCGCCAACCAGGTGCCCGAGACCAGCAGCACGATGAAGGCGTACATGTTGATCTCGCCCAGCATGAACGACCAGTGCGTGGGGAAGACCTTGTTGATCTGACGACGCAGCGGGCCGGCGGGGTGGAACCGGCTGTCCGCCTCGTCAGCGGCGGTGCCGACGAGCTTCATCGCCGTGCCGCCGCCCTTGCGGGTGGGTGTGGTGATCGCACTCATGAGCTTCGCTCCCAGAACGCCGGGCCCACCGGTTCGATGAAGTCGCTGCGCGCGTACAGATACCCCTGATCGTCCACCGCGATCGGCAGTTGCGCCAGCGGGCGGGTCGCCGGGCCGAAGACGGGCTTGGCGTACTCGTTCGCCTGGAACTGCGACTGGTGGCAGGGACAGAGGATCCGGTTGGTCTGGTCCTCGTACAGCGACGTGGGGCAGCCCATGTGGCTGCAGATCTTCGAGTAGGCGAACAACGCCCCGTAGTTGAAGTCCTCCTGGCCGGCCCGCTTGATGACGGTGACGTCGGGCCGCAGGTGGATGAGCATCACGGGCGAGTCGGCGGAGTGCAGGACCTCCTTCAGCTCCTCCTCGTTGTTCCGCATGGACTCCTTGAAC
>JAQSWW010000082.1 GCA_029266415.1 Actinomycetospora sp. | reverse complement strand
CCCCAGGTAGAACGGGTCCTCGAGCAGCTCGGCGTTGTCGGTGCCGACGTCGAGCAGGATCGGCAGGGTGCGTGCCGGCGCGATGCCGCCGATCAGCGTATAGAGCGACAGCTTGCCGATCGGGATGCCCATGCCGCCGACGCCCTGGTCGCCGATGCCGAGGATGCGCTGGCCGTCGGTGACGACGATGACGTCGACCTCGTCGTGCGGCCGGTTGCGCAGCGCCTCGCGCAGGTGCTCGCGGTCGGGCCACGACAGGTACAGCCCGCGCGGACGGCGCCAGATCTCGGAGAACCGCCGGCAGCCCTCGGCCACGGTCGGGGTGTAGACCAACGGCATCGACTCCGCGACGTGCGCGGCGAGCACGGAGTAGAACAGACGCTCGTTGCGGTCCTGCAGCGAGCGCAGGTAGACGTAGCGGTCGAGGTCGCTGGCGAGGCGCCGGACCTCCGACCAGCACCGGGCCACCTGCTCCTCGAGGGTCTTCAGGCGGGGAAGAGGGTGTCCTCGCGCTGCGCGGGGTCGCCGCCGACGCGGATGAACCACTCGGTGCCGAACGCCATCGCGAACCGGTCGTCGTCGAGCGCGAGGAAGAACGAGTCGTCGGGGATCTGGCTCCGGTGCGCGCGCATCGCCGCCCGCTTGGCCTCCAGCCACGGGGTGACGTCGACGCGGGTGGTCAGCTCCGCCTCGGGCGACCCGAAGCCGTCGGGGTCGAGGTCCGGGGCGTCCTCGCCGGCCTCGCGCGCCATCGCCATCATGCGGCGGAAGTCGTCGCGGTTCGACGTCGCCTCGTAGACCCGCGGCGTGCCCGCGAGCTCCCCCGCCCGGCGGCCCACGCGGTGGACCTGGATGTGGTCGGGGTGGCCGTAGCCGCCGATGCGGTCGTAACAGGTGAGGACGTCCGCGTCCTCCTCGCGCAGGATCGCCGCGAGCCGCTCCGCGGCCTCCTCGACGTCGGCGGACCAGAACGAGCCGGACGCGCCGTTGGTCTCCGTGTCGACCATGCCGGAGTCGACGTAGCCCAGGAACTCGACGCGGGCGATGCCGAGCACCTCGGCGGCCTCGTGGGTCTCGCGGACCCGCCGCTCGGCGAGCGTCTCGCCGTCGTCGAGCACGCCGGGCACGATCTCGCCGTGCTCGCCGCGAGTCGCGACCACCAGCACCACGCGGTGCCCCGCGTCGGCGGCGGCGCGCATGACGCCACCGCAGGAGATGCACTCGTCGTCGGGGTGAGCGTGGAAGCTGACCATCGTCGCCACGAGGTCGAGCCTAGTGACGCGCGCTCAGGCCAGCGCGAAGGACGCCACCAGCACGAGCGCCACCAGCAGCAGCACCGCGACCGTGCCCAGGACCGCGCCGGCCCGCGGGCCCGGTCCGCGGGCGAACAGCTCGCGTCCCTGCAGGCCCTCGGAGCGCGCCGCGGCGCTCGCCCACGGCGGCGCCGTCTCCTCGGGGCGGGCGACCCCGCCCCCGGCGGCGCGCACCGGCACCGCGCCGGGCACGAACTGCGTGCGCTCCGGCGGCGGCACGGGCGGGCGGCCGGAGCCCTGCGGCGGGGGCGGCGGCCCGGAGCGGGTGGGCACGACGCGTGCCGGGACGACCTGCGTCTCCTCCGGAGCCCGGCCGGTGGCGACCACCTGGGTCCGGTCCGCCGCCGGGCCCGCCGCGCCCCGCACGACCTGCGTGGTGTCCGGCGACGCCTCGCCGGCGCCGTCGGTGTCGTCGGGCTCGTCGGTGGTCGACCAGCGGAACGGCGGCGGGAACGGGTCCGCGGGCAGCGGGCGCTCGTCGGTCGCGGCCGCGTCGTCGTCCTCGGGGGGCGGCGGGGGCGGGCGGAGAGACGGCGCCGGCGTGCCCGGGAGCGGCGGCGCGTCCGCCGGTGGCGGGGGGACCGGGATGCCGCACGGGTGCGGGGCGTCGGGGTCGTCGGGGGTGGTGGCCGTCGCGTCCCCGGCCGGCGCGTCCTGGACGGGCGCGTCCTCCGCCGACGTCGTGTGTTCCACCGGCGGCTCGGGCGCGGGCTCCGCGGCGTCGACGTCCTCCGCGGTCTCGACGACCTCGGCGGTGTCGACGACCTCCGCCACGGGCTCGGGAGCGGGCGGCGGCTCGGCGGGCGGGTCGACCGGGGCGGGCTCGCCCGCGGCGGGGTCCGCGGGCGGCCCCGTCTCCACCCGCGCACCCGTGAGCGGCGGTGTCGACGCGCGCGGGGGCTCCGTGGCCGGGGGGGCCGGCGCGTCACCCCGGTCGCGCGGCGGCACGGGGGCGGCGGGGGCCGCGCCCGCCGGGTAGGGCTCGTCGAACTCGGGGGCGAACCCGAGCTCGCGTTCCGCGGCGTCGAGCTCGCTGTCGTCCAGGTCGGCGTCGGCGGACGCGGGGTCGTGCCGGGACGACACCGGCGGGGCCGGCGGCGTGGGCGGCGCGGGCAGCCGCGCGGCGAGGAGCTCGTCGCGGCGCCGCCGGTAGGACTCGGCGTCGACGCGGCCGGTCGCCAGGTCCTCGTCGAGCCGGCGCAGCTGCTCGGGGACGCCCATCTCACCTTCCTCCGCGACCGGGCCGTCGGCGTGCCGGTGCCGCACGGTCACCGTCCGACCTCGGCGGACGCCGCACGGTAACGCACCGGGCCGGGCCGTGAGTGATCGTCACGGACCCTGGGCGGGCAGTTCCCCGGTGATCCGCCCGGAACACGTCGAACACCTCGGGCTCCTGGGACGAAGGACGCAGCGAGCGTGGCGCACCTGGCGCTGCGCGGGCGCCCACGCGGTCGAGTACCCGGCAGCCTTCTTCACCCGCCTCGGCCGCCACGGGCTGATCGGGTTCGGCGAGGGCTGGATGGTCGGCGACTGGGACACCGACGACCTCGTCGGCGTGCTGCGCTGCCTCACCGACCACGTCGAGCAGCTCGTCCCCCGCCCGGTGCGCAACCTGCGCGGGGTCTACGACCGCGGGCAGCCGCGCGAGGAGGTCGCCGCCGACGCGACGGTCTCCCGGGAGAACGTGCACCGCCACGACGACCTGTCGAACGACCTGTTCGCGCTGTTCCTCGACGAGTCGATGATGTACTCGGCGGCCTGGTTTCGACCCGTCCCGCCCGCAGGAGCCGCTGGTCGACGCCCGGCACCGCAAGATCGACGGAGTGCTCGACCTCGCCGGCGTCCGCGCGGGCAGCCAGGTCCTCGAGATCGGCACCGGGTGGGGCGAGACGGCGATCCGCGCCGCGCAGCGGGGCGCCCGCGGTGGAGCAGGCGGAGCTCGCTCGCACCCGCGCCGAGCAGGCCGGCGTCTCCGACCGGATCACATCGCCGTGCGCGACTACCGCGAGGCGACGGGCGAGTACGACGCGGTCGTGAGCGTCGAGATGATCGAGGCGGTCGGCGAGCGCTTCTGGGCGGACTACTTCCGGACCGTGGACCGGCTCCTCGCCCCCGGCGGTCGCTTCGGCCTGCAGTCGATCACGATGCCGGACCATCGGCTCCGGGCGACGAAGTCGTCGTACCCCTGGATCCACCAGTACATCGTCCCGGGCGGGCTCATCCCCAGCATCGAGGCGATCGAGCGCACGCTCGCCGCGCACACGACGCTGGAGGTCGTGGAGCGCCGCTCGATCGGGCCCGACTACGCCGAGACGCTGCGCCGCTGGCGGGGGACGTTCCTGGCGCGGGAGCCCGAGGTCCGGGCGCTCGGGTTCGACGAGACGTTCGTGCGGATGTGGGACTTCTACCTCGCCTACTCCGAGGCGGGCTTCGCCGCGCGCTACCTCGACGACCTCCAGCTCGGGATCACGCGCCGCTGATCCGCGGTGTGACGCGAACGGTCAGCGCTGACCGGCGGGGGCGACGGCGATAGCCTCGCGCCGGGCAGCCGCCCGACCCCGCGTCACCGTCTCGCGTCCCGAGGAGTACCGCAGAGCATGGACACCACCGACGTCGCCGCGATCGTCACCGGCGGGGCCTCCGGCCTCGGCGGCGCCACCGTGCGCCGGCTCACCGCCGGCGGGGCCCGCGTGATCGCGGTCGACCTGCCGAAGGCCGTCGACGGCGCCGAGGCCCTGGACGGCGTGGAGTACGTCGGCGCGGACGTGACCGACGGCGACGACGTGGCGGCCGCGATCGAGACCGCCGTGGACACCGGCCTGCCGCTGCGCGTCGTGGTCAACTGTGCGGGCATCGGCACCCCGGGCCGCGTGCTGTCGAAGAAGGGCCCGCACGACCTGAGCACCTTCCAGCAGGTCATCGGCGTGAACCTCATCGGCACGTTCAACGTGATGCGCCTGGCCGCCGAGGCGATCGCGCAGACCGAGCCCCTGGCCGACGGCGCCCGCGGCGTCGTCGTCAACACCGCCTCGGTCGCCGCGTTCGAGGGCCAGGTCGGGCAGATCGCCTACTCCGCCTCGAAGGGCGGCGTCGTCGGCATGACCGTGCCCGCGGCGCGCGATCTCGCCCAGTACGGCATCCGCGTCATGACCATCGCCCCCGGGATCATCGACACCCCGATGCTCGCGGGCGTCGAGGAGTCGTTCCGCGAGCAGCTGGCGGCAGGTATCCCGTTCCCCCGGCGCCTGGGCCGGCCCGACGAGTACGCCCAGCTCGTGGCCATGATCATCGAGCACGACTACCTCAACGGCGAGGTCATCCGCTTCGACGGCGCCCTGCGGATGCAACCCCGCTAGAGGTCGTCGATGTGGGGCACCTCGAGGACCCGCGGCGAGGTGAGCCACGTGCGCAGCGTCCACGTCGCCCGGACGTCGTCGGCGTTGTAGACGAGCAGCCGCTCGCGCTGCGTGAGGTCGGGCTCGCCGCCGTCGAGGCCGACCGCCTCGCGGTACCAGCGCATGGAGTTCTCGCCGCCGGCTTCGGGGTCGTGCCAGGCGAAGCCCGCCGACGGCGCGACGCGCTTGAGGCCCTTGCCGTGAGGACAGAGGAACGAGTCACTGACGACGGGGAAGAGGTCGATCCACGCCTCGGAGGCGATGAACTCCTCGACCTCGGCGGCGGGGGGCACCCCGGGCATGCCGGCGAAGCGCTCCGCCGACGCGCGCAGCCAGCGGTTCTCGGCCTGCTCGTTGTAGCAGTAGGCGCGCAGCGCGAGGCCCCGCGCCGTGCAGCGGGCGCGCACGTCGGAGAGCCACGTCCAGAACTCGCCGAACGAGCGGCCCTCGTCGCGGGTGGGGAGCGGGTCCCACGTCGCGAAGGCGCGGTAACCGGGCTCGAGGCCGATGGCGGCGCCGGAGAGCAGCACGCCCCACAGGTAGGCCCCGTCCTCGCCAAGGCTCTCCATGTCGACGTCGAGCTCGACGTCGCCCCGCGCGACGGTGGGCCGCGCGACCCGGCGCACCAGCGGGATGTCGCCACGCCAGGCGCGGGCGAGCGCGACCGCCTCGACGAGGTCGGGAGCATCGGGCACCGGGTCGGTGACGTCGTCGCCCTCGTCCGGCTCCGGCCCCGGGAGCCCGATCGCGGGATCGACCGCCGCGAGCTCGCGCACGGTGGTGATGCCCTGGCCGCGCAGCCGCAGCGCCGCGTCGCCCCGGACCACGAGGCTGACGTCGTCGACCGCCCGCAGCGCGGCCTCGCACGTCGGCCACCAGGGGCAACGGCGGCACTCGGTGATGCGCGAGGGCTCGGCGAGCGCCGGCGCACGGGAACGGGCGGCCTCGGCGACGGCCAGGCGGTCGGTGTGCCGGCGGTCGTAGGTCTCGAGCACGGAGCGCCCGCCGGGCCCCGAGGGCGTGGCGAGGTCGATCCACACCACGGCGTCGGCGTCGAGCCCGACCAGGCCGCCCCACACCGGCGCGTCCGGCTCCTCGCGCGGGGCATCGGGTGGGGCCAGGCCCGCGGCGCGCAGCATCCGGTGCAGGTGGGCCAGGCGCAGCACGTCGCGCGTGACCGTGCGGACCCGGCGCGTCTCGTCGGGCCCCGCCGCCTGGGGGTGGGGCTGCGCGAGCGGCGAGGTCAGCGCGCCACCACCGGGATCGGTGACCCGGTGGCGCACGACGATCAGCGGCCACCACCCCGACGCCGGGTCGCCGGGGACCGCGCGCACCAGCACCTCGGCCCCGCCCCGGCGGCCCTCGGCCGCCGGCAGCTCGGCGCCGCCCACGACGTCGACCCCGGGCCCCGCCTCCGCGAGCACCGCCAGCGTGGCCGCCGCCCGCGCCGCGGACCCGCTCGCCGGCGGCACCGCCGTCCAGCGTGCGCCCAGCAGCTGCGCCCAGCGCGCGGCCAGCGCCGCCCGGTGCGCCGTCGCGTCGGCCCGGCGCATCGCCACCCCGGGGTCGGCGTCCTCGTCGCCCGGGGGCCCCATCACCAGGTCCTCGACCGGGACGTGCTCGAGGTGGACCCGGCGGCGGCACCGGGTGGTGGCCGCGGCGTCGAGCAGGACCGGACGCGGGGTGGCGACGGGCGCGCCCGCGTCGCCGGCTCCGTGTGCGGTCGTCGTGCTCACGCCGTCGAGCTTCTCACGCGCCCCCGACACGCCCCGGGGCCGCGGCGGGTGTGCGCCCGCCCCCGGCCGGGCACTCGGCGCCCGTCACGCCCACGGGGAGCCCTTCCGGCCCACTAGGGTGCGCACGATCGCCCGGGGCACGAGCGCCGGCACGAGACGGGGAGGGTCCATGGGACTGCTGCGGCGCTCACGCGAGCGATCCGCGACGGCCGCGGACGCGCTGGAGATGGCCGACGACGTCTTCGTCGTGAGCCCCAGGGCGGCGGCTCTCGCGGCGGCCGCACAGTCCGAGCAGCGCAAGGCGGCCCGCGCGGAGCGCCTCCTCGCGGAGGCCCAGGAGGCGGTCCTGCTCGGGGACAAGAAGGCGCTCAAGGCCGTCAAGAAGCGCCGCAAGGCCAAGGGACCCGAGCCCGAGGACGACGACGACTCGGTGGAGGGCACCGCCGCCGACCCGCTGACGGGCGCGAAGATCAAGCGCTACATCGGCATCGCGCGCATCCTCATCCCGGTCGTCGCCCCGATCGTCTACCAGGCCGTGGGCACCGCGCGGGACCGCTGGGACGCCCACCGCGCCCGCCAGTTCGGCATCGCCCCCGACGAGCTCAACGAGTTCACCGGGCGCGGCGCGGCGCTCTACGCCCGCATCCACAACCTCGCGCTGTCCGCGCGCGACCTGCGCACGCGGCACGGGGGCCGGGGCGACCGCGCCGGCGAGATCACGTCGTTCGTCGACGACGCCGAGCAGCGGCTGACCGACCTCGAGTCCGCCGTGCGCGCCGCCGAGCAGATGCCCGCCTCGCGGCGACGCAGCGCCCACGTGGCGATCGGCGGTGAGCTCGACCGCATCGAGAACCGGCTGCTCGGGCTGTGGGGCGTCGGGGAGCCGCAGCGCCCGGCCATCGACTCGCGGGACGCCGCCAACCCCACCTGACGTCCGCCGCGGGGCCTCCCCCGGACGGACCACGGGCGGGTCCGGTTGCACATCACGATCTCGCCACGCGCCTCGTCACCCTCCGTGACGTCGATCGTCCCCGGAAGGGCCGTCCGCGTCCCGACAGCGCCCCGGAGCTGCCGGGATCCCTTTCGTGCCCGGACGCGGAGCGCAGCGCGCTACCGACGGCAGCCACGTCGGCGCCGCAGCCGTCCCTCGGATGTCCGACCATCGGGGTGACAACCTCGCTCGACCCGCCTACTGTCCCCGCAATCGTTGTCGCAGCGACAACGCCCGTTGCCGCAGACGCCCCGCCGGGCCGACCACGTGACGGGGGGAGCCGGGGACGGGAGGTGCGGCGTGAGTCCACGCGCACGTGCCGACGCCCCCGACGCCCCGGCACCGCCGCCCGCGCAGCGCAGCCCCACCACCGCCACCCCGCGCGACGGCGCCCTCGACCCGACCCTCGGCGCCCCCTCCCCGCGTGGCCGGCGCCCGCGCGAGGAGGCCGGCGGTCCGGTGCACCGCGCCCTCGACGTGCTCGACCTCCTCGGCGCCCCCGGCGGGCCCTCCTCGCTCGGTGTCGTCGAGATCGCCCGCCAGCTGGGACGGGACAAGTCGCAGGTCTCGCGCCTGCTCAAGCTGCTCGCCGACGCGGGCTACGTCGACCGGGAGCCCGGCTCGCTGCGGTACCGCATCGGCACCCGGCTGTTCGCCATCGGCGCCACCGCCGTCGACCGTCGTCTGCGCGACGAGGCCGACGCCGCCGTCGCCCGGGAGGCGGCGCTGCTCGGCGAGCGCGTGGACGTCGGCATCCGCAGCGGCGGCAGCGTCATGACCATCAGCACCGCCGCGCCCGACAGCGAGCTGCGCGCCGCCGGCTGGGTCGGCCGCACCGCCCCGTTGTCGTGCACCGCGACCGGGCGTGCGCTGCTGTTCGACCTCGACACCGCTGCCATCGCCCGCATCATCGTCCCCGAGGGCCTCGGCCCGGCGGGGCCCGCGGCGCCCCGCTCGCTGGACGAGCTCGTGTCGCGGGTGGCCGACGAGCGGCGCCGCGGGTGGTCGGCGGCCCGCCACGAGACCGACCGGGGGCTGCTCTCCCTCGGGGCCCCGGTCCGCGACAGCGGCGGCACCGTCGTCGCCGCGCTGGGCGTCAGCGGCCCCGAGTCGCGCATCGATCCCGTGCTCGACGAGATCCGGGCCGCGGTGCTGCGCGCCGCGGGCGACCTCTCACGAGCGCTCGGCGCGGGGCTCGCCGGGCGCCGGGCGAGCACCGCCCCCCGAGCCGGTCCACCCCCACCGAGCCACCACGACGGCGTGTCCCCCCTGCCCCCACCCCCAGCTCCCGAGAGAGGAGCGTCGTGAACTACCTGGACTACCTCGCCAGCAACTCCCAGCAGATCCTGTTCCTGACCCAGGCCCACTTCCTCGTCGTGCTCATCGCCGTCGGCGTCGGCTCGGCGATCAGCATCGCCCTGGGGCTCGCGTTGTCCACCGGCGAGCCCGACCCGCCGCGCTTGTCGTTCGACTGGTTCGCCGCGGGCATCCGCGAGGGCGGGCTCGTCTTCACCGCCGCCCTGCTGACGGTGCCGTCGCTGGCGCTCTTCGCGCTGTTCCTGCCGTTCACCGGCCTCGGGGTCACGACGGCGGTCGTCGTGCTGACGATCTACACGCTCTACACGGTCCTGCGGAACACGGTCGCCGGCCTGACCACGGTCGACCGGGCCGTCCTCGAGTCCGCCCGGGGGCTCGGCTACAGCCGCATCCGGCGCCTGCTGACCATCCAGCTGCCCCTGGCCTGGCCGGTCATCCTCAACGGCATCCGTGTCACCACGCTCATCTCGATCTCGATCGCCGTGGTCGGCGCCGTCGTCCAGGGGCCGGGCCTCGGCATCCTGCTCATCAACGGGATCTCGCGCATCGGCGCGGCGAACTCCTTCTACCAGGTCCTCACGGGCACCCTGTTCTGCCTGGTCGTCGCCGCCGTCTTCGAGATCTTCTTCGCCATCGTCCAGCGCCTGACCGTTCCCAGGGGGATCCGTGTCTGACACCTCAGACCAGACCGTCGTCGAGACGCCCCACGGCGCCGGCAAGTCCGACATGATCGTCCTGGAGGGCGTCGAGAAGATCTACCCGGGCAGCACGCAGCCCGCGGTGAGCCAGCTCGACCTGGCCATCCCGCAGGGCGACATCGTCATGCTCATCGGGCCCTCGGGCTGCGGCAAGACGACCACGCTCAAGATGATCAACCGGCTCATCGAGCCGACCTCGGGCCGCATCCTGCTCGACGGCAAGGACGTCACCCACGTCAACGGCGACCAGCTGCGCCGCGAGATCGGCTACGTCATCCAGCAGGGCGGCCTCTTCCCGCACTTCTCCATCGCCGACAACATCGGCGTCGTCCCCAAGATGCTGGGCTGGGACAAGCAGCGCATCCGCGAGCGCGCCGACGAGCTGCTCCACCTCGTCGGCCTCGAGCCCTCGGTGTTCCGCGACCGCTACCCGCGCCAGCTCTCGGGCGGTCAGCAGCAGCGCATCGGCGTCGCCCGGGCGCTCGCCGCGGACCCGCCGGTCATGCTCATGGACGAGCCGTTCGGCGCCATCGACCCGATCACCCGTGACCGCCTGCAGGACGAGTTCCTGGAGATCCAGCGCACGGTCGGCAAGACGATCGCCTTCGTCACCCACGACCTGCAGGAGGCCGTGAAGCTCGGCGACAAGATCGCGGTGTTCGCCACCGGCCGGCTGGAGCAGTACGACGACCCCGACACCATCCTGACCCGGCCCGCCAACGAATTCGTCTCCGACTTCGTCGGGGGCGGCGCGGCGGTCCGGCGGCTCAGCCTGGTGGAGCTCGCCCACCTCGAGCTGCACCCCATCGAGACCGACGAGAGGGCGGTCGGGGGCCACAACGGCACAGCCGTGGCCGAGGTGGACGGCTCGGGCAAGCCGGTGTCCTGGCGGCACCTGCCCGGCGGCGACGCGGCGGGCATGCCGCTCGTGACCGTGCCGATCTCGGGCTCGGTCTACGACGCGGTGGACGTCATGCTCGACGGCTGCGCCTCGATCGTGGCCGTCGTCGACGAGGAGGGGCGCGCCCAGGGCGTCCTGCACTGGAACGACCTCCTCGGCGGCCTGCGCACCCGGGAGCGTCACTCGTGAGCGCCCCGGCCGCCCCGGTCGTCGGGCCCACCGACGTCGAGCCCGAGGAGGAGGAGAAGACCCAGAGCACCTTCGCGCGGCTCTGGTTCCAGCACTACGACCTGGTCATCCTCCCGGCGATCATCGTCCTCGTCCTCGGGTTCCTGCTCATCTACGTCTCCACCCGGGAGCTCGACACCATCGAGCAGCGCGTCCTGGCGCCCGCGAACGTGTTCGGGCTGCTGCGCCAGCACCTGCTGCTCGCGGCGCTGTCGACGATCCTGGTACTGATCATCGCGGTCCCCGTGGGCATCCTGCTGAGCCGGCGGGCGGCCCGCCGGGTCCAGGGCCCGGTCCTCGCGATCGGCGGCTTCGCCCAGGCGCTCCCGCCGTTCGGCGTGCTGCTCCTGATGGCCTTCGCGTTCGACTTCGGTGTCACCACCGCGGTCATCGGCCTGACGCTGGCCGCGCTGCTCCCGGTGCTGCGCAACACGGTCATCGGCCTGCAACAGGTCGACCAGTCGCTCATCGAGGCGGCACGCGGCATGGGGATGTCGTCCCGGCAGACGCTGTTCCGCGTCGAACTGCCGCTCGCCGTCCCGGTCATCGTCGCCGGCCTGCGCGTGGCGCTGGTGCTCAACGTCGGCACGGCGACCCTCGCGAGCTACATCGGTGCCGGCGGGCTCGGCGAGCTCGTGCAGCAGGCGCTGCGCCTGAACCGCATCAACGTGCTGCTCGTCGCCGGCGGGATCATCGCCGCCGTCGCGCTGCTCATCGACTGGCTCGCCGGCGTCGCCGAGCGGGTCGTCGTCGCCCGATCGGGCTGAACGACCCCCAATGATTTTCTCGGCCGTCCGCCCCGCCAGCGAGGCCCGGCCACCCCCGGAGGAGAAGGAGAACACTGTGCGGTGGACATTCCGCGGCGACCGGTCCGGTCGTCGCTCCGGCTGGCGGGCGGGTGCGGTGACGCTCGCCGCCACGGCCCTGCTGGCCGCCGGCTGCGGCGGCCTGTCGGGCTCGGGCCAACCCCAGGCCCAGGGCGGGAGCCTGGCCCAGAGCGGCATCAACCTCGCCGGGCAGACCTACACGGTCGGCGGCAAGGAGTTCGACGAGCAGCTCGTGCTCTGCAAGATGACGATCGCGGCCCTGCAGTCGGTGGGTGCCACGGTCAACGACCGCTGCAACATCACCGGCACCGCGTCGACCCGGGCCGCCCTCACCGGCGGTCAGATCGACATGTACTGGGAGTACACCGGCACCGGGTGGATCACCCACCTGAAGAACACGACGCCGATCCCGGAGTCGCAGGCCCAGTACGTCGCGGTGCGTGACGCGGACCTGGCGCAGAACCAGATCGTGTGGCTGCCGCCGTCACCGTTCAACAACACCTACGGCCTGGCGGTGACCCAGGCGTTCGGGCAGCAGAACAACCTGCGCACGCTCACCGACTGGGGCAACTTCACGAACAGCGGCAACCCCGCCGCGACGCTGTGCGTCGAGGCGGAGTTCGCCGGCCGTGACGACGGTCTGGCCGGACTGTTCCGCACGTACGGGGTCACCAACCCGCCGTCCGGCCCGCCCGGGCTGAACACGCTGGACACGGGGGCCATCTACCAGGCCACCGCCAACGGCAACCCGTGCAACTTCGGCGAGGTGTTCACCACCGACGGCCGCATCCCCGGCCTGAACCTGGTGACGCTGCAGGACGACCGGAACTACTTCCCGAAGTACAACGCGTCGCCGACCATCCGCAAGGAGGTCTTCGATCGGAACCCGAGCATCGCGCGGGTCTTCGAGCAGATCACCCCGCGTCTGACCGACCCGGTGATGCTCGACCTCAACGGCCAGGTGTCCTCGCAGGGTCAGGACCCCGGCCAGGTGGCCACGCGATGGCTGCAGCAGCAGGGGTTCATCGGCGGCCAGTGAGCCGGTGACGGTGTGACCGACGGCGACGGCCGGCCGGGATCCTCGGGATCCGGCCGGCCGTCGTCGTTCCCGGCACCTGGTAGTACGCGATCGAACGACATCGGAAGGCCCTCCGCCCCGTGATCCGAGACCGGCTCCCCGTCTCCCTGGCCCTCGCGCTGATCACCGCGCTGCTCCTGACCCTGTCCGGGTGCGGGGACGCCGACCGGCTCACCCCGCCCGGCAGCCTGGCCCGCGATCTCGACCTCACCGGCACCACGCTCACGGTGGGCGGCAAGGAGTTCGCCGAGCAGCTCATCCTCTGCAAGATGACGATCGCGCTGCTCCAGTCGACCGGGGCGACGGTGGTCGACCGGTGCGACACCAAGGGCTCGGCCAACGTGCGGGCCGCCCTGACCTCGGGCCAGATCGACATGTACTGGGAGTACACCGGCACGGCCTGGCGGACCTACCTCTCCCAGCAGTCCACGCTCGCCGACCCCAGCGTGCTCTACGACGCGGTGAAGGCCGCCGACGTGGGCAACCAGGTCACCTGGTTCGACCGCACCCCGTTCAACAACACCTACGCGATCGGCGTACGCACCGACATCGCGCAACGCCTGCGCATCCGCACGATCAGCGACCTCGCCGCGCTCGTGCGCACCGGCTCGCCCGAGGCGACGCTCTGCGTGGACCAGGAGTTCACCGGGCGCGAGGACGGCCTGCTGGGCCTGTTGGAGACCTACGACATCGCGCTGGGCGACCAGGCGCTCGACACCCGCGGGCTCGACGAGATCTACGCGGCGATCGCCGCCGCGAACCCGTGCACGTTCGGCGAGGTGTTCGCCACCGACGGGCGGATCAACCCCCTGCGGCTCTCGACCCTCGTCGACGACCGCGGGTACTTCCTGCCCTACAACGCGGCGCTGACCGCCCGCAGCGACGTCGTCGCCCGGACGCCGCGCCTCGCGCTGCTGGGCCGCATGCTCGCTCCGACGCTCACCGAGCCCGTGATGCGCCAGCTCAACGAGCGCGTGTCCGCGGGCGGGCGGAATCCCGACGAGGTCGCCCGGTCGTTCCTGCGGGAGCAGGGGCTCATCGGGTAGGGGTCGGGGAGGTGCCCTGCGAGCGCGTCGGGGCGCCCCCGGACAATCCCGGTCGTGCGTGGGTGCTCGCTCGTGACGGCCGTGGTCGTGGGGGCCGCGCTGCTGGTGGGCGCCTGCGCGGCCCCGCCGCCGCGCCCGACGCCGGTCGCCGACCTGCACGGTGCCCGCTACGTCGTCGGCGGCGGCCCCACCGACCAGCTCGTCCTGCTCTGCCACCTCGCGGTCGCCGTCGTCGAGGCCGCCGGCGCCGAGGCCGTCGAGCAGTGCGGCAAGCTCGGCGCGGCCGACGTCCGCCTCCCGGAGCGCAGCACGGTCGACCTCGGCTGGGCCTACGTCGGGCGGGCCGACCGCGACCTCGACGGGGGCCCCGACCAGCCCGCACCGTTCGCCGCGATCGCCGCCGCGGACGCCGTGCAGGGCGTCACCTGGCTCGCGCCGACCGCCTTCGCCGACACCGACGCCCTCGTGGTCGGCGGTCCCGTGGCCGCGAGCGGGGTGCGCCGGGTGTCCGACCTCGTCGCGCGGCCGGGCACCGTGCTGTGCGCCCCGCCGGGGGCGGCCGCGGACCCCCGCGGGCTCGGCGGGCTGCTCGCGACCTACGGCGTCGACCCCGCGGTCGTGCGCCCGCTCGACCCGGGCGCGGTGCTCACCGAGACGGTGCGGGGCCGCTGCACCGCGGGTCTCGTGCCCGGCACGTCGGGGCGCATCCCCGCGCTCGGCCTCGTCGCCCTCGACGACGACCGGGGTGGGTTCGGGCGCGGGACCGACGGCCGTCCGGGACCGGGGCGCGGGGGTGCGGCGCCGGTGGTGCGCACGCCGGTCTACGCCGCGCACCCGCAGGTCGCGGCGGTGCTCGGCGCGCTCACGAGCCGGCTCACCGACGACGTCGTGCGGGAGCTGGACCGGCGGATCACCGTCGAGGGCCGCGACGCGCGCGACGTCGCCCGCGGCTGGGCGCGGGACGCCGGGCTCACGCCCTGAGGACCGTCAGGGGGTGAGGGCGGCGACGGCGTCGGCCGGCGGCACCGTGCCGCCGACGAGGTCGAGCACCGCGCCGGCGGAGGCGGGCACGTCGAGGAGGGCGAGCAGGACCGCGGCGACGTCCTCGCGGGGCACCTCGCCGTAGCCGACCGGCGGCTCGCCGCCGACGTGCCCGAGCCGCACCAGACCGGTTCCCGGGTCGTCGGTGAGGCGCCCGGGGCGCACGATCGTGAGGTCGAGGTCGCCCCGGGCACGCAGCGCGACCTCGGCGGCCTTCTTCGCGCGCAGGTAGTGCGCCCAGATCGAGTCGTCGTCCTCGGGCGCGGGCGGGCTGTCGATGCCCATCGCCGAGACGAGCAGGTAGCGCCGCACGCCCGCGGCGGCCGCGGCGTCGGCGAGCAGCACGGCGGCGTCGCGGTCGACGGTGTCCTTGCGCTCGGCGGTGCTGCCGGGGCCCGCGCCGGCGGCGAAGACGACGGCGTCCGCGCCGGTCAGGTGGGTCGCGAGCTCGCCCGCGTCGATCGCCTCGAGGTCGGCGACGACGGGCTCGGCGCCGGCCTCGCGGACGTCGTCGGACTGGGCCGGGTCCCGGATCAGCGCGGCGGTGGCGTCCCCGCGCGCCGCGGCGCGGCGCTCGAGCAGCAGCGCGATCTTCCCGTGTCCGCCGGCGATGACGATGCGCATGATCCGACCCTAACGCGGGCCCGTGCTGTGTCCGTTCTGTCCGTTTCGGCGCTCCGTGGAATCCGTGGCCTTGCCCACCTGCGAGGCATCACGTGTGATGTGGGCCGCGTTTCGAGCCCGCCACCACGTCGCAGGAGGTCCACCGGTGCGAGCCGTCCGGGTCCACGCCTACCACGAGCCGCCGCAGCTCGAGGAGGTGCCGGAACCGACGATCCAGGGCCCGCACGACGTCATCGTCAAGATCGGCGGCGCGGGACTGTGCCGGACCGACCTGCACATCATCGAGGGCCAGTGGTCCGAGCTCTCCGGCGTCACGCTGCCGTACACGATCGGCCACGAGAACGCGGGCTGGGTCACCGAGGTCGGCTCGGCGGTCACCAACGTCGCCGTCGGCGACACGGTGATCCTGCACCCGACGCCCACCTGCGGGCTCTGCCACGCCTGCCGCGCGGGCGACGACATGCACTGCGCGAACTCGACCTTCCCCGGAATCGACAGCGACGGCGGGATGGCCGAGTACCTGCACACCCACGCACGGGCCTGCATCAAGCTCGAGGACGGCACGAACCCGCAGGACGTCGCCGCCCTGGCCGACGCCGGGATCACCGCCTACCACGCGGTGCGCAAGGCGATGCCGCTGCTGTACCCGGGCACCCACTGCGTCGTCGTCGGTGCCGGCGGCCTCGGGCACATCGGCATCCAGTCGCTGGCCGCGCTGACCGCCACCGAGATCACGGTGGTGGACCCGAACCCCGAGGCGCTGGAGCTCGCCGAGCGGATCGGCGCGCACCACACCGTGCTCGCCGACGGGTCGCAGGTCGACCAGGTCGCCGAGATCTCGAACGGCGGCGCGCAGGTGGTGCTCGACTTCGTCGGCGAGGGCGGCGCGGAGAAGCAGGCCCCGTCGTTGCTCAAGAACGGCGGGTCGCACTTCGTCATCGGCTACGGCGGCGCGCTGGACCTCGACACCATCCAGATCGTGTCCCGCGAGATCAACGTGATCGGCAACCTCGTCGGCACCTACAACGACCTCGTCGAGCTGATGAACCTCGCCCAGCGGGGCCTCGTCACGCTCCACACGCAGACCTATTCCCTGGACGACGTGCACACCGCGATCGCCGATCTCGAGAACGGCCGCATCCGCGGCCGCGGCATCCTCGTCCCCTAGTTCATCCCTCCATCCACCACCGTTCGGGAGGACATCCGTGTACGAGAAGAATGGCGAGAAGTACTTCGTGGTCGATTCCCACATGCACTACTGGGACGCGTCACCGGAGAACTGGGTGCTCGGCGCGGAGCAGTACGCCAAGGGTTGGATCGAGTGCTTCCACGCCTACCAGTCGCTGGGGCCGGCCGAGACGCACCAGAGCCTCGAGGACTTCCAGAAGGTCTCCGAAGAGCAGCTGATGCGCGAGGTCTTCGACGAGGGCCACGTCGACGTCGCGATCTTCCAGTCGACCTACCTGCGCGAGTGGTACAAGAACGGCTTCAACACCAGCGAGCGCAACGGCGCGCTGGCGAAGAAGCACCCGGAGAAGTTCCGCGTCAACACCCGCTTCGACCCGCGTGACGGCGACGCCGGCATGCGCGAGTTCGAGGCCAACGTCGAGCGCTACCAGCCGCTGGGCGCGAAGCTCTACACCGCGGAGTGGAACGGCGACTCACGCGGGTTCAAGCTCTCCGACCCGGAGTGCTACCGGTTCCTGGAGCGCGCGCAGGAGCTCGGGATCCGCAACATCCACGTGCACAAGGGCCCGACGATCTGGCCACTGGACAAGGACGCCTTCGACGTCTCCGACGTCGACCACGCCGCCACCGACTTCCAGGACCTCAACTTCGTCGTCGAGCACGTCGGCCTGCCGCGGATCGAGGACTTCTGCTTCATGGCGACGCAGGAGCCCAACGTGTACGCCGGCCTCTCGGTGGTGCTCGGCGGACTGATGCACGCCCGCCCGCGCTTCTTCGCCAAGGTGATGGGCGAGCTGCTGTTCTGGGTCGGCGAGGACAAGATGACCTTCGGCTCGGACTACAACATCTGG
>JAQSWW010000081.1 GCA_029266415.1 Actinomycetospora sp. | reverse complement strand
CGCACCGCGGCTCCGGCGGCGGTCACCGGCACGGCGAGCGCCGCGGCGACGCACGCCGCCCCGGCCGCCACCAGCTCCTCGGGCCGCACGACCGGCCCGTCCTGATCGTCCACACCGGTTCCGACGCGGCCGGCACCGGCGGGGATCCGAGGGTCCCCTCGGCCTGGGGACGCACGCGGCCGATGGGGACCGCGCGTCCGGCGGATACTCGCCGGGTGGGCTTCACCGAACGATCACGGGTCGAGCTCCCCTATCGGCGTGCTCCCCTGAATGCTCCGTCTCCCGAGCAGCTCCAGGCCGCCCGCTCGCGCCTGCTCCCCGACGTCCTGCCCGGCCCGGACGACCCGCCGCTGCGCGTGCTGTTCTGCGGCATCAACCCGGGCCTGCTGTCCGCCGCGACCGGGCACCACTTCGCCCGCCCCGGGAACCGCTTCTGGCCGGCGCTGCACGCCGCCGGCTTCACCCCGCGCCGGTTCGCGCCGTCCGAGCAGCACCTGCTGCCCGGACTCGGGCTGGGCATCACCAACGTCGCGCCGCGTGCCACGGCCCGCGCCGACGAGCTCGACGACGCGGAGCTGGTCGCGGGCGGCGAGCGGCTGCGCGCCCTCGTGGCGCAGGTCCGCCCGGCGTGGCTCGCGGTGGTCGGGATCGGCGCCTACCGCGTGGCGTTCGGCGAGAGGAAGGCCGCCGCGGGCCGCCAGGAGCGGACCCTGGGCCCGACCGGCCTGTGGGTGCTGCCGAACCCGAGCGGGCTCAACGCCCACCACACCCCGGCGAGTCTCGCCGCGGCCTTCGAGGCGCTGCGGGAGACCGTGGACGGCCCTGGATAGCCCGCGCCGATCGGGGGCACCTGGCGGGCATGAAGGCTGCGATCTACCGCCGGACCGGCCCGGCCGCCGAGGTGCTCTCGGTGGAGGACGTTGACGTGCCCGACCCCGGGGCCGGCGAGGTCCGCGTCCGCATCACGGCGTCGGGGATCAACCCCACGGACTGGAAGACCCGCGCCGGGCTCACCGGGCAGGACCCGGACAGCTTCCAGATCCCGCACCAGGACGGCGTCGGCGTCGTCGACGCGGTCGGCGAGGGCGTCGACGACGCGCTCGTCGGGCAGCGCGTGTGGCTCTTCCTCTCCGCCTTCGGCAACCGCTACGGCACCGCCGCCGAGTACAGCGTGCTGCCGGTCGCGCGGGTCCGCCCGCTGCCCGGTGACGCCCCCGACGAGCTCGGGGCGTGCCTCGGCGTCCCCGCGGTGACCGCGGCGCACTGCCTGCTCGTGGGCGGGGCCGGCGACCCGGCGGCGCTGCGCGGGCGCGACGTGCTGGTCGCCGGCGGGGCCGGCGCGGTCGGGCACTACGCGGTCGAGCTGGCCAAGCACGCCGGCGCGCGCGTCGTCACCACCGTCAGCTCGGAGGAGAAGGCCGAGCTGGCCCGCGCCGCCGGCGCCGACCTCGTCGTCAACTACCGCGAGCCCGGGGTCGTCGAGCGCGTGCAGGGCTTCACCCAGCGCGTCGACCGCGTCGTGGAGGTGGCCCTGGGCGCCAACCTCGAGCTGGACCTCGCCGTCGCGGGCGCCGGCACGGTGATCGCGGTGTACGCCAACGAGCCGAACGACCCCGTGGTGCCGACGCGGCGGTTCATGGTCGCCAACGCCTCGATCAGCTACGTGCTGCTCTACGGCGTGCCGGCCGAGCAGCTGGAGAACGCGGTGTCCTGGACCGCCGAGGCTGCCGGGGCCGGCGCACTGTCGCCCCTGCCGGTGACCCGCTACGGGCTCGACGACGTCGCCGCCGCGCACGAGGCCGTCGAGAACGGGGCCGTCGGCAAGGTCGTCCTCGTGCCCTGAGCGATCAGCTCCCCGCGAGCTCCCACGGCCGCGGCCTGCTGAGCGCCCGGTCGCCGTCGGCGAAGGTGACGCGCCGCAGGGTCGCCGACCGCGCGCACAGGCGGAACCAGGCCCGGGCCGCCCGCGTGCGCCACACGCCGCCGGCGAGCATCTGGTCGCGCACGGCGAGGGCGTCGGCGACGGCGGCTGCGCCGTGCTGGCGCAGGTCGGTCTCGTAGGCGCCGACGGCCCCCACGAGATCCTCGTGACCCTCGGCGAGGACCTGGGTCAGCCGGCGGGCGTCGCGCAGCGCGGTGTTGCCGCCGAGCCCGCCGGTGGCCGGGACGGCGTGCACGGCGTCGCCGAGCAGGGTGACCGGCGACGGCTCCCACGCCGGGATCGCGGGCGCCACGACGAACGCGCTCGCTCCGCGCGTGGCGGGGTCGCAGGCCGCGAGGACCCGGCGCAGGGTCGGGTGCCACCCGGCGGTCAGCCCGTCGACGAGCGCGGCGAGGGCGTCGGGGTCGTCGGTGTCGAGGTCGGGCGGGACGTGGTGGGGCGCGGTGACGAAGGCGGTGAGCAGGTAGGGCTCGTCGACGGCGGGCGCCGCGCGCCCGGTGGCCGCGGCGAGCGCCGTGCGGGCGCCCGGCGGCGGCCGGTAGGCGGCGGTGAATAGCGAGCCCGGGCCCGGGTCCACCACGACGTGCATGCCCTGCTGCAGGACCGCCGGGACCCAGCTCCGCGTCTCCGCCGTGAGCGGCACCTTGCCCGCGAACCCGACCACCCCGGCCGGCACCGGCTCCGCGTCGGGCAGGTACTGCCGCCGGACCCGCGAGCCGACCCCGTCGGCGCCGACGAGCAGATCGGCCTCGACCCGCCGGCCGTCGGCGAACCGGGCCGCGACCCGGCCGCCGGCGGTGTGCTCGTAGGCGGCGAACTCGGCGCCGAAGTGCACGACGTCGTCCAGGCCCGCGAGCAGCAGCCGGCGCAGCGCACGGCGGTCGACCGCGTAGTGGCCCTCGGACGGGTCGGACGCGTGGGGGTAGGCGATCGACTCCTCGACCTCGACGAGCTCGTCGAGCCGCGCGGTGACGAAGCCGATCGGGCCGCCCGGCGCCGAGGTGGCGAGGAACGCCTCCCACAGCGGCGCGGGCAGGCACGCGTGCAGCGAGCGGGCGCCGGCCGCGTCGACGTGGATGCGGTAACCCTCCCAGCGCGACGCCGGGTCCCGGTCGCGCTCGTACACCGCGACCTCCACGCCGGCCTGTCGCAGGCCCTGCGCGAGGCACAGGCCGCCGATCCCGCCGCCGATCACCACGACCTGCACCTCGGTCACCCCGTTCGATCGGTCGCGCCCAGCTGCGCGAGCACCAGCGGGGCGAGGTCGGGCACCAGACGCACGCCCTTCACCGCCGCGATCACCAGTTCCGTGCGGGCGGCCGGGTCGGCCTCCCCGAGTGCGGTGAACAGCCCGGTGAGCACCGCCCGCCAGCCGGCCTCCTGCCGCTCCACCACCGCGCGCACCGACGGGTCGCGCCGGGCGCGGAGGTCGAGCTCGGCGGTGACGGTGAAGAGCTCCGGGCGCCGGGCGACGAGGTCGGCGAGCGCGTCGAGGTGCGCCCGGAGCGCCGCGGCCGGGGGCAGGTGCGCGGGCGGCGCGGTGGTGGCCAGGAGCCCGGCGGCGTGCTCGGCCACCGCCGCCACGAGCGCGGCCTTCGTCGCGACGTGGTGGTGCAGCGTCGACTGGTCGATGCCGACCTCGGCCGCGACGCGGCGCAGGCGCAGCCCTTCGAGGCCTGCCTCGGCGACCAGCGCGAAGGCGGCGCGCACGAGCTGGTCGCGGCGCGACAGCTCCCCATCAATCACTGGATGGACGCTACGGCGCGAGCGGGTGTGGCGTCTACCTGTGACCTGGCGTCACAGCTACCCCCGGGTTACTTTCGGCGTATGCCACCGCATCAGGGGGTGCACTACGACGTGCTCGTCGTCGGGTCCGGGTTCGGCGGCAGCGTCACCGCGCTGCGCCTCGCCGAGAAGGGCTACCGCGTCGGGGTCCTCGAGGCCGGCCGGCGCTTCACCCCGGAGACGCTGCCCTCGACGTCGTGGGACGTGCGGAACTTCCTGTGGGCCCCGTGGCTGGGGTGCTACGGCATCCAGCGCATCCACGTGCTGCGCGACGTGGTGGTGCTCGCCGGCGCCGGGGTCGGCGGGGGCTCGCTGAACTACGCCAACACCCTCTACCGGCCCACGAGCGACGCGTTCTACCGGGACCCGCAGTGGTCGTCGATGACCGACTGGCGCGACGAGCTCGACCCGTTCTACGACCAGGCCACCCGGATGCTCGGCGTCGTCACCCAGCCGTCGGTGACGCCGTCGGACGTCGTGATGCGCCAGGTCGCGGAGGAGCGCGGGCGGGGCGACACGGTCAGCCCGACACAGGTCGGCGTGTACTTCGGCGAGGGCCCGGGCGTCACGGCGCCCGACCCGTTCTTCGGCGGCGCCGGGCCCGCCCGCACGGGCTGCCTCGAGTGCGGCGAGTGCATGACCGGCTGCCGCCACGGCGCCAAGAACACCCTCGAGACCAACTACCTCGCGCTGGCCGAGGCGGCGGGCGCGGTCGTGCACCCGGAGACGACGGTCCGCACCGTGCGCCCGACCGCGACCGGCTACGCCGTCGACACCCGCGGCACCCGGCGTCGCCGGCAGCGGATCACCTACACCGCCGACCAGGTCGTGTTCGCCGCCGGCACGTGGGGCACCCAGACGCTGCTGCACCGCCTGCGCGACACCGGAGTGCTGCCCCGCATCTCGCGGCGGCTCGGCCGGCTGACGCGGACGAACTCGGAGGCGCTGGTCGGCGCGATGGCCCGCCGGCCACCCGAGCGCGGCGGCCCGCGCGACTTCACCCGCGGCGTCGCGATCACCTCGTCCTGGCACCCCGACGAGGACACCCACATCGAGCCCTGCCGCTACGGCTACGGCAGCAACGCGATGGGCCTGCTCACGACGCTGATGACCGACGGCGACGGGCGGGTGCCGCGCGCGGTCAAGCTGCTCGGCGGCATCGTCCGCCACCCGCGGACCTTCGTGCGCTCGCTGGACAAGCGGCGCTGGTCGGAGCGCACGGTGATCGCGCTGGTCATGCAGTCGCTGGACAACTCGATCACGGTGCGGCGGCGGTTCGGGCGGCTGGTGTCCCGGCAGGGCCACGGCACCCCGAACCCGACGTGGATCCCGGCCGCCAACGACACGGTGCGCCGGATCGCCGAGATCATCGACGGCGACCCCGGCGGCACCTGGGGCGAGGCGGTCAAAATGCCGATGACCGCGCACTTCATCGGAGGCTGCCCCATCGGCCCGGACCCCGAGCACGGCGTGGTCGACGGCTACCAGCGGCTCTACGGGCACCCCGGCCTGCACGTGGTCGACGGCTCGGCGCTGTCGGCGAACCTCGGGGTGAACCCGTCGCTGACCATCACCGCGCAGGCCGAGCGGGCGATGGCCTACTGGCCGAACAAGGGCGAGCGCGACCCCCGCCCGGAGCTCGGCGCGCCCTACCGCCGCGTCGACCCGGTGCCCCCGCGCGCGCCCGTGGTCCCCGCCGACGCCCCCGGCGCCCTGCGCCTCGTGCCGCTGGGCACCCCGGCCGCCCCCTCGCGCACTCCTGTGCCCTGACCCGTGCCAGCGTGGCGGCCACGCTGGCGTTCAACGCCAGGAAATCCACCAGCTCGCACGCCGCCCACCGCGCTCGGCCAGGATCACGCCCGTGGCCGCCGACGTGCTCCTGTTCTCGAACTCCCGCCCGCCCGGGGCCGAGGTGCCCTTCGCCCACGCCGCCGCCCCGCTGCGCGAGCACCTCGGCGACCGCACCGTGTGGTTCGCGGGGTGGGCCGGCCACGACCTCGACGCCTACACCGGATTCGTCGCCGGCGCCCTGAGCGCGGTCCTCGGCCCGCTCGACGTCCGCGGCCTGCACCGCGAGCCCGACCCCGCGGCGACGATCCGCGACGCCGACCCGGACCGCGAGACCGTCTTCGTCGGCGGCGGCAACACCTTCCGCCTGCACCGCCGGGTCGGCGACAACGGCGTCCTCGCCGCCCTGCGCGAGCGCAGCGACCTCCGCTACGCCGGGGCCAGCGCGGGCTCCAACCTCGCCTGCCCGACGATCATGACGACGAACGACATGCCGATCGTCGACCCGGGCGGCCTCGACGCCCTCGCGCGGATCCCCGTGCAGATCAACCCGCACTACCTCGACCCCGACCCGCGCTCCGCCCACCGCGGCGAGACCCGCGAGGAGCGGATCCACGAGTTCCACGAGGAGAACGCCGTCACCGTGGTGGGGCTGCGCGAGGGGGCGTGGCTGTTCCGGTCCGGCGAGCGCCTCACCCTGGACGGATACACCGCCCGGCTGTTCCGCCGCGGCCACGGGCCGGCGGAGCTCGCGGCGGGTACCGACCTCTCGTGGCTTCTCGCGTCACCTGGTTCCTGACCGACGTCCGCACGCGCACCGCGGCGGCCCTGCTCGGCGACCCGGCGCACGACGTCGTGCCGGGCGCACGCGCCGACCTCGTGCTCCTCGACGCCCCGGACGCCTGGACGGGCCTGCTCGACCGCGCGCCGCGCACCCACCTCGCCGACGTCGAGCCCGCACGAACGGGGACTTCGCGCGCGTAGACGCAGCGAACAGCACGTTCGTTGCGACAAGGCCCGGCCACCGGAGCAAACTGGACCACGATGACCACGATGCGCCGTCCGTCCGCCGCGTCCCACCTCGCCGAGGAGCTCCGGTCGTCGGTGCGCGGCCGGGTGCGCTTCGACACCGCGAGCCGCGCGATGTGGTCGGCCGACGGGTCCAACTACCGCCACGTCCCGATCGGCGTGGTGCAGCCCGTCGACCTCGACGACGTCGAGGCCACGGTGGACATCGCGCGCCGCCACGGCGTGCCCCTGCTGCCGCGGGGGGCGAGCACGAGCATCGGCGGCCAGTCGGTCAACGAGGCCGTGGTCATCGACTTCTCGCGCCACCTCGACCGCGTGCTCGAGATCGACCCCGACGCCCGCACCGCCCGGGTCCAACCCGGCGTCGTGCTCGACGACCTCCGCGAGGCCGCCCGGCCGTACGGGCTGACGTTCGGCCCCGACCCGTCGACGCACAACCGCTGCACGCTCGGCGGGATGATCGCCAACAACGCCTGCGGGTCGCACTCCGTGGCGTGGGGCAAGACCGTCGACAACGTCCGCGAGCTCGACGTCCTGCTGGCCGACGGCACGCGGATGGCGGTCGGCCGCACCACCGACCTCGCCGCCGCACAGCGGCGACCCGGCCGCGAAGGGGCGGTGTACCGGGAGCTGGCGCAGCTCCGCGACCGCACCGAGCGCATCGTGCGCGACGAGCTGGTCGTCGACGGCCTCACCCGGCGGGTCAGCGGCTACAACCTCGACCAGCTGCTCGACGACCAGTCGTTCGATCTCGCCCGCGCCCTCGTCGGCACCGAGGGCACGTGCGCGACGTTCATGGAGGCGACGGTCGAGCTCGTCGAGGCCCCGGGGGCGCGGGCGCTGTGCGTGCTCGGCTTCCCCGACGCCTACGTCGCCGCCGACCACGTCCTGCCGATCCGCGAGCACGCGCCGCTGACCATCGAGGGCGTCGACGTCGGCGTCATCGGCGCCCTGCGCGCGAGCCGCCCCGACGACCGCTCCCACGAGGCGCTGCCCGAGGGCAAGGGCTGGCTCTACGTCGAGACCGGCGGCGCCGACCAGGCCGAGGCGACGGCCGAGGCCGAGGCCATCGGCCGCGAGATGGCGCGCTACGGGGCGAGCGTGAAGGTCGTCTCGGAGACGCGGGCGATGCGGGCGCTGTGGAAGATCCGCGAGGACGGGTCGGGCATCGTCACCCGCTCCCCCGACGGCGGCGAGGCGTGGCCGGGCTGGGAGGACGCCGCGGTCCCGCCGGCCACGCTGGGCTCCTACCTGCGCGAGTTCGACGCGCTGCTGGCCCGCCACGGGCGCCAGGGGGCCTACTACGGGCACTTCGGCGACGGCTGCCTGCACGTGCGCATCGACTTCGACCTGCTCACCCGCCCCGGCCTCGCGAACTTCCGCTCGTTCCTGCTCGACGCCGCCGACCTCGTCGCCGAGCACGGCGGCTCGGTCTCCGGCGAGCACGGCGACGGCCAGGCGCGCGCCGAGCTGCTGTCGCGCACCTACACCCCCGAGCTGATCGACGCGTTCGGCGCGTTCAAGGCGGTGTGGGACCCCGAGAACCGGATGAACCCCGGCCGGGTCGTGGAGCCGGCGAAGATGGACGACGACCTCAAGGTGTTCGTCGGCGTCCCCACCATCGGTCCGCGCACCGAGCTGCACTACACCGACGACCGCGGCAGCTTCACCCGCGCCACCCGCCGCTGCATCGGCGTCGCCAAGTGCATCACCGACTCCGGCGGCTACATGTGCCCGAGCTACCGCGTCACCGGCGAGGAGATGCACTCCACCCGCGGGCGCGCGCGGCTGCTCTTCGAGATGGCCTCCGGGCAGCTCGTGCCCGACGGCTGGCGCTCCACCGAGGTCCGCGACGCGCTGGACCTGTGCCTGAGCTGCAAGGCCTGCCAGCGGGACTGCCCGGTCGGCGTGGACATGGCCACCTACAAGGCCGAGTTCCTCTCCCAGCACTACGCCGGGCGCGCCCGCGAGCGCCCGCGCAGCCACTGGTCGATGGGGTACCTGCCGCGCTGGCTGCAGCTCGCGACCGCGGTGCCCGGGCTGCCGCGGCTCGCGAACGCCCTGGCGCGCCGCCCGGCGCTGGCCGCCGTGGCGAAGCGCCTCGGCGGCATCGCCCCGCAGCGCGACATCCCGGCGCTGGCGCCGCGCCCGCTGCGCCGGCTCGCCGGCCCCCGCCCCGCGCGGCACGAGGACCCGCAGTCCCGGCTCCTGCTCTGGCCCGACACGTTCACCTCGGCGTTCGACCCCGACCTCGCGCTCGACGCGATCGCCGTGCTCGAGCACCTCGGCTACCGGGTCGAGCTGCCCACCGGGCAGATCTGCTGCGGGCTGACCTGGCACACCACCGGCCAGCTCGACACCGCCCGCGCCGTGGTCCGGCGCAGCATCGCGGCGGTCAAGCCGTGGCTCGACGACGGCGTGCCCGTCGTCGGGCTCGAACCGTCGTGCACCGCGACCCTGCGCCAGGACCTCACCGAGCTCCTCGGCCCCGACCACGAGGACGCCGTCCGCCTGCAGGCCTCGACGCGCACGCTGGCCGAGGTGCTCGCGAACCACCTCGACGAGCTGCGCGCGGGGGTCGTCACCACCGGGCAGCGCGCGATCGCCCAGGTGCACTGCCACCAGTACGCGGCGATGGGCTACGACGCCGACCGCGCGGTGCTCGACGCGCTGGGCGTCGAGACCGAGGTGCTCGACGAGGGCTGCTGCGGGCTCGCCGGCAACTTCGGGTTCGAGCAGGGGCACTACGAGGTGTCGACGGCGTGCGCCGAGCGCGGCCTGCTGCCCGCGGTGCGGGGCGCCGACGCGGACACCGCCGTCCTCGCCGACGGCTTCTCCTGCCGCACCCAGATCCGTCAGCTGGACGACACGGGCCACGAGCCGGTGCACCTCGCCCACCTCGCGGCGGTCGCGTTGGGCCTGCGGCCTCGTGAGCGGTCGTCCGTGTCCGGGCACGGACACGCACTCACGGGTCCGACGGTCGGATGATCCGGCCCGGCGTCCTGCGCTGGGTCGGGTACGCGTTCGGAGCGCGGCTGCCGGTGCGCTATGCGCCGTGGGTGCTGCACGACCTCACCACGCGGACGTGGTTCCTGCGCCACCTCGGGCGCTCCGCGGTGCAGGCGACGCCCGCCGCGCTGCTCGCGCTGCTGCCCGGGCCGGGCTGGCTGCGCCTCGCGCTGCCGCTGTTCGTGCTGTTCGCGACGCTGTTCATGGCGGCGCTGTTCTCGCCGATGGTGCGCGAGAAGCGCCTCTACCAGCACGGGTTCCTGCCCGAGGTCGTGCTGCGCGAGCCCGATCAGTAGCCCGCCGGGCACCGCTCCGGCGGGGTGACGGTGGGGTCGAGCAGGTAGGCGGTGTACGCCTCCTGCGCGCAGCGGCTCGGGGCGTCGAGGGTCGTGTGCCCGATGGCGTCGACGACGAGGACGTGCGCCGCGGCGAGCTGCGAGGCGGTGGCCCGGGCGTCGATCAGCGGCGTCGTCGGGTCCCACCGCGAGTTGACCAGCAGCGCGGGGGCGGCGAGGGGCGCGTTCCACGGCCCGAGGTAGCGGTCGGGGTCGATCGCCGGCCAGTCGACGCACATGGCGTGGTTGAGCGCCGTCGACGCCCCGACGATCGGGTGCGCGGCCTGCTCGGCCACCACCGCGGCGTCCATGTCGGCCGCCGGGGGCGTGACCGCGTCGGTGCACTGGATCGCCAGGTAGGACGGCGAGTGCTCCGGGGCGTACGGCACGGCGGGCAGCGGGATGCGTCCCCCCGAGGGCGGCGCGCCGGGGGCCAGCGCAGCGAGCGTGCGCACCAGCCCGGGCAGCCGGCCCTCCGTCTGCAGCGCCCGGTCGATGCGCGCGACGAGCTCGGCCGACGACGTGCCCGAGGTGCCGGCCGCCGCGGCCGCGACGACGTCGGTGGCGCGGGCCCGGGGGTCGGGACCGAGCGGGCACGACGGCGCGGCGGCGCACCGGTCGAGCGCGACACCGAACGCCTCCTCCCAGGCCTCGCTGACCCCGGCCCGCACGTCGACGGGGACGCGCTCGGTGCCGGGCGCGCCGGCGGCGTTGGCGACGAGGTCGAGGCTGCCGTCGAGCACCATCGCCCGCGTGTGGGCCGGGAAGAGGTTGGCGTACGTCGCGGCCGAGTAGGTGCCGTAGGAGTAGCCGTAGAGGCTGAGCGCCGGCTCCCCGAGCGCCTGGCGGACGAGGTCGAGGTCGCGGGCGGCGTTCGCCGTCGAGAGGTGGCGCAGCCGCTCCCCCGTGCCGGCGAGACACGCCCGGCCCGGCTCGGCGGCCGAGGCCCAGAACGCGGGGGTGCGCGCGGGTCCGACGGGCGCGGGCACGCGGTCGCCGCCGAACGGGCCGCAGTCGACGGGGGCGGAGGCGCCCGTTCCCCGCGGATCGACCGCGAGGAGGTCGAAGCGCGCGTGCAGGCCGGCGAAGCGCTGCGCGAGGCGCCGCAGGCTGGAGGTGGCCGGGGTGCCGGGGCCGCCGTAGTTCACCGCGAGCGTGCCGAGGCGCCCGGCCGGGTCGGCGGCGGGCAGGCGCACCGCGGCGAGGCTGATCGTCTCCCCGGCGGGCTGTCGGTAGTCCAGCGGCACCGTCACGTCCGCGCACCGGAACGCCCCGCCGCACGCGCGCCAGTCGAGGGCGGGCACCGGGGCGCCGTTCGTGCCGAGCGGCGGCGGGCCCGACGCGCCGCGGGTCGGCGGGCGGGCGCACCCGAGCACGCCCACGAGGAGCACGACCGCGAGCACGACCGCCCGCATCGGCCCCCCACGTGGTCTCACCGGGCCATCATGCGGCGCGTCAGTGCATGTCGACGATCGAGCCCCACAGCTGCGACCACGGCGCCCGGGGGGTGCAGAGCGCGAGCGGGACGTCGCCGTTGATCACCACGTTCGCCGTGGGGTCGCGGTGCGGGGGCAGGGGCGTGATCGTGGAGCAGAACGCGTCGGCCCCGCGGACCGGACCCACGAGGATCGCGGTGCGGGCCCCGTCCGGGGGCGGGCCGAAGAACCCGAACCCGCGGTGGCCGCTGTGCACGGGGGGCAGGCCCTCGGCGGGTCCGTACCGGTCGAGCGCCGAGGCGTACCAGTACGACCAGGCGAGCACGGTGGTGTGCGGCTGCTCCTCGGGCGGCAGGGCCCGGTACGCCGCGGCCGTACTGGCGGTGAGGCTCTGCCAGCCGACCTGGCCCGCGGCGAGGAACTCCCCGCGCTCGACCCGCCAGGACGCGGGCCCGAGCGGCAGGGCGAGGACGGCGACGACCAGCCCGGACGCGACGAACGCCGGGACCGAGACCGTCCACGACCACCACCGCGACGGCGGGCGGTCCTGCAGCGCGACCGCGCCCGCGGCGACGAGGACCGCGGCCAGGCCCATGACGTAGTAGGGCCGGCCGCCGCTCGCAAGGACCACCGCGACCACGGCGAGCGCGGCGATCCCGATCGCCCGCCACGGCCGCAGGACCTCGGAGCGCAGGAGCGCCCACAGCCCGGCCCCGGCGAGCACGAGCCCGGGCAGGAGCCCGACGTCCCAGGCGGCGAAGGGCAGGAAGCACCAGCGGTTGCCGGTCACGCCGCCCTCGGCCGCGACCACGGCGCCCATCCGCAGCTGCGGCCAGCCGTGCGCGGCCTGCCAGAGCAGCGTCGGCAGCGTCGACGCCGCGGCCAGGGCCAGCGCGATCCACAGCGACGGCCGGGCGAGCAGCCGGCGCGGCCCGGCCACGAGCACGCCGAGGGCCAGCCCGGCGACGAGCACGGGGACGAGGAACTTGCCGAACAGGGCCACGGCGAGCACGGGTCCGGCCGCCAGCAGCAGGGCGTCGTGCCTGGCGGCACGCAGCGGAGCGGAGCTGCCGCGCCGGAGGCGGACGTCCGTGCGCACCCAGCGCACGACCAGCCAGAGCAGCAGGGTCCACAGCACCGGGTCGAGCGTCGAGGTCGCCAGCAGGTGGCCGGTGGCGAGGAAGAACGGCGAGATCGCGACCGCGCCGCCGGCGAGGAGCTGCGCGCGGCGGCGGCCGCCCATCTCCACGGCGACCAGGGCGGCCAGCACCACGTGCCCGGCGCTCGCGAGCGTCGCGGGCAGGCGCAGGACGACCAGGTTGCCCGGGGCCACGTGGTCGAGGGCCGCCGCGAGCCAGGGCACCAGGGGCGGCTGGTCGGCGTAGCCCCAGGCGAGGTGGCGGCCGGCCGCGACGAAGTAGAGCTCGTCGCCGAAGGCCCCGTACCAAGCGGACGCGACCCCGTGCACCAGCGCGAGCCCGCCCGCCAGCAGGAGCACGGCGCGCCACGCCACGCGCGGCGTCGCCAGATTCTCGGGTCCCGCGTCGACGGCGACCGGCGCGACGGTCGGCAGCGGGGCCGTGGCCGTCACGAGCAGCACGATCCCGGCGCGCCGTCGTGATCCATCCGGGGGACCTTAAGGGACACGCTCGCGCGGCCCGGGAGGGGGAGGTCCTCGCGGCGGAGGTGGTGCGAGGATGTCCGCCGATGGAGCTCACCGGCAGCTGGACCGCCGCCCTGCCGGCCGACGTCGCCGAGCGCTACGAGCTGCGCGAGACGCGCAACGCCGCCGCGGTGCTCGCCGCCACGAGCCCGGTGGAGTTCGCCGAGGTCTGCGCCGTCCTCGCCGACTTCGTCCTCACCACGCCCGACCTGGTCGAGGCCGGGGGCAACGAGTCCCGGCTCGCCGCGCGCCTCAACACCGCCTTCCGCGCACGCGGCTGGCGCGAGGGGCGCGTGGACACCGTGGTCACCTCGCGGCTGCAGGTCCAGCCGTACGCCCCGGCCGGCGAGCGCGGGGTCACGGTGCGCGAGAGCGAGGTCGTCAACGAGGGCTACAAGGTCGACAACGTCAAGGGCCGGGTGGCGCTCGACGTCGAGTGGAACGCCAAGGACGGCAACCTCGACCGCGACGTCGGCGCCTACCGCGCGCTCTACGACGCCGGGCTCATCGACGGCGCCGTGCTGCTCACCCGCACCCACGACGACCTGCGCGAACTGGCCCGCGAGCTGACCCGGGCCGCGGGCGGCAGCGACGACGAGGTCCGCAGCCGGCTCTCGACGTCGACCACCACCCACCTCGGCAAGCTCGAGTCGCGCATGACCCGCGGGGACGCCGGCGGCTGTCCGCTGCTCGCCGTGGCCATCTCGCGCCGCTGCTGGTCGCCGGCCGCCGGCGAGCGGGCGCGCCCCCCGGAGCCGGCGCCGCTGATGCTGACCGACGGGTTGTCGCCGTGAGCCCCGTGGAGCCGGACGACGTCGGGGACCCGGCACTGTCGGACCCCGCCGCTAGCGTCCCCCCCGCCCCCCCCCCCGCGAGGATGCCCGAGACGATGACCCTGGCGGAGGAAGCGCCCGGGCGTGTGCGTGCAACGCCGTTGCGCGCGGACGCAGCGCCCCCGGAGAGCGTGGCGCTGCCGCGCACCGCGGGCGGGTGGTCGTGCGTCTACGCCGACCCGCCGTGGCGGTTCACCAACCGCACGGGCAAGGTCGCGCCCGAGCACCGGCGCCTCGACCGCTACGACACCATGACCGCCGCCGAGATCGCCGCGCTGCCCGTCGCCGACGTCGTCTCGGCCAACGCGCACCTCTACCTCTGGGTGCCCAACGCCCTGCTGCCCGAGGGCCTCGCGGTGATGCAGGGCTGGGGCTTCCGCTACGTCAGCAACCTCGTGTGGGCCAAGCGGCGCAAGGACGGCGGCCCCGACGGGCGGGGCGTGGGGTTCTACTTCCGCAACGTCACCGAGCTGATCCTCTTCGGGGTCCGCGGCTCGATGCGCACGCTCGAGCCGGGCCGCCGGCAGGTCAACATGATCGAGACCCGCAAGCGCGAGCACTCGCGCAAGCCCGAGGAGGCCTACGACCTCATCGAGGCGTGCTCGCCGGGGCCGTACCTCGAGATGTTCGCCCGCTACGCCCGCCCGGGGTGGACGAGCTGGGGCGCCGAGTCGGACGAGGAGGTCGCCCCCCGCGGCCGGCAGTACCCCGCGTACAGGTAGTACAGGCCCCGACCGATTTGGCGACCCAGGGTGACGAGACTGGACCGTCGGGCGGACCATGATCTCGTTCGCAGTACGCCTCCGACCGCTTGACTCAGGGGTAATCGGCGATAGTGGCGTCGCTCGGCCACGCGCTGTGATACTCCCCGGCATGGCGAAGACACCGGAGCTGGCGCGCAACCAGCGGGTGACGGGAGCGGAGCGCGCCAAGCTGGGCAACGAGTTGCTCAAGCGGTACCAGAAGGGTGCGAGCATCCGGGAGATCTGCTCCGAGACCGGCTACAGCATCGGCCGTGTCCGGCGCCTGCTCGTCGACGCGGGTGTGGAGTTCCGCGGTCGGGGCGGGACGCAGGGCCGCAGCCGCAAGGACGGCACCGGCTCGTCCTGAGCGGACGCGCCCCGGCCCGCGGGCTCAGCCCCGGCGCCGCTGCACGGCGTTGTAGGCCCACTTCAGCCCGGCGTCGAGCCGCGAGCCGTCGGCGGGCATCAGGCCGATCTGGCGCGCGAACTGCATCTGGTCGAACACCACGAAGTTGCTGGCCACGCGGCCGTCGGCGATCGTGAAGTGGTCCATGCCGTCGAGGTCGATCGCCGCGCCGGACGGCGCGATGCCCTCCCAGTCGCCGCCGGTGTGGTGCCCGGTCAGCCGCCAGTGCAGGAAGACCTCGCCCTCGTCGTTCTCGGCCATGCCCTGGATCGTCAGGACCACGTCGGGCAGGGCGGTGAACACGCCGCGCCACCAGGCCACCAGGTCGTCGGCGCCGCGCACGGTGCGCGTGGGGAAGCGCTCGTAGGTCTCCGGGCCGAACGCCTGGCGCAGGGCCTCGGCGTCGTGGCTGTTGATCACGTCGACGGTCCAGCGGACCAGGGCGCCCGGGGTCGCGTCGGCCGGTGGCGTCGGCCGGGGCGGATCGGGGGCGGGACTCGAGCGGCGGGGGGACGGGGACGGCGCGGCGCTCACACCGACGGAGCGTAGACCGCGCCGTGGCGGGGCACTCGTGCGCTCGTGATCCCCCAGTCGGTCGTCCGGGGTGACGACCCCCGATGAGCACCTCCCAGCTCGCCGCCCAGTGGGTGTCGGCGGTCGGCAGCGCCGGCTCGCTGCTCGGCTTCGCCGCCTACGTCTGGATCATGCTGCTCAACCGCAAGGACCAGGTAGAGGTCCGGCAGGAGCAGCAGGCCCAGGGCGTCACCGCGTGGCTCGACGAGGGCCGCCGCCACGACCGCGACGAGGACTACGTGCTCTGCGTCCACAACGGGGGCGACTCGCCGGTCTTCCAGGTCCGCTGCCTGTTCAGCCTGCCCTCCAGCGACGAGCAGCACAGCATCTCGATGGCCCTCCTGCCCCCGTCCAGCGACGAGATCCGGTCGCTGCCGTTCGGCGCGGACGAGGTCAGTCGCGAGGAGCTCTACTCGGCGCCGGCCGTCCCCGAGATGCGCTTCACCGACTCCCACGGCACCCACTGGGGACGCGACAGCAACGGGCAGCTGCACCGCCTCGACCGCCGTGGGGTCCGCCGCAAGCCGCACGCGGACGGCGGCGAGGACGGCGCCCGCGACGACTCCGAGTGGGAGCAGGCGCACCGCGAGCGCGCCGACGCGCCGCGGGAGGGGTCGTCGCAGGGCGACTCGCCGCAGGACGACGATCGGGCCGCCAGCCAGAGCTGAGATGCGCTCCGCGCACGTGAGCACCCTCGAGTGCTCCAGCACCGAGAAGTGCTCACGTGCCGCAGGCACCCTCAGGCGAGGGTCAGCACCCGCGGGCCGTCGTCGGTGATCGCGACGGTGTGCTCGACGTGCGCGGCGCGGCTGCCGTCGGCGGTGCGCAGCGTCCAGCCGTCGGCGTCGTGGCGGTAGTCGTCGCGGCCGCCGGCGTGCAGCATCGGCTCGATCGCGAGCACCAGGCCCGCGCGCAGCTTCATCCCGCGCCCGGCCCGCCCCTCGTTGGGGACGTGCGGAGCCTCGTGCATCGCGCGCCCGATGCCGTGCCCGCCGTGGTCGGCGAGCATGCCGTAGCCCCCCGCGCGGGCGACCGCGCCGATCGCGGCCCCGAGGTCGCCGAGCCGGAGGCCGGGCACCGCCGCGGCGATGCCCGCCGCCAGCGCACGCTCGGTGGTGGCGATCAGGTCGAGGTCGGCGGGGTCGGGGTCGTCGCCGACCACCAGGCTGATCGCGGCGTCGCCGCACCACCCGTCGAGGTACGCGCCGCAGTCGACGCTCAGCAGGTCGCCCGGCGCGAGCCGGTGGGGCCCGGGGATGGCGTGGACGACCGCGTCGTTAGCCGGTGGGGCCCGGGGATGGCGTGGACGACCGCGTCGTTGACGCTCGCGCAGATGACACCCGGGAACGGGCTGGGCGCGAAGTGCGGGTGGTAGTCGAGGAACGCGGGCACGGCGCCGGCCTCGCGCATGACGTCGTGGGCGACGTCGTCGAGCTCCTCGAGCGACACCCCCGGGGCCGCGGCCGCGCGGACGGCGTCCAGGCACCGCCCGACGATCCGGCCGGCCTCGCGCATCGCGTCGACCTCACCGGAGGTCTTCAGCTCGATCTCGGAGCGCCGCAGCATCCCCCGACCCTAGACACCGGCCGGATCCGGGCCGGTAATCACAGGCTTGTAGTTCGTCCCCAGTGTGGACAACCCCTGTGGAGAAGTCAGCGGGGTACCGGATGGAACTCGTAGTCCGTGGGCTCGAGGCGGGACACCGCGCGCACGTACTCCTCCATGTACCGCGGCCAGTTGGCGACGATCCGCCCCGACTCGTCGCGGTACCAGGAGTCGCACCTCGTCCAGGCCGTCCCCTCGAACTCCGCCTGGATCCGCTGGTCGAACGCCTCCTCGACGTCGCGCCGGACCTCCAGCGCGGCCGCCCGCCGGCGCGCGGTCTCCTCCAGCGCCTGGCGCACGTAGGCCACCTGGGCCTCGAGGAACACGATGATCGAGCCGCCCGAGGTGTTGGTGTTCGGGCCGTAGAGCACGAACAGCGACGGGAAGCCGGGCACGGTGATGCCGTAGTGCGCGTGCGCCCCGGCACCCCACTCGTCCTGCAGCGTCCGGCCCTCGCGCCCCACGATGTCCATCGGGAACATGAACTCCGTGGTGCGGAACCCGGTGCCCCAGATGAGCACGTCGGCCGGGTGGTGGCGCCCGTCGCCGGTGCGCACGCCGTCGGCGACCACCTCGGTGACCCGGTCGGTGACCAGCTCGACGTTGTCCCGACCGAGCGCTGGCAGGTAGTGCGAGCTGAACAGGATCCGCTTGCACCCGAACGTGTAGTCCGGCCAGGCCTTGCGCCGGACCTCGGGGTCGGGCAGCTGGCGGCGCATGAACAGCGTCGAGTACACCCGCCCGAGGCGCCCGACGGTCCGCGGGTGCCTGATCATGATCGTCAGGAACTCGAGGTAGCCCTTGAGGAAGAACCGGCGGGCGCGCAGGACCGCGGGGAACCGGCGGAAGAACGCCTGCAGCCAGCGCGGGTAGGACCGGTTCTTGCGCGGGAAGAACCAGTTGCCGCTGCGCTGGAAGACGGTCATGTGGCCGACCTCGGGTGCGATGGCCGGCACGAACTGCACGGCGCTGGCCCCGGTGCCGACGACGGCGACGCGCTTGCCCCGCAGGTCGACGTCGTGGTCCCAGCGCGCCGAGTGCATCGTCGGGCCGGCGAAGGTGTCGGCGCCGGGCACCGACGGGATCGCCGGGGTGTTCAGCTGGCCGGTCGCGAGGACGACGGCGTCGGCCTCCCAGGTGCGGCCGTCCTCGCTCTCGACCGTCCACGTCATCGTCGCCTCGTCGAGGCGGCACGCGCTGACCCGCACGTTCGGCACGAAGCACTCGTCGATGCCGAACTCGCGGGCGACACCCTGCAGGTACTCGAGGATCTCGCTCTGCGGCGAGCACAGCCGCGACCAGTCGCTGCGCTGGGCGAACGAGAACGAGTAGAGGTGGCTCGGGACGTCGCAGGCCGCGCCCGGGTAGCTGTTGTAGTACCAGGTGCCACCGATCTCGGGGGCGCTGTCGAGGATCACGACATCGGTGATCCCGTGGTCGCGCAGTTCGACGGCAACAGCGATGCCGCCGAACCCCGCGCCCACCACGACGACCCGCTGACCCGCTGCGCTGCGTCCGTCCACGGCAGCGGACGGTAGCCGGTCACCGGTCTCTTTGGCAGGCTGCCAACGTGACGTACGCCCCGGCTCACCCACCCGCGTCCCTGCGCGGGATCGTGACGGGGCTGGCCGGCTACGCCGAGCACGCGACGACCCCCGTCGTGCGCCGCCAGGGCCCGACGGGCGGCGCCACGCTGATCCTCGCCTGGGGCGGGCCGCTGCTCGTCGAGGGCTTCGGCGGCCCCGAGCACCACGGCGCGTTCCTCGCCGGCCTCGACGACGCGTGGGGCACGACGTCCTTCACCGGCCACCAGGCCGGCGTGCAGGTCGACCTGACGCCGCTGGGGGCCGCGCGCCTGCTCGGGCGTGACGGCGCCGAGGTCGCCCACCTCGTCACCGGACTCGACCTGCTCGACGTCCCGGCGCTGGCCGCGCTGCCCGAGCGCCTCGCGGGCACGCCGACCTGGCCGACGCGTTTCGCCCTCGTCACCACAACGCTCACGGGCCTGCTCGCGCGGTCGGCGTTCCGCCCCGACCCCGAGGTGGCCCACGCCTGGCGCCGGCTCGCCGCGGCGCGCGGGCGGGTGCCGATGGCCGAGCTCGCGGCCGAGACGGGTTGGAGCCGGCGGCACCTGCTCGCCCGCTTCCACCGCCAGGTGGGCCTCCCGCCGACGGTCGCCGGACGCGTGCTGCGCTTCCGGCACGCGAGCGCGCTGCTCGTGCCCGGCGCCGGGCCGGACCGGGTGCCGGCCGACGTGCGCATCGCCGACGTGGCCGCGGCCTGCGGGTACGCCGACCACTCCCACCTGGTGCGCGAGTTCCGCGACCTCACCGGCTGGACCCCCCGCGAGTACCTGCGCGCGTGGTTCCCCGACGTCCAAGACGGCGCCGCCGCCGGCTCCTAGCGTCACCGGCCATGAGCGTCCACCCCACCCTCCGCTACGCCGATCCCGACGCCGCCATCGCGCTGCTGCGCGACGCGTTCGGCTTCACCGTGACCTCGGACCACCGCGACGACGCCGGCACGGCGGTGCACGCCGAGCTGGTGCACGGCGGCGGCGCCGTCCTCATCGGGCCCCGCCGCGACGGCGACCCGTTCGCGACGGGCCGGGCCGTCGTCTACTGCGTCGTCGACGACCCCGACGCCCACCACGCCCGGGCCGTCGCCGCCGGCGCCACCGTGGTGCAGGAGCTCGTCGACCAGCCCTACGGATCACGCGAGTGGGCCGCGGTCGACGGCGAGGACAACGTCTGGAGCTTCGGCACGCACCGCCCCGGCGCCCCTGGCATCGTGGAGGCATGAGCAGCGCCGACGGGTACGCGGGCCGTCTCGTCTTCGACGGCGAGTGCGGGTTCTGCACGCGCTGCGTCGACTGGCTGCGCCGCCTCGACCCGCAGGGGAAGATCGACGTGCAGCCCCTCCAGGCCGAAGGCGTACCGGCCTCGATCGGCGCGACGGTCGACGAGTGCCGCGAGGCGGTGCAGTTCCTGGGTCCCGACGGCGTGCGACGCACCGGCGCCGACGCGGTCAACGCCGTGCTGGCGGTGCTCACCGGCACCGCGCTGCCGGCCACGCTCTACCGCGCCAGCTCCGGGCTGCAGGAGCGCGCGTACCGCTGGGTCGCCGACCACCGCGGCCGCTTCCCGGGCACCACGCCGCACTGCGAGCGGGCTCCGCAGGGCTGCTGACCCCCGTGGACGAGGCGAGCGCGAAGGCGCATCTGCACCGCGCGCTCCGGCAGGGCCGCGACGCCCTGCTGTGGAAGCTCGAGGGCCTCGACGAGTACGACGCCCGCCGGCCCCTGACGCCCACGGCGACCAACCTCCTCGGCCTGGTCAAGCACATGGCCTTCGTCGAGCTCGGCTACCTCGGCGACACGTTCGGCCGGCCGCTGCCCGATGGGCCGCGGGTCGAGGACCTCGGCGACGACCCGACCGCCGACCTCTGGGCGACCGCCGACGAGTCCCGCGCCGCCGTCGTCGACACCTACCGCCACGTCGCGGCGCACGCCGACGAGACCATCGCGACCCTGCCGCTCGACGCGCCCGGCCAGGTGGCGCACTGGCCCGAGGAGCGGAGCCACGTGACCCTGCACGGGATCCTCGTGCACGTCATCGCCGAGATCCACCGGCACGCCGGGCACGCCGACATCGTCCGCGAGCACATCGACGGCGCCGCCGGCCTGCACATCGACAACGACAACCTCGCCCACGACGAGCCGGCCGCGTGGCGGGCGCACCACGCGGCCGTCGAGCAGGCCGCCCGGGACGCCGCGCGCCGCCCATTGAGGCGGTTCCCCGCCGCGCCGGGGCGGCGCTACCTTGCTCGCCCGTCAGGGGCCCTGTCCCATCGATTCCCGGAGCGTGCCGTGGGCGTCAGACTCAATCCCTATCTGAACTTCGACGGCGAGGCGGCCGACGCCCTCGCCTTCTATGCCGACGTGCTCGGCGGCACCACCTCGGTCATGACCTTCGGCGAGATGGGCATGGAGGGCCCGGACGCGCAGAAGGTCATGCACGGGCAGATCGAGACCGACAGCGGCATCACGCTGATGGTCTCGGACATGCCGCCCGGTACGTCGCGCCAGCACGGTAACGACATGACGGTCTCGCTCTCCGGCGACGACGAGGCGACCCTGCGCGCGTGGTGGGACAAGCTCTCCGCCGGCGGCCAGGTGGAGACCCCGCTGGAGAAGCAGATGTGGGGCGACACCTTCGGCGCCTGCACCGACCGCTTCGGCGTGAGCTGGCTCGTCAACATCGCGGGTGGCGGCTGACCGCCCTCAGCCAAGCCCCATCAGGCGTCGCCGCCGTCGGTCGCCGGGGTCCGCGCCGCCGCGCCCTTCGCCCCGGCCTTGGTCCCGCCCCGCCCGGCGTTCCGCGTCGGGGTCCTCGCCGGGCCCTTCGTCGCCGTCCGCGCAGCCGAACCGGACGACGAGGCGGCCGACGAGGCGCTGGACGACGAGGCGCTGGACGACGAGGCGGGCGTGGCCGGCTGCGTGATCGCGCCCGCCGACTCCCCGGACGGCGCGCTCCCACCGGACGCCGAGTCCGCCGACGCGGAGTCGGACGACGCGGTCTCCTCGTCGTCGCCCTCCTCCTCGTCCTCGTCCTCGTCCTTCTCCTCCTCGGCCTTGGCCCCGCCCGACGTCTTCGTCGACCAGGACAGCTCGAGCTCCAGCTCGATCTCGTCCCCGTCGATCTCGACGTCGATCTCCACCTCGATCTCGTCGGAGAGCGGCAGCGTGAGGACGGGCCCGGACATCGACAGCTCGGCCGAGCCACCCTCGCGGATGGCGTCGGCGAGGTCGGCCAGCCAGTCGGCCACCTCCTCGCGCGACAGCGTCACCTCGTGCTCGACCTTGATCTCCGCCATCTCGGCGCTCCCTTCCCGGGCGCCGCCTCGGTGGGGCGCCGTGTGCACCGACAGCCTCCGGGATCGGGGCCCCTCGCGACATCCCCCGGGTGTCGGTGATCGAGAGCCGGCACGGCGCTTCGGGTCGCTCCCGGGTGCGCGGCGACGTTCGGCGCGCTCGAGCAGTCCCTGGCCCACCTTGCGATGGCCACCGCTCCCGTCGCCCGCGCACCAGCCGTCAGGCCGGGCGGACCCGGTCGTCCACCCGGAGGAAGTCCAGCACCTCGCGGGTCACGCGCTCCGGGTCGTCCTCCATCAGGAAGTGGCCCGTGCCGGGCACGACGACGAGCTCGGCGTGCGGGACGTCGGCGGCCAGGCGCTGCGCGTAGCTCGTGGGCTGCCACCGGTCCTGCTCGCCCCACAGGATGCGCACCGGCACCGCGATCTCCCCGAGCCGCCCGGTGATCTCCTCGGTGTAGCGGGAGTCGTAGTGCCGCACCTGGTGCTCGAAGAACGACGCCCGCCCCAGCGCGGTGCGGTGGGGGGCGAGGTAGGCGCGGAGCTCGTCGCCGCGCATCCGCGAGGGGTCGGCGACGGTCATCGCGAGCTGACGGCCCAGCATCTCCTCGAACTCCTCGGCCGGCATCGCCGCGTAGGTCTCGAGCCGCGTCCGGATGATCTCCTGCCAGGTCTCCGACGGCCAGGAGTCGTAGCTGACCGAGTCGATGAGCATCAGCCGCTGCAGGCGCTCGGGGTGCAGGACGGCGATCCGCTGGCCGATGGCGCCGCCGATGTCGTGGGTGATCAGGCTCGGGCGCTCGATCCCGAGCGCGTCGAGCAGCCCCACGAGCAGCTCCGTCTGGGCGCCGACCGAGGTGTCCCGGTCGAGCGGGCGTTCCGACGCGCCGTAGCCCAGCAGGTCGTAGCTGATGACGCGGTGGCCCGCGGCCTCGACCGCGGGCACGACGTGGCGCCACTCGTGGGAGTACGACGGCGTCCCGTGCACGAAGACCACCGGGTCGCCCTCCCCGCGGTCGCGGTAGGCCAGCCGCACGCCGTCCACGAGGACGTGCCGGTCGAGGTCCATGGGTGCTCCTCCTCGCTAGGTAGACTAGTCTGTCTACCATGGCGGCACGGGGTTCGGCACGCGCGAAGCTGATGGCGGCCGCGGCGGCGCGCTTCTACGCCGGGGGCGTGGCGGCGACGGGCGTCGACGTCATCACCGCCGACGCCGGCGTCGCCAAGATGAGCCTCTACAACAACTTCTCCTCCAAGGCCGACCTGGTGGCGGCCTACCTCGACCAGCGCCAGGAGGAGTTCCGCGCGCTGCACCGCCGGCGCGTCGCGGCGCTGCCCGTCGACGCGGGGCCGGGCGCGCGGGCGCTGGCCGTCTTCGACGCGTACGTCGAGCACGCCGAGGCGGTCGAGGGGTTCCGCGGCTGCGGGCTGCTCAACGTCGCCGGCGAGCTGCCCACCGGCGACCCGGGTCGCGAGGTGGTGGCGCGGGACAAGGCCGAGGTCGAGCAGATGCTGCGCGACGCCCTCGCGCCCCTCGAGGAGGCCGACGACCTCGCCGAGCACCTGTCGCTGCTGCTCGAGGGCGCGATGGTGCGCGCCGGGCTGGAGGGCGACACCGCGCGCCTGCGTCGGGCCCGCCGGCTCGCGGCCGACCTGCTGGAGGCGTCGGCACCGGGAGGAGCGGCATGACCGACGACCCGGTGATGGCCCGCATCACCGCGGCGATCGAGCGCGGGCGGGCCGGCGACAGGGCGGGCGTGCGGTCACCGGGCCCGCGTCAGGCGGCCAGGTGGAAGGTGTCCGCGAAGCGGTCGAGGAGGTCGCGGGGTCCGCGCAGCACCTCGACCACGCCGGTCGCGATCGCGCGGCCCGGGGCCAGCTCGCCGGAGAGGAGCCGGAGGATGCCCGGCCCCGTGGCGAAGGCGAGGTCGACCGGCCCGTCCTCGCGCGTCACGTCGAGGGCGGGGCCGTCCACCCGAATGCGCAGCTCCGCGGGACCGACGCGTGCCGCGTAGGCGGTCGCGGGCAGCTCCGCCGCCACCTGCGGCCGGAAGGCGGTGCGCAGGGAGACCGTCATCGAGTCCGGGGTGATGATCTGCCCCTCCCGGGGAACGCCCATCGCCTTGGCGCCCCACGCGCCCAGCGCGAGCACGACGGGCTCGAGCTCGCGACCGAAGGGCGTCAGCTCGTAGACGACCACCCGCGAGCGCGGCACCCGGCGGAGGACCCCCTCCGCCTGCAGCTCCTTGAGACGCGCCGCCAGGATGTTGCTCGGGATGCGGGGCAGCCCCGCGGCGAGCTCGCCGTAGCGGCGCGGCCCGACGAGCAGGTCGCGGACGATGAGCAGGGCCCAGCGCTCGCCCACGAGCTCCACGGCCCGCGTGACGCCGCAGTACTGGCCGTAGTCGCGGGGGGCCACCGGCCTCAGGCCTGCTGCGCCATGAAGGCCTCGGGGCCCTGCTCGGCGGCCATCGGCTCCATCCACCCGAAGTCGATGACGTTGCCGTCGGGGTCGGTGAGCTGGCGCTGGTACATGAAGCCGTGGTCCGACGCCGGTGCGGGTTCGGCGCCGCCCGCCGCGACGCCGGCGGCCACCGTGACGTCGACGGCCTCACGGCTGTCGAGGAAGATCGCGGTCGCCGCGGTGGGGTTGACCGCCGGGTCGCCGATGGCCAGCTCGGTCATGGTCTGGAAGAACTCGCGCACCAGGATCATGAAGTAGTTGTGGCCGTCCTCGACGACGACGCAGGCCCCGTTGTGGTCCGAGAACAGCGGATTGATCGTGAAACCGATCGCTGTGTAGAACGCCTTGGCGCGGTCCAGGTCGGTCACCGGCAGGTTGACGAACATCTGGGGCATCGGGGCCTCCGTCCCGTGGGTCCGGGGCTCCGGACGTGAGCCGACACTTGCGAAAAACAAGTGCGGCGTCAAGACCTCGGGCGGTCCCTGCGGTGTGCACGCCGGTCCGGACGGGGCCGGGAGGCGATGATCTGGGCGATGCTCACGGCCAGGACGGCGATGGTCAGCAGCCGTTCGGCGGCCGGGAGCGGGCGGAACCATCCGTAGATCTGGGTGGCCAGCGCGACCACCTGGGCGCCCAGGGGCAGCGCGATCGCGGGCCAGCCGGTGATCTCCCGCGACGGGCGGGGCCGCGAGGGCAGCCTGGTCGCGCCGACCGCGAACGCGAGCGCGCCGGCGCTCCAGAGGAAGTCGTAGGGCCCGTGGTGAGCCACGGTCTCGGCGGCGGTGAGGCTGTAGCCGGCGTCGGCGACGGTCAGGCAGACGAGTCCGGCGCCGACCCAGGGCCAGCTGCCCGACAGGCGCCAGGACATCAGCGGGAGGCTCCCCAGAAGAGCGCCGACCAGCAGCACGTCACCGAGGGGGTACGCGACGGTGACGATCTGCCCGAGGGGATCGATCGGTGCGTTCTCCAGGACCGGCACGATCAGGAGCAGGACGCCGGGGGTCGCCACGATCAGCACCAGGACGACGCCGTCGAGCCACCGGTACCAGGGAATGTCGATCACCCGGGCCCGGGCCATCAGCACCAGGCCCGCCATGAACAGCGGGTAGGTGCTCAGGTAGAGCGCGTCGGTGGGGTTCGGGGTGGGCACCTCGCTGCCCTCGGCGTAGAGCGCGCCCCACGTGACCTCGGCGACCGCGAACAGGAGCAGCGCCGCGGCGAAGCACCACCACGCCGCCCGGGCCGGGCCGCGGGGACGGTGGCGCGCGCCCCACGCGCAGAACGCGCTCGACGCGAGGATGAGCCCCGCGTGGAGCCAGTCGTCGATGACGGGCACGTCGGGGGCGTGACCACCGAGGACGACCTGGTGGACGGCTTCCACGACCAGCCCGAGCAGCAGCACCGCGGCGAAGAGGCGTCGCCGGGCGGCCGCGCCGTCCGGGCCGCGGAGCGGCACGAGCAGGCGGTGGTGCAACACAGGTCCGCCCCCGTTGCTCCGGCTCGTCGGCGCTGTCGCCCGACATCCTCCGCCCCGGGGGACCCGGCGCCCAGGACACGCGGGCCACGGGCCCTCCCCCGGCATCTCCCCGCGGCAGGGGAGTCGGGACGGGGCGCCGCGACCTAGCGTCGAGGGCCACCACCGCCCGTCAGGAGGCCCGGCCGTGAAGATCGGTACGACGCACCTGTTCGTCCCCGGTCCCACCACCGTGCCCGAGGTGGTCCGGCGGGCGATGAACGTCCCGATGGAGGACCACCGAGCGCCCGACCTGCCGGACTTCGTCCTCGATCTGCTCGCCGACCTCAAGCGCGTCTTCCGGCTGCGGGAGGGCCGCGTGCTCCTCTATCCCGGCTCCGGGACCGGGGCGTGGGAAGCGGCGATCAGCAACTGCCTCTCCCGCGGTGACCGGGTCCTGATGTCGCGCCACGGCCACTTCTCCCACCTCTGGGTGGACATGGCGCGGCGGCTCGGGCTCGACGTCGTCTGCCACGACGTCGCGTGGGGCGAGGGCGTCCCGGTCGAGGCGTTCGAGCAGGCGCTGCGGGCCGACCCGTCCGTCAAGGCCGTGTTCGTGACCCACAACGAGACCGCCACCGGCGTGACCTCCGACGTCCGGGCGGTGCGGCGGGCGATGGACGCCGCCGGCTCCGACGCCCTGCTGTTCGTGGACGGGGTCTCGTCCATCGCCTCGCTGGACTTCCGGCAGGACGACTGGGGCGTGGACATCGCGGTCGCCGGGAGCCAGAAAGGGTTCATGCTCCCGGCCGGCCTCGCCATGCTCGGCGTGAGCGAGAAGGCGCTGGAGGCCGCGGAGCGCTCGACCACGGAACGGTGCTACTTCGCGTTCAGCGACATGATCGCGGCCAATGACGTCGGCTACTTCCCGTACACCCCGCCGCTGCCGCTCCTGCACGGACTGCGGGCGTCGCTCGACCGCCTCCTCGACGAGGGGATGGACGATGTGGTCACGCGCCACCACCGGCTGGGGGAAGGCGTCCGGCACGGGGTCAGGGCGTGGGGTCTGGACCTGTGCGCCGTGTCGCCGCGCTGGTACTCGGACACGGTGACCGCCGTGCGGCTGCCGGCCGGTGTCGACGGGGCCGCGGTGTGCCGGATCGCGTACCACCGCTACCGGACGTCGTTCGGGGGCGGACTCGGCCAGGTCGCCGGACGCGTGTTCCGGATCGGGCACCTCGGTGACGTCAACGAGGTCTCCTGCCTGAGCGCGCTCGCCGCGGCGGAGATGGCCCTGCTCGACGCGGGCGTGGAGCTCACGACCGGCTCGGGCGTCGCGGCGGCCCAGGCGTACTTCCGGCAGGCGCTCGCCGACGAGGAGACCGTTCCCGGCCCGTGGGCGTCCGCGGCAGCGGGGACGCGGCTGGCCGCGGCGCGCTGACCCGGGATCACGGACGGGGGTCGGGTGGGGTGACGAGGCGGCTCTGGAAGGCGATGACGACGAGCTGGGCGCGGTCGTGGGCGCCGAGCTTGGCCATCGCCCGCCCCACGTGGGTCCTCACGGTGGCCCGGCTGATCGTGAGTCCGTCCGCGATGTCCTCGTTGCTCAGTCCCTGAGCGACGAGTCCGACGATCTCCCGCTCGCGCGCGGTCAGCTGGTCCAGGCGCGAGTGGTCGACGCGGGGAGCTCCCGGACGATCGACGAGGCGTGCCACGAGGCGGCGCGTGAGTCCCGGGGACAGCAGGGCTTCGCCACCGGCGACGACCCGGATCCCGTGGAGGAGCTGGCGGGGCTCGGTGTTCTTGACCAGGAAGCCGGCGGCCCCGACCCCGAGGGCCTCGATCACGTACTCGTCGTGGTCGAACGTGGTGAGGACGAGGACGTGGACCCCGGCCAGTCCGGGGTCGGTGGTGATCTCGCGGGTCGCGGCGAGCCCGTCGACCCCGGGCATCCGGATGTCCATGAGCACGACGTGGGGGTGGGTCCGGCGCGCGAGCTCGACCGCGGCCGCACCGTCCCCCGCTTCACCGACCACCGTCATCCCGGGCTCGGCGTCGATCAGCACGCGGAAGCCGCCGCGGACCAGCGCCTCGTCGTCGGCGATCAGGACCCGGAGGAGGGCCTCGTCGGGGGACGTCACCGGACCTCCGGGACCGGGAGCTCCGCGCAGACCTCGAAGCCGCCGTCGGGATGCGGGCCGGCCGTCAGCGATCCGGCGAGCGCGCGGGCGCGTTCGCGCATGCCGTCGATGCCCTGGCCCCAGCCGTCGACCGCCGGGAGCGCGGTGCCGTCGTCCCGGATGCGGAGGGTCAGCCGGGGCGGCCGGTGCGCCACCGCCAGCCACACGGTGCGGGCCCGGGCGTGGCGGATCACGTTGGTGAGCGCCTCCTGGACGATCCGGTAGGCGGCCAGGTCGACGGGCACCGGCAGCGCTCGTCCGTCGACGTCGAGGTCGAGCTCGACGCGGAGGCCGGCGCCCTCGACGGTCTCGAGGAGCGTGGGCAGCCGGTCGAGCCCCGAGGACTGCTCGACGTCCCCGCTCGGGGTGCGCAGGGCCCCGAGGACGGCCTTGACGTCGGTCAGGCCGGTGTCGCAGATGCGCTTGATCGCGGCGAGGGCCTCGCCTGCCTGGCCGGGGCGCTGCTCGAGGACGTGCAGGCCGACGCCGGCCTGCACGCTGATCGTCGCCATCGAGTGTCCGAC
>JAQSWW010000080.1 GCA_029266415.1 Actinomycetospora sp. | reverse complement strand
CGGCGACCGCCAGCGGCGCCCAGGCGGCCCGGTCGGTGTCCTGCCCGAGGCCCCGGCCGGCGACGCTCTGCAGCACCAGCGTGCTCTCGGTGTCCTCCGCGAGCCCGTCGACGTCGAACACCTCGACGAGGTGGGCATGGTGCAGGCCGGCGAGGCGCCGCACCTGCTCGGTGCGCACCACGAGGTCCTCGCCGCGGGCGGGCGGCAGCGTGACCATCGCGACCTCGCGGCCCAGGACCGCGTCCAGGCCGCGGGTGGCGGCGTCCACCGCGCCGGGCGGCAGCAGCTCCGGCCCGGGCGGGTGACCCTCGTCCGGGGTCTGGCCGGGCGTGACCGACCCGTCTCCCGACGCCGTGGTCATGCCCGCACCTCCCCGCCCGTCGACGCTCGACCGGAAGGGTGAGCGCGGAGAGCCACGGTATCGCCCGGGTGACGCTGCGTCGACCGGCCCATCGGACAACGCCGACCGGCCGACCGGCCGAACGGCCGAACGGCCGAACGGCCGAACGAAGAAACCCTGACATGAGGACGGGCCGGAGAGCGTCGCTCTCCGGCCCGTCGGTACCTCGGTGGAGGTGCCGGGAATCGAACCCGGGTCCTCCGATCAGCAATCAGGACTTCTCCGTGCGCAGTCCGCCTCGTCTCTGCTCGGATCCACCGGTCCTGCGGACGGGCCGGTGTGACGATCCCAGTCGCTGTGCGATGTCCCGACGGGCCCCGCGACCGGGCCCGACGGTGAGTTCCCTAGCTGATGCCGGTACCCGGGTCGGGAACGAACCCGGGCCGACAGACCTCACCTCTCGCTGTCAGGCAGCGAGAGCGAAGTCGCGCTGAGTATTCTCGGCGCTTCATTCATCGCGACGGATGGTTAACGAGATCATCGTCGCCTTCCTCGGCACGCTTCTCCTGATGAACCACTCGGAGTCGAAACCAGTCACCCCCTCGCGGCCGCACCCTGCGGAGCGGTCACCGATCATAACGCGTCCGGCCGCCCGGTTCATCCCACCCGGCGGGGCTGTCGGGCGGGGCGGACCTGGGCGTCCTCTCGCTCCCCCGACGAGCGGGTCGCGACGGGTTGCTGCGGGACGGAGAGCTCAGCGCAGGCCGAGCAGGCGGCCCGGCACGTCGTGCAGCACCGTGCGCAGGAAGGGCACGCCCAGGCGCTCGTCGGCGGCGGCCCAGGACGCGATCGCGGCCAGCTGCTCGTGGTAGCCGTACGGGATGTTCGGGAAGTCGGTGCCGAGCGCGACGCGGTCGGCGACGCCCGCGAGCCGGGCCGGCCAGTCGGCGGGCACCGGCGCGAACCCCTCGGTGTACGGCGTGCCGACCATCGTCGTGTCGAGGTGGACGTTCTCGAAGCGCTCGACCAGCCGCAGCGCGCCCTCGTAGTCGGGCAGCCCCGCGTGGGCGAGGACGGCGGTCAGGCGCGGGTGGCGCCCGAGCACCTCGCCGAAGATCTCCATGCCCGTGTGCGCGCCGGGGATCGGGCCGTCGCCGCAGTGCACGATCGCCGGCACCCCGGCCTCGGCGACCAGCCCCCACGCCCCGTCGAGCAGCGGGTCGCGCGGGTCGTAGCCCCCGACCTGCACGTGCGCCTTCACCGCGCGGGCGCCCTGGTCGAGGGCGTCCCCGAGGTAGGTCGTCACCGACTCCTCGGGGAAGAGCGTCGCGGTGGGCACGGCCTCGTCGACCTCGGCCGCCCACTCCAGCGCCCACGACGTCAGCCACGCGGCCATGCCGGGCTTGTGCGGGTAGACCAGCGGGGCGAAGGTGCGCACCCCGAAGCCGCGCAGCAGGTCCAGGCGCGTCTGCTCGGGCTCGCGGTAGTGGATCGGCCAGGCCCGGCCGTAGTGCTCCTCGGCCTGGTCGAAGTAGGCCCAGACCTTCTGCAGCATGCGGTCGGGCAGGAAGTGGACGTGCAGGTCCACCAGCCCGTCGACCCCCGTCGCGGCCACCCACCCCGGGACGTCGGCGTCGTCCACCGGCGGCGACGCCAGCGGGTCGCGGGCGGGACTCACCACCCCTTGATCCGCCGCCCCACGACCCGCTCCGCCTCGCGCTTGGCGTCGCGCTCGGCCATCGCCTCGCGCTTGTCGTGCTTGGCCTTGCCGCGCGCGAGGGCGAGCTCGACCTTGCACAGGCCGCCGGAGAAGTAGAGCGACAGCGGGACCAGGGTGTGGCCCGTCTCGCGGGTCTTGCCAACGAGCCGCGCGATCTCCGACTTGTGCAGCAGCAGCTTGCGGACGCGCCGGGGCTCGTGGTTGGTCCAGGAGCCGAAGTCGTACTCCTGGATGTGCAGCCCGCGCAGCCACACCTCGCCGTCGGTGACCATCGCGAACGCGTCGTTCAGCGACACGTGCCCCGCCCGCAGGCTCTTGACCTCGGTGCCCTGCAGCGCGATGCCGGCCTCGTAGACATCGAGGATCTGGTAGTCGTACTTCGCCTTGCGGTTGGTCGCGACGATCTTGCGCCGCTCCTCGGGTCGGTTGCTGCTGGCCTTGGGCGAGGCGGTCTTCGCCACGGCGCGCTCCTTCCCGTCTCGATGGTCCGGCTCCGCTGCGCGTCCGGATCAGGTGCGGACGTACAACCGCAGGGTCGCGTACCCCGTCAGCGTGGCGATCACCGCACCGACGACCACCAACACCGGTGCAACGTAGAGGAGCAGGTCGCTCATCCCGACCGGCGGGATCGTGTTCGCGAGCAGCCGGCCGGACAGCAGCCGGTCGAGGAAGAAGATCTTCCCCAGGACGAGGCCGCCGGTCGCGAGCACGGCCCCGACCAGGCCCGTGACCACCGCCTCGATGAGGAACGGCACCTGCGTGTACCAGCGCGTCGCGCCGACCAGGCGCATGATCCCGACCTCGGTGCGCCGGGTGAACGCCGAGAGCTGGATGGTGTTGGAGATGAGCAGCAGCGCCGCGAGCGCCTGCACGACGGCCAGCCCGAACGTCGCGTTGCGCACGCTGCCGAGGAACGAGAACAGGTCCTGCACGGTGCTGCGCTGGTCGACGACGTTGCGCACCCCCGGGCGGCCGGTGAACTGCTCGACGATCTCGGTGCCGCGCAACGGGTCGGCCATCGTCACCCGCAACGTCGCGGGCAGGCTCTGCGGGCGCACGAGCTGCAGGATCGACTGCCCGGCGTAGATGCGCTGGAAGCGCTCGAAGGCCGCGTCCCGGCTCTCGTACTCGACGCCCGACACCAGCGGGTTCGCCTCGAGCTCGTCGCGCAGGCCGGCGCAGACCGGGCTCGAGCAGTCGGGGTCCGCGGCGCTGGTCGGCTCGTCGAGGGCCACCTGCACCGCGATGAGCGAGTAGTAGAGGTCCTCGGTGCGGTCGATCGTGCGCACGGCGAGCAGGCCCGCGCCGAGCAGGCCCAGCGAGATCGCCGTGGTGATGACCATGGCGATGGACATGGTGAGGTTGCGCCGCAGCCCGGCGAAGGCCTCCCGCCAGACGAACAGCATCAACGGCCCGTCCCGTAGACGCCCCGGCTGTCGTCGCGGGCGAGCTTGCCCGACGACAGCTCGACGACGCGGCGGCGCATGCTGTCGACGATCTGCCGGTCGTGGGTGGCCATGACCACCGTGGTGCCGGTCCGGTTGATGCGCTCGAGCAGCGTCATGATCCCGGTGGAGGTCTCGGGGTCGAGGTTGCCGGTGGGCTCGTCGGCGAGCAGCACCAGCGGCCGGTTGACGAAGGCGCGGGCGATGGCGACGCGCTGCGCCTCGCCGCCGGAGAGCTCGGAGGGCATGCGGTCGGCCTTGCCCGCGAGGTTGACGAGGTCGAGCACCTCGGGGACCACCGTGCGGATGGTGTGCCGCGGCTTGCCGATCACCTCGAGCGCGAACGCCACGTTCTCCGCCACCGTCTTGTTGGGCAGCAGGCGGAAGTCCTGGAACACCACGCCCATCCGCTGGCGCAGGCGCGGCACGCGCCGGCTCGCCAGCCGCCCGACGTTCCAGTTGGCCACCCAGACGTTGCCCTCGTTCGGCACGTCCTCGCGCAGCAGCAGGCGCAGCAGCGTCGACTTGCCCGATCCGGACGGGCCGATGAGGAAGACGAACTCGCCCCGCTCGACCTCCACGCTGACGTCGTCGAGCGCCGGCCGCGTGGAGGTCGGGTAGACCTTCGTGACGTTCTCCAGCCGGATCACGGCCGGGGATGCTACTGGGCGGTCAGGAGCGCCGACCGTCCCGTGCGGCCTCAGGGAACGAGCACGGCGCGCCCGTGCACCTTGCCGGCCTCGAGGTCGGCGAAGGCGTCGGCGAACGCCTCGAGCGGGTAGGTGCGCGTGCGGACCGCGACGCGGCCGGCCGCCGCGAGGTCGATCACCGCGCGCAGGTCGTCGTGCGTGCCGACCGCGTTGCCGACGATGCTGATCTCGGGCAGCACGACGGCGAACGTCGGCACCCGCAGCTCCCCGCCGTAGCCGACGAGCAGGTACGTGCCCCTCGAACGCACCATCGCCAGCGACGACGCGACCGCGTCCCCCTCGCCCACGAAGTCGACGACCACGTGGGCCCCCGCACCGCCGGTGAGCGCCGCGACCGCCGCGCCCTGATCGCCGTCGGCGCGCACCTGGTGGTGGGCACCGACGTCGGCGGCCAGCGCCAGGGCCTCCGGATCGGGGTCGACCGCCACGATGCGCGCCGGGGTCATGGCGGCCAGGCACTGCACGCCGAGGTGCCCGAGCCCGCCCACCCCGACGACCACCACCGTCGTGCCCGGCCCCAGCAACGGCACCGCCTTGCGCACTGCGTGCATCACCGCGAGGCCGGCGTCGGCGTGCGGCGCGGCCTCGACGGGGTCGAGGTCCTTCGGCAGCGGCAGCACGGCGCGGTCGCTGGTGCGCATCCGCTGCGCGAACCCCCCCGGTCGGGTGAGGCCGGTGAAGTCCAGGCCGCGCACGCACCGCATGTCGTCGCCGACGCGGCAGGCCGGGCAGGTCCCGCAGGAGGACTGGGGGTGGCAGACGACGGTGTCGCCGACGGCCACGTTCGCGACCGCGGTGCCGACCTCGAGCACGCGCCCGGTGTTCTCGTGGCCGAGGGTCAGCGGGAGCTCGGTGGACACCGCGGGCGCGAACCAGCCGTCACGGATGTGCAGGTCGGTGCGGCACAGCCCGGCGCCGGCGATCTCCACGACCACGTCGTGGGGACCGGTCACCACGGGCTCGGGGACCTCCTCGAGCCTCGGCGCCTCGCCGTAGGCGTGCAGACGGACGGCCAGCATGGTGGACCTCCTCCTCGTCGGGCCACCAGCGTGGGCGGGAGCGGTCTCACGCCGGTCGCGCTCGGGTCGCGCACGGGTCGCGGACCTGTCCTCTACACCTGTGCCCCGGCGACGGTCCGCTGCTGTCCGTCGATCACGACGAGGGCGTGATGGCCCACCGGCACGGGGAGGGGACGCGACCGGCCGCCGGCCGTGCCGCGGCCGCCTTCGCCGAGCTCGGCATGACCGGCTGGCGGCGACGCCTCCCGGGACGCTAGGACCTCAGGCGGCCGCTTCGTTCTGCTTGCGCCAGCGGATGCCCGCGTCGAGGAACCCGTCGATGAAGCCGTCGAGGACCTGCCCGGTCTGGTTGGTCTCCTGACCGGTCCGCAGGTCCTTGACCATCTGGTACGGGTGCAGCACGTAGGACCGCATCTGGTTGCCCCAGCTGGAGCCGGAGTCCTTGAGCGAGTCGAGCAGCGCCCGCTCCTCCTCCTTGCGGCGGGCCAGCAGCTTGGCCGCCAGCACGGCCATCGCCGACGCCTTGTTCTGCAGCTGCGAGCGCTCGTTCTGGCAGGACACCACGATGCCGGTGGGCAGGTGGGTCAGGCGCACCGCCGAGTCGGTGGTGTTGACGCCCTGCCCGCCGGGGCCCGACGACCGGTACACGTCGACGCGCAGGTCCTTCTCGTCGATCTCCACGTGGTCGCTGGACTCGACGACGGGCGCCACCTCGACGCCGGCGAAGCTCGTCTGGCGCCGGCCCTGGTTGTCGAACGGTGAGATGCGCACCAGCCGGTGGGTGCCCTGCTCGACGCTGAGCGTCCCGTACGCGAACGGCGCCGAGACCTTGAAGGTGGCCGACTTGATGCCGGCCTCCTCCGAGTACGAGGTGTCGTAGACCTCGGTGGGGTAGCCGTGGCGCTCGGCCCAGCGCAGGTACATCCGCATGAGCATCTCGGCGAAGTCGGCCGCGTCGACGCCGCCGGCCTCCGCGCGCACCGTGACCAGCGCGTCGCGCTCGTCGTACTCGCCGGAGAGCAGCGTGCGGACCTCGAAGGAGTCGACGTCGGCCCGCAGCGCCGCGCGCTCGGTGTCGGCCTCGGCGCGCAGGTCGTTCGAGTCCTGCCCGGCCTCCTCGTCGGCCATCTCGTAGAGCGTGCCCAGGTCGTCGAGCCGCGAGCGCAGCGACTCGGCCCGGCGCAGGTCGGCCTGCTTGTGCGTGAAGGCGCTGGTCAGCTTCTGCGCGGTCTCGACGTCGTCCCACAGGTCGGGGGCGGAGACCTGCTGCTCGAGCTCGGCCACCTCACGCCGCAGACCGTCGAGGTCCATCGCCGCCTCGACGCTGTCCAGGGAGGCGGCGAGGTCCTTCAGCTCGGTCGCGGTCGTGTCGTCCACTCCCCCAGCGTAATGGCCCCGCCGCGGCGGCCTACCGCTCGACGCCCAGCACGAACGCCTCGCGCTCGGCGGCCGTGCCCTCGCGCAGCGCGAGCACGGCCGCGAGCGTCACCAGGCAGACGACGACCATGTAGACCGACACCGACAGCGACGTCCCCGTGGCGCCGATCAGCGCCTGCGCCACCAGCGGCGCGAACCCGCCGCCGATCACGGCGCCGACGGAGTAGGCGAACGAGGCCCCGCTGTAGCGGATCGGCGCGGGGAAGAGCTCGGCGTAGGCCGCCGCCTGCGGGCCGTAGGTGAGCCCCAACCCGATCCCGAGCCCGATCACGGCGAGCAGCATCCACGGCAGCGACGCCGTGTCCAGCAGCAGGAAGAACGGGAACGACCAGACCAGCAGGCCGATCGTGCCCCAGAGGTAGACGGGCCGCCGGCCCACCCGGTCCGACCAGATGCCGCTGCTGACGATGGCGACGCCCCACACGACCGCGCCGACGATCCCGACGGCGAGCATCGTCGAGCTGGAGACGCCGAGCACGCGGGTGCCGTACGAGGTGATGAACGCGATCAGCAGGTAGCCGATCATGTTGTTGGCGACGAAGAGCCCGATCGCGACGAGCACGGCGCGCGGGTGTCGGCGCAGGACCTCGACCATCGGCGCAGACCGCCGGACCCGATTGACGCGCAGCGCCTCGAACACCGGGCTCTCCTCCACCCGGGCGCGCACGAAGAACCCGACGCCGACGAGCACGATCGACAGCAGGAACGGGATGCGCCAGCCCCAGCTCAGGAACTGCTCCTTCGTCGTCGACACCGAGGTCACGAGGAAGACGAGGTTGGCGAGCACCAGCCCGATGGGGACCCCGATCTGGGGGTAGGTGCCGAAGAAGCCGCGGCGCCCGGGCGGGGCGTGCTCGACGGCCATGAGCGCGGCGCCGCCCCACTCCCCGCCGGCGGAGAGGCCCTGCAGGAGGCGCAGCACCACGAGCAGGATCGGGGCGGCCACGCCGATCGTCGCGTAGGTGGGCAGGAGGCCGACGCCGACGGTCGCGAGGCCCATGAGCAGCAGCGTCGCGACGAGCATGCCCTTGCGCCCGAGCCGGTCGCCGAGGTGGCCCGCGATGATGCCGCCGAGCGGGCGGGCCACGAAGCTGACACCGATCGTCGCGAACGACGCGAGCAGTGCGGCGCTGGGGCCGAGCGGGGTGAAGAACAGCTGCCCGAACACCAGCCCCGCGGCGCTGGCGTAGATGAAGAAGTCGTACCACTCGATCGTCGTGCCCACGAGGCTCGCGAGGGCGACCCTCCGGACGGCGGCCGGGTCGTCGGTCCTCGGCGGGCTCTGCGTCATCGCGGGCTCCCCTCGTCGGAGCCCGGACGGTAGCCAGCCGAACCGTCGTTCGGGAAGCCCTCAGACGCCGGCCACGGGCTCGTAGCGGCTGAAGCGCCGCGTGAAGCTCGCGGTGCCCGCCGTCAGCGCCCGCAGGTCGACGGGGTAGCGCAGCAGCGCGGACTCGGGCACCTCGGCGCGCACGCGCGTGTGCCCGCCCTCGTCCGGCTCGGTGCCGACGACGCGCCCGTGCCGGGCGGCGAGGTCGCCGAGCACGGCGCCGAGCTGGGCGTCGTCGACGGTGACCTCCACCTCGTAGAGCCGCTCCATGACGATCGTCCCGGCGGCGGCGACCGCCTCCTTGATCGCGAGCGAGCCGGCGGTCTGGAACGCCTGGTCCGACGAGTCGACGCTGTGCGCCTTGCCGTCGACCAGCGTGACCCGCACGTCGACGACGGGGCGCCCCGGAGTGACGCCCGCCTCGAGCTGGGCGCGCACGCCCTTCTCGACGCCCGGGATGTAGGCGCGCGGGATGACGCCGCCGACGATCCGGTCGACGAACTCCACCCCGGACCCGCGCGGCAGCGGCTCGATCTCGACGCGGCACACCGCGAACTGGCCGTGCCCGCCCGACTGCTTGACGTGCCGGCCGAGCCCGGTCGCGGGCCCGGCGATCGTCTCGCGCTCGGGGACGGCCACGTCGGTGACCTCGACGGTCGCCCCCGCGGCGCGCAGGCGGGCGAGGACGACGTCGGCGTGCGCCTCGCCGGTGCACCACAGGACGACCTGGTGGGTGTCGGCGTTGCGCTCGACCCGCAGGGTGGTCTCGGTGGCCGCGAGGCGGGCGAGCCCGCGCGCCAGGGCGTCCTGCGCGGTGCGGTCGGCGGCGGTCACCGCCACCGGGAGCAACGGCTCCGGGAGCTCCCAGCCGTCGAGCCCCACCGGGTCGTCGGCGGCGCACAGGGTGTCGCCCGTCGCTCCGGCGCCCAGGCGGGTGAGGGCGCACAGGTCGCCGGCGACGCACCACGGCACCTCGCGCAGCGTCGCGCCGAGCGGGGCGTAGACCCGGTTCACCCGGACCGTCGCGGCCCCGGCGCCGGTCGGGTCCTCGCCGTCGCGGGGCGCGGGGATGCGCAGCGGGTCGGCGCAGACGGAGAGCGCGGAGTCGGGGCACAGGCGCCCGGAGAACACGCGTACCAGCGAGACGCGGCTGCCCTGGGCGTCGGTGCTGGTGTGGACGACCTCGGCCACCAGCGGCCCGTCGGGGTCGGGCAGCACCGGGTCGTGCCCGGCGCCGTCGGGGGCGTGCGCGGGCAGCGGTGGGTGCGCGGTGGGCGGCGGGACCGCGTCCACCACGACGTCGAGCAGCGCGTCCAGGCCCACGCGGGCGGGGGCGCACACCCCGACGACGGGCACGAGCGCCCGGGCGGCGACGGCCGCGGCGAGCGCCTCGCGCAGCGCGGCCCCGGCGACGGGCTCGCCGCCGATCCAGCGCTCGAGCAGCGCCTCGTCCTCGGACTGCTCGATGAGGGTCTCGACGAGCTCCCGTCGCGCGTCGTCGGGGTCGTCGGCGGTCGGGTCGTCACCGTCGAGCAGCGACGTCACCCGCAGCGTGCCGTCGTCGGCGCGCTCGGTGCGGGTGACCGGGACGAGCACCTCGCCGGTCTCCCCCACCGCCGCCCGGCACGCCGCGAGCGCCGCGTCCTCGTCGGCGCGCGCGTGGTCCAGGCGCCCGAGCACCAGGACGGCCGGGAGCCCGGCGCGGCGGCACTCGGCGAGCAGCGCGGAGGTCGGCGCCGCCGAGCCCTCGGCCACGTCCGCCGCCCCGACCACGAACAGCACCGCGTCTGCGGCGCGCAGCCCGGCGCGCACCTCCGCGAGGAAGTCCGGGCAGCCCGGGGTGTCGACGAGGTTGACCTTGACGCCGCGGTGGACCAGTGACGCGACGGCCGGCGCGACCGAGCGCTGCTGGCGGCGGGCGTCGGCGTCGTGGTCGCAGACCGTGGTGCCGGCGGTCACCGAGCCCGCGCGCGGGATGGTGCCGGTGGCCGCGAGCAGCTCCTCGACCAGCGTGGTCTTGCCCGCCCCCATCGGGCCCACCACCGCGACCGAGCGCAGGGCGGCCGGGTCGTCGGGCGCGAGCCCGTCACCCGTCCGCCCGCCGCGTGCTCTGCGGGCGGGCTCGCCCGCCGTCCGTCCACCCATGACGACCACCTGCCCCAACTGCCCCGTCACCGTCGCGACGGGCCCAGTCCACCGTGGTGACCGAGATCACGGCAAGGGGCAGTTGGTCGCTCTCAGCGGTCCATCGTCAGCACGGCCAACCGCTCGCGGTGCTCGTCGGCCGTGCCGAACAGCGGTGCCCGGCGCCGGGCACGCTTGTAGAAGAAGTGGGCCTCGTGCTCCCAGGTGAAGCCGATCCCACCGAAGAACTGGATCATCGCCCCGGTCGCGGCCCAGGCCGCGTCCGCCGCCTTGGCCTTGGCCACGGCGACCGCGACGTCCGTGGCCGGGTCGCCCGCGTCGCCCGTGTCGAGCGCGTGCGCGGCGAAGAGCACGGCGTGCTCGGCCATCGTGACCCCGACGTGCAGGTCGGCCATCGTGTGCTTGATCGCCTGGAACGAGCCGACCGGCACGCCGAACTGCTTGCGGTCGCGGTCGTAGTCGACGGTGCGGGTGAGGGCCTCGCGGGCGAGGCCGACGAGGTCGGCCGCGGTGAGCACCGCGCCGCGGGCGAGCACCGCGGACACCGCGTCGGCCCCGGAGAGCGACCCGCCGGTCAGGGCCTCGGCCGGGGTGTCGGCGAGCTCGACGGCACCGACGCGGGCGGTGCCGTCGTAGGTGTGCTGGTCGCGCACGACCAGGCCCTGCGCGCCGGGCTCGACGAGGAACAGTCCCGGCGCACCGGCGTGGTCGGTGGCGGCGACGACGATCAGCCCGGCGACCGCCGGGTAGTCGACGGGCGACGCCGTGCCCGAGAGCCGCTCGCCCGAGGCGTCGACGGTGATGCCGCGGCCGTCCCACGACCCGGCCTCGCCGCGCAGGGCGACCGTGCCGACGGTCTCGCCGGCCGCCAGCGCGGGCAGCCAGCGCGCCTGCTGCTCCGGCGAGCCGGCCAGGCGCACCGCCTCGGCGGCGAGCACGGTCGTCGTCCAGGGCCCCGGGGCGACGCCGGCGCCCAGCTCGCGGGCGACGACCTGGGCGTCGAGCAGCCCGAGGCCCAGCCCGTCGTGCTCCTCGGGCACGAGCACCGCCAGGGCGCCCTGCTCGGCCAGGCCCTTCCACAGCGTCAGCGGGTGGCCGTCGCCGTCCGGGTCCTCGACCACGCCGCGCACGGCGTCGAGGTCGAAGCGGTCGGCGAGGAACTCGCGGACGGTGGCGGCGAACGCCTGCTGGTCCTCGGTGAGCGCGAAGAACACGCTGGGGACTCCCTACCGGGGCAGGCCGAGCACGCGCTCGGCGACGATGTTGCGCTGGACCTGGGACGAGCCGCCCCAGATGGTGACCGACCGCGACCACATGGCCTGCTGCTGGAACGGCGTGAGGTCGACGTCGGGTCGGGGCGCGGCGAGCGACGCCTCCGGGCCGAGCACGTCGTCGAAGGCCTCCCAGAGGTCCTGGAACGTCTCCGACCACTGCAGCTTGGTCATCGACGACTCGGCGCCGAGGTCCCGCCCCTGCTCGACCTGGGTGAGGATGTGCATCGCGTGGTAGCGCAGGCACTCCAGCTCCACCAGGCAGTTCGCCAGCTTCTGGCGCGCCACCGGGTCGTCCGAGCGGCCGAACCGCCGGGCCTGCTCGACGATCTCGTCGTACTGGCGGCGGAACTCGGTGTACTGACCGACGCCCGAGGCGCCGCGCTCGAAGCTCAGCAGCAGCATCGCGGTGCGCCAGCCGTCGCCGATCTCGCCGAGGCAGTCCGACGCCTTGACGCGGGCGTCGGTGAAGAACACCTCGCCGAACTCGCTGGCGCCGCTCATCTGCTTGAGCGGGCGGGCCTCGACCCCGGGCTGGTCCATGTCGATGAGCAGCATCGACAGGCCCTTGTGCCGCTCGGAGCCGGGCTCGGTGCGGACGATCGTGAAGATCTTGTCGCCGTGCATGGCGTTCGTGGTCCAGATCTTCTGGCCGTTGACCACGAAGTCGTCGCCGTCGCGCACCCCGCGGGTCGACACCGCCGCGAGGTCCGAGCCGGCGCCGGGCTCGGAGAAGCCCTGGCACCAGATGACCTCGTTGCGCAGCATCGGGCCGATGATCTCGGCGCGCTGCTCGGGCGTGCCGATCGCCATGATCGTCGGCGCGAGGAAGGTCAGGCCCAGGACGTTGACGGTCTGCGGGGCGCGCGCCCGCACCGTCTCCTCGTCGTAGATGGCCTTCATGCCCGGCGTGCCGCCGCGCCCGCCGTACTCGGTGGGCCACTGGATGCCGGAGAAGCCGGCCGCGGTCTTGCGGGCCTCCCACTCGCGCCGCAGCCGGAACGACTCGTCGCTGTCGAGGGACTCCCAGAAGCCGGGCACCGTCCACTCGGCCGGGATGTTCTCCGAGAGCCAGGTCCGCAGCTCCGTGCGGAACTGCTCCTCCTCGGCGGTGTAGCTCAGGTCCACGCCGCCACCCTGGCAGAAGGCCCCGCCCGGTGCAGGACCGGGACTACCCGCCGGTAGGAGCCCCCGAGCACCGCACGAGCCCGCGGGCCGACTTCAGCGCCAGGATGCGGCGCGCGCTCTCCTCCAGACGGCCGGCGAACTCCGGGTCCCCGGACGCCTCCGCCGACAGCGCGGTGACCATCGGCTCCACGTCCCCGGGGCGGACGGTCAGCACCTGGTCGCCGCCCGCCTGGACGAAGCGCACGGCCCGCTCGCCCACCGGGACGTCGGCGAGCGCCGCGGCCGCGCCGACGTCGTCGGTGGTCACCACCCCGCCGAACCCGAGCCGGCCGCGCAGCAGGTCGGTGACCACGGTGCGGGAGAACAGGGCCCGGTCGTCGGGGTCGATCCGGGCGTACACCGCGGAGGACATCATCACGACCGGCGCGCCCGCGGCGATGCCCGCGCGGAAGGAGTCGAGGCCCGGGTCGTCGACCGTGGTGACGTCGTCGGCGGCGTCCCCGAAGTCGGTGTTGTCGCGGACCCGGCCCAGGCCCGGGAAGTGCTTGAGCGTGGTGGCCACGCCGCCGGCCTCCATCCCCTGGACGAACGCGGTGACGGCCTGACCGACCCGCTGCGGGTTCGTGCCGAAGCCGCGGTCCAGGGCGCCCACCGGCGCGTTGTCGTCGCCGAGGTCGGGGTCGACGACGTCCGCGACGGGCGCGAGGTCGAGGGTGACCCCGGCGTCGGCCATCTCCCGGCCCCACCGGCGGGCGTCGTCGCGCAGGCCGGCGACGTCGCGGCCCTGCGTCGCCGCGGGCGGGATGCGCGAGAACCCGTCGCCGGCGAGGTCCTGCACGCGCCCGCCCTCCTGGTCGGTGGCGATCATGACCGGGATCGGTGCCGCCTGCTGGATCTCGCGCACGGTGGCGGCGACCTGGGCGCTCGACGCCTCCCCGGCCGCGGCGTCGGTGAGGATCACCCCGCCGACGCCCCGGGCCAGCGCCGCCCGGCCGCTGCCGGTCAGCCCGTCGGCGGGCACCCCGGCCATCACGAGCTGCGCGGCGCGCTCGCGGATGTCCAGCGAGCGCAGGACGCCGTCCACGCAGGCCGCGGCGGGGTCGACGGGCGCGGGCGCCTCCGCGGGGGGCGCTGGGGCCGTGCGGGCGGCGGGAGCTGCCGCGGTGGGGATCGCGGGGGGCGCGGCGGGCGCTGAGGGATCCGAGGCGCACGCCGCGGGCGCGAGGGCCAGGGCCGCCGCGAGCGCGACGACCACCACACGAACAGGAGCGCGGGTGTCCCCGCGGCGGGCACCGGGCATCGAGCCGGGATTGTGCCGCACGACCGAGGGGCACCTGTCCCCCACCTGGGGAACGGAGGACGACGCCGGTGACCGCCACCCGCCGGACCCGCACGCTGCACGGCGCGCGCATGTCCTACGTCGAGGCGTGTCCGGACACGACGCACGGCGGGGACCCGGAGGTCGTCGTCCTCGTCCACGGCATCGCCGGCAGCGCCGAGACGTGGACCCCGGTGCTGCGGTCCTTCGAGCGCACCGGGTGCGACCGGCTGCTGCTCGCCCCCGAGCTGCTCGGCCACGGCGAGTCCGCGGGCGTCGGCGGGGACTACTCGCTCGGTGCCTACGCCAACGGTCTGCGCGACCTGCTCGCGGTCCTCGGCCACCGCCGCGTCACCGTCGTCGGGCACTCGCTGGGCGGCGGGGTGGCCATGCAGTTCGCCTACCAGTTCCCGGAGATGTGCTCGCGGCTCGTGCTCGTCTCGTCGGGCGGCCTCGGGCGCGGGGTGAGCCCGCTGCTGCGCCTGGCCTCGCTGCCGGGCTCGGAGTGGGTGCTGCCCGCGCTCGCGTCCTCGGGGCTGCTCGGGCTCGGGGCGCGGGGCCTGCAGCTGGCCGCGGCACTGCCCGCGTTCACCGCGCAGTCGGTGTCGCTGCGCGAGACCGCCCGCCACGCCGCGTCGCTGACCGAGCGCGCCCGCCTCGACGCGTTCGTCGACACCGTGCGCGCGGTGATCGGCCCGGGCGGGCAGCGCGTCACCGGCACCGACCGCCTCTACCTGACCGAGGGCCTGCCAACGATGGTCGTCTGGGGCGCGCGGGATCCCGTGATCCCGGTGGGCCACGCCCGCCGGGCCGAGACCCTCATCCCGCACGCCCGCCTGGAGCTCTTCGAGAAGGCGGGACACTTCCCGCACTGCGACGAGCCCGACCGGTTCGCGGCGCTGCTCACCGCGTTCTGCGACGCCACCACGCCCGCCGACCTCGACGCCGCGAGCCTCGGCCCGCGGGTCGCCGCCCGCGGGGCCTGAGGGTCCCTACGAGGCGTCCTGGCGCGGGTGCCGGCACTGGTAGGCCAGCGCCGGGGGCAGGTTGCGCCACACCGTGGGCGTGACGTGCACCTCGGCGAAGCTCTCCTCGAGCACCCCGCGGAAGCGGCGCTGGGTGGGCAGGACCCGCACGTGGCTGTAGGCGAACGTGGTGAACGGGGCGCCGGGGGCCAGCACGCGGGTGACCTGCTCCATGATCCCGCGCTGCGCCGACTCCGGGAACAGCGTCCACGGCAGCCCACTGACGATCGCGTCGACGCGGTCGACCCCGACGTCGGCGAGCAGCTTCTGCAGGTCGGCGGCGTCGCCCTGGACGACCTCGAGCCACGGCCGCGTGCGGCGCAGGTGCTCGACCATCCCCGGGTCGATCTCGACGGCGATGTGGCGCGCGCCCTCGGGCAGGCGGCGGCGCAGGGCGGCGCTGACCACCCCGGTGCCCGGTCCCAGCTCGACGACCACCGGGTGGCCCTCGGCGGGGGCCACCGAGGCGAGGAGGTCGGACAGCGCCCGCCCGCTGGGGGCCACCGCGCCGATGACGCCCGGGGAGCGCACGACCGAGGAGATGAAGGTGACGAGGTCGCGAACGGGACTCACAGCGGACACAGTGGCAGCTCCGCGCGTCGGTCGCCCACTCGGGAGGGTCGGGATCGGCGCAGGTCTCAGCGCGGGTCGACCACGCGCATGAGGATGAAGGTCAGGAGCAGCAGGATCATGATCGACAGGTCGAGGCTGACGTTGCCGATGCGCACCGCGGGGATGATCCGGCGCAGCAGCTTGACCGGCGGGTCGGTGACCATGAACAGCACCTCGAGCCCCGCGGCGGTGCCCCCGGCGGGACGCCAGTCGCGCGCGAAGCTGCGCACGATCTCGACGACGAGACGCCCCACGATGAACAGCCACAGCAGGAAGAGCGCGTAGTACACGAGCAGCAGGGCGAGCTCCATGACTCCAGGGTGCCTGACGTGACGCGTTCCCCGTCACGCCGGGCTCCCCGTCGGGCGGGTGCGCTCCCGGCCGCGGCCGCCACCGGCTACGGTCGTTGGTCGGTCCTCGGGTCGCTGGATGGAGGTGTCGTGGTCGTCCTGGTGCCCGTCGACGAGCGGTTGACCGCTCCCGGCGCGCCCGGCCTCGCCGAGATCGGCACGGATGGCGTCGAGTCGCTGGTCGAGGCCGTGCTGCGCTCGGAGACCGAGGCGCCCGACCCGTCCGGCACCGCGACCGACCGCGACGACGTCCTGCACCCGCGCACGTTCCTGGCCGTCGACCCGCAGGCCCGCCAGGTGGTCGGCACCTGCGGCTTCCGCGGCCCGGTCCGGGCGGGGCGCCTCGAGATCGCGTTCTGGACGTTCCCGCCCTTCGAGGGCCGGGGCTGGGCCACGGCGATGACCCGCGCGCTGGTGACCCGCGCGTTCACCGATCCCTCGGTGCACACGGTCGTGGCGCACACCCTCGCCGAGCGGACCCCGGCCGGCAGCGTGCTGACCGCCAACGGCCTCGTGCGGGTGCAGGCCCGCCGCCGCGACGAGTCCGGCCCCGACGGGGCGGTGCGCGGCAAGGTGTGGCGCTGGGAGACCCACCGGCCGATCCGGGCGGACATCCCCGCCGCGGCGTCGTCGATCCGCCGCTGAGCCCCGCGCCGGGCCGTCCGTGATCCTCCACCTCTGCACGCGCGAGGAGCTCGCCGCGGCGCGCGAGCAGGGCGCCCGCCGGCCGTCGTCGCTCGACGAGGTCGGGTTCGTGCACTGCTCGGACCCCGGCACCGTCCACCTGCCGGCCTCGCGCCTCTACGCGGGGCGCAGCGACGTCGTGGTGCTCGTGGTCGACCCCGCGCGGCTCGCGGCCCACGGGGTGCCGGTGCGCTGGGAGCCCGGCGTCGGCAGCGAGGGCGGCGAGGACCCGCGGGGGCCGTGGTTCCCGCACGCCTACGGCCCGCTCGTGCTCGACGCGGTGGTGGCGGTCCACGACCTGGTGCCCGAGCCGGACGGGACGTTCCGCCCGCCGCCCGCCGTGAGCTGAGACGACGCCCCCCACCGGGGTGCCCTCACTTCGGTGGGACACGACGAGGGCCCCCGACCGTGTGGTCGGGGGCCCTCGTCGTCGCGTAGCGGGGACAGGATTCGAACCTGTGACCTCTGGGTTATGAGCCCAGCGAGCTACCGAGCTGCTCCACCCCGCGTCGTGCCCGTCGCCCCGGGCCGGGGATCC
>JAQSWW010000254.1 GCA_029266415.1 Actinomycetospora sp. | reverse complement strand
CCGGCGAAGGTGGCGCCGCCCTTGAAGTCGACGAGCACGAGGTTGAGGGCCTCGGAGGAGTGCGTGGTGATCAGCCCGAGCACCAGCGTGCGCAGCAGCTCCGACTTGCCCGACCCGGTGGCGCCGACGCACAGGCCGTGCGGCCCCATGCCCGCCTGCGCGGCCTCCTTGATGTCGAGCTCCACCGGCTCGCCCTCGGCCGAGACGCCGAAGGGCACGCGCAGCCGGTCGCGCACGGGGCGGGGCCGCCACGCGGCGGCGACGTCGAAGGTGTCCGGCTCGCCGTCGACGCCGAGCAGCTCGAGGATGCCGGGGCTGGTCAGCAGCGGCTCGTCCTCGGCGCCGCCGACCACGGCCGGGGTGCGGCACGGCGCCAGCCGGCGGGCCAGCGCCTCGGCCTCCGCGGCGCCGAGGGTGTCCGGGCGCCCGAACCACTCGACGCCCTGCTGGCCGAGCGCGCCCAGGCGCGCCGCGCCGCCCTCACCCCCCTCCGGATCGAGCACCAGCGCCAGCCCTCGCCGCGCGGTCAGGCTGCCGAGCGCGTCGGACAGGTCGATCAGGGTGACCCCGGTCAGCCCGTCGGAGAGCACGATCTGCTCGGAGCGCGTGACCTCGGCGTCCTCGAGCACCACGACGACGTGCTGCGCGTCGGCGACCGGCGCGGCGCCGCGCGCGAAGCGGTCCCGCCCGGCGAGCTCGGGGGCGAGCCACGCCTCCACCGCCGACAGCGACGACGTCACCATCCGCACCGGGCCGGCCCCGTCGTGGAGCCGGGGGTGCGCGGCGTGCGGCAGCCACTTGACCCACTCCCACGCCGTGCGCGCCGGCCCCGTCGCGGCGACGGCCACCACGAGGTCGTCGGGGCTGTGGGCGGTGACGAGCTGCGCGATCAGCGCCCGCGCCAGCCCCCGGCGGGCGGCCGCATCGGCGCCCGTGAGGCCGACCGACGCGAAGGCGCGCAGCGAGACCGCGGTGGGCAGGTCGGGCACGATCGAGTGGGTGCGCACGAAGCGGCGCAGCGCCACCGTGGACACCGGCTCGAGCTCGTCGACCGGGCCGGTCGGCGGCGGCACGAGCGCGGTGGCCAGCCGCTGCGAGCCGCGGCCGACGCGCACGTGCGCGAAGTCGGGGTCCGAGGGCCGGCGCTCCCACATGCGCGGCCCGCGGACGAGGCCCACGAGCGACGACGGGTCGGGGTGCGTCCACTCCAGCGCGCGGCGCTGGTCGACGGCCGTCTCGCGGGCCTTGCGGCGCATCTGCGCGAGGTAGCGCAGGTAGTCCTTGCGGTCCTCGTCGGCCTCCGCCCGGCGCTGCCCGCCGCCCCGCGTCGCGCCGCCGGCGACCATGCCGAGCGTCGACAGGGCGAACATGCCGCCGAAGAGCCACGACGTCGGGTTGTCGACCCCGATGACCACGATGAAGCCGAGCGACCCGACCACCATGAGCAGCGGCAACAGCCGCAGCAGCGGCGACGTGGGCACGGCGCGGGAGATCTCCGGCGGGGCCTCGAGGTGGACCTCGCCCGAGGGCACCGCAGGCGGCGCCGGACGCGCCCCACGACGGAAGACCCGTGTGCCCACCGGCCCATCCCCCAATCCTGCGAATGCACCACCCGGCCCCGGCGGTCCGGCCATACTAGGGAGCCACGGCCCGTGCCGGGCCCGTCTCGGAGAAGCCACCGGGTTCGACGCGACGGCCGCCACGACGGTTCCCCCACACCGGAACAGCAGCGACGGGGAGGAGCGCATGACAGGCACGACCCGGTCCGGCCGCGGCCCGGCCCTGGCCGGCGCCCCCGACCGGCCCGCCACCGGCGAGCAACCCGCCGTCGGCACGGGACCCCGGGCCCTGCCCGGCGGCGCCGTCCCGGTCGCCGCGGCCAGCCGGGTCTCGGTCCTGGCCCCGCGCACGCGCGTCGACGTGGCCCTCCCGCCCGACGTGCCGCTGGCCGACCTGCTGCCCGTCCTGCTCGACATGACCGGCGAGAGCGCCGCGGGGGCCCGCGGTGGCGGCGCCTGGACGCTCGCGCCGCTCGGGCAGGGCCCGGTCGACCCGTCGCGCACGCTGGCCTCGCTCGGGGTCCTCGACGGCGACCAGCTGGTGCTGCGGCGCCGCGCCGACGCCGCGCCGCCGCCGCTGTTCGACGATGTCGTCGACGCGGTCGCCGAGGCGACGCCCGCCAGCTACCGGGCCTGGGGCCCGGGTCCCGCCCGGGTGCTCGGGCTGTGCGGTCTCGGGCTCGGCCTGGCCGTGGCAGTGCTCGCGCTCGTCGTGGCCGGGCGCGGGCCGAGCACCGGCGGGGGTCTGGGCACCGCGGCCGTCGGCGGCGTCACCGCCCTCGCGGCGCTCGCGCTGGCCGCCGTGTGCACGCGGGTGGTCGACGAGCCGGGCGCGGGGTCCGTCCTCGCCGTCGGCGCCGTGGGGTTCGCGGCCGTCGCCGGCGTCGCGGCCGTGCCGTGGGGGCCCGCCGGGCCGGCCACCTCGCTCGCCGCCACGGCCGGGGCCCCGCAGCTGCTGCTCGGCGCGACGCTCGCGGCCGCGACGGCGGGCGCCGCCCTGCTCGCCCTGGGCAGCGCCGGGCGCATCGGGGTCGCGGCCCTGCTCGGCGCGCTCACCGCGACGGTCCTGCTCGCGGTGGCGGCCGGCGTCGCCACCCTCGTCGACGCGGGCGACGGCGCCGGCATCGCCGCCGGGGCCGGGGCCCTCGCGCTCGTCGCGTCGGCCCTGCTCCCCCGCACCGGCATCGCCCTCGCGCGCCTCCCGCTGCCCCGGGTGCCCGGCTCGGCCGAGGAGCTCGCGGACGACCCCGGGGTCGCCGAGCACGCCGACATCGAGCGCCGCGCCGACCGCGCCCACGCCGCGCTCTCGGGCCTGGTCGTGGGGTGCGGCGCGGTCACCGCCGCGGCGGTCGCGGTGCTCGCGCTGGCTCCGGTCGAGGGCTGGCGGGGGGTCGCGGCGTGGGTGCTCACCGGCCTGCTCACCGCGCTGCTGGGGCTGCGCTCGCGCACCTACGCCAACGGCGTGCAGGCCGTCGCCCTGCTGGTGTGCGCGCTGCTCGCCGGCGCCGCGGTGCTGGTGGGCCGGCTGCTCGTCGCGTCCGCGGCGGTCGCGATCACCGCCGTGCCGGCCGCCGCGCTCGCGGCGGGCGCGTTGGCGCTCGTGCTCGGCGTCGTCGTCCCCCGCCGGCGCTTCTCCCCGGTGGCCCGCCGGGCGGTCGACGTCGCCGAGGCGATCGGCATCGCCGCCGTGCTCCCGGTGGCGCTGGCCGTCATGGACCTCTACACGGCGATGCGGCTGCTGTGAGCCCCGCCGGCGTGGTCACGGGCTTGTGCGCCGTGGCCCTCCTCCTCGCCGGGACGCCGGCGGCGGTGTCGACGGCGACCTCGATCGCCCCGGCGCCCCCGGCACCCGACCGCGCCGCGCTGGCCGCGCTCGACCCCACGCCGGACGCGGTGCCCGGAGCCCGGCCGGTCGCGCCCTGCCCGGCGGCCACCCCGCCCGCGGGCACCGGCTTCGGCGACGTCCCGCCCGGTCCCGACCCCGCGGACGCCTGGAGCAGCGGGCGGGGCGAGGGCACGCTCGTCGCCGTCGTCGATACCGGTGTCAGCGCGCACCCGCGCCTGGCCGGCCGCGTGGACGACGGGGGCGACTTCGTCGCCGGCGACTCGGGGCTCGACGACTGCGACGGCCACGGCACCGCCGTCGCCGGGGTGCTCGCCGCCGCGCCCGCACCCGGCGACCTGCTCGCGGGGGTCGCGCCGGGCGCCCGGGTGCTCGCGGTGCGCCAGACCAGCGCGTTCCTCGGCGTCGACGGGCGCCGCGGGATCGGCGACGTCACGACGCTCGCCCGCGCCGTGCGCCACGCCGCGGACACCCCGGGCGTCGGCGTCCTCACCCTCGCGCTCGCCGCGTGCCGCACGCCCGAGCAGGTCGCCGAGCCCGCCGCCGCACCCGCCCTCGGGGCCCTGCGCGCCGCCGTGCGCGATGCGGTCGAGCGGGGCGTCGTGGTGGTCGCCGCCGCGGGCAACAGCGGCCCCGGCTGCCCGGCCAACACCGGCGGCCCGGTGCGCAGCGTCCCGGTGCCCGCGTGGTTCGGCGACGACGTGCTGGTGGTCGGCGCCGTCGACGACGCCGGCGCCCCCGACCCCGCCTCGCTGGCCGGGCCCTGGGTCGACCTCGCCGCGCCCGGCCGCGCACCGTCCTCGCTCGCGGCGCGCGGCGACGGGCTGACCACCACGCTCACCGGGTCCGACGGCGCCTCGGCGCCGCTGGTCGGCACGAGCTTCGCCGCGGCGCGCGTCGCGGGCGCCGCCGCCCTGCTGCGGGCGCGCTCGCCGGAGACGCCGGCCCGCGAGGTCGCCGCGGCGCTGGTGCGCTCATCCGCCCCCACGCCCGGGCTCACGCCCGGCACCCGCGACGACGCCGTCGGCTACGGCGTCCTCGACGCGGCCGCGGCCGTGCGCGGGGGGCCGCCGCGCACCGGCCCCGAGGTGCGGCCCGAGCCCGCCGCCGCGGCACCCCCGTCCGGCCCCTCGGTGGGGACGATCGCGCTCGGGGCGGGCC
>JAQSWW010000079.1 GCA_029266415.1 Actinomycetospora sp. | reverse complement strand
GGTCCGTGCGGTGGTGGTCATCGTCCGACTCCGTTCTCTCCTACGAACCATGACAAGTTGTAAGCGTTGCATGGCGAGACGGATTGTCAAGCGATACGGTCACCGCCGTGTCCCCGGATGCCGACGGGTCGGGCGCGGACGAGCGGGAGGGTCTGCCCGTCGTCGGCGGCGCGTTCCTGCTCACCCAGCTCGGCACCCACAGCGCGCAGGTCTTCGCCGAGAGCATCGGCGAGCTCGACCTGACCCCGCCCCAGACGGGACTGCTGCGCGCGATCGGGCGCAGCCCCGGGAGCAGTCAGCAGGCCCTGGCGGATCTCCTCGGCACGCCGGCCACCCGCCTGGTCGCCCTCGTCGACGGGCTGGAGGAGCGGGGGCTGGTCGAACGCCGGCGCAACCCCCGCGACCGGCGCCTGTACGCGGTCCACCTGACCGACCGGGGGCAGGCGCTCATGGCGGACATCGCGCGCGTCGCCGCCGCCCACGACGCCACCGTGCTCGCGGCCCTGACCCCCGACGAGCGGGCGACGCTGCACGCCCTGCTCTCCCGGGTGGCGGCCGACCGGGGCCTGACGCCCGGCGTGCACCCGGGCTACCGCACCCTGCGCGACCCCGGCGAGGCCGCCCGCTGACCGCGCCGGACACGCGGGTCAGCGCACGAACAGCGAGTGCCCGCGACGCACCGCGCGCCCGATCCGCAGCGGCACCCACCGGGCCACGGCGCGCACGAGCTGGGTGTAGCCCGGCGTCGGGCCGACGTAGAACGCGACGCCCTTGGGGCCCTCGACCATCTCGCCGTTGCCCACGTCGTAGCGCGCCCCGTGCCACGGGCACACCAGGCAGCCCTCGGCGTCGACGTGGCCGTCGGAGAGGTCGCGCAGCTGGTGGCGGCAGCGCCGCGACACCGCGAACGGCGCGCCGCGGCTCGACCCCACCGCCCACTGCCCGACCCGGCGGACCTCGCCGGGGCCCGGCTCGGCGATCTCGGTCCAGCCCGCGGTCTCGGTGGCGTCGGCGGTGTTCTCGGCGTGGGTCACGCGCGAGGGGTTGGCCGCAGCCCGCGAACCCAATCCTGGCGGCGACACGCGACGGTCCCGGCCGCCGAGCGGGGCGACCCAGTAGCGTCTCGGCCCGAGGCGGGGCCGCGGTCGCGCCACACGACGGGTCGATGCGCCTCCAGACCGAGGGGGACGTCGGCGAACGCCGGGCAGATGCGGGCGCGACGTGGTGCAGATCAGTGAGCACAGCAGGGACGACACGGACGGCGGGGCACCGGCGGTGACGTCGGTGCACGGCGGCACGGTGCGGGTGGTGCGCCTCGCCGGGCACGTGGACGCGGCGACGGACGGGCCGCTGCGGGAGGCGGTCGACGCGGTGCTGGCCGCGCCGGACGGGCGCGTGACCACGGTGGTGGTCGACCTCGCCCGTGTGGGCAGCGTCGCCGCGGCCGGGCTGACGGCGCTGCTGCGCGCCCAGCGGGCGTGCCACGACGCCCGCGTCGACCTGCGCCTGATCTGCGCCGCGCCGGCCGTGCGCCGCGTGCTGGCAGGCACCGAGCACGGCCGCCGGCTGCCGCTCTACCCGGACCTCGACCACGCCGTGGGCACCGCCAGCGCGGAGACCCTCCTCGACGAGCTGCGCGTCAAGGTCCGCGACCACGAGCGTGCCCGGGCCACCCTGCCGGTGATCGAGCAGGCCAAGGGCATCCTCAGGGGCCGGTTCGGCCTGGACGCCGAGGAGGCGTTCACCGTCCTGCGCACGCTGTCGCAGGAGCACAACACCAAGTTGCGCGATCTCGCCGACCGGCTCGTCGCCGAGTCCGCGGAGGATGGCGAGTCCCGGGAGACCGTCCGTGCCCGGGCCGTCGCGGCGACGCAGGAGCGCCTCGGACTCGTCGAGCGCTGATCAGGCCTGCGCGGAGCCGGCGGGATCCTCGGTGACGTGGGGGAGCCCGACCAGGGTGAGGACGTGGTCGGCGACGCTGCCGACCGGGGCGTGGAGCACGAGGGCCGGCTCGCCGTCGGTGGTGCGCATCGCCGACCGGCGGGCGGCGAACAGCGCGGAGACCCCGGCGCTGCCGAGGTGGGTGACCCCGGTGAGGTCGACGATCAGCGGGCGGGTGCCGCCCCGCGTGCGGTGCGACAGGGCGGTGTGCAGCTGTTCGGCGGTGACGGCGTCGACCGGCCCGTCGACCCGCACGCGCGCGACGTCGTCCGCGGCGTCGCGCGGCTCGTCGAGGACCAGCAGCAGCGCCGGGTCGGCGCGCTCGGCGTGACGGGCCGGGTCGTCCGCGATCAGCTCGGCGGTCGAGAGCAGCCGGGCCGGGCGGGTGAGCCGGTGCTCGACGGTCGCGGTGGTGCCTCGGGATCCGTCCCCGTCCCCCCGGTCGACGGTGAGCCGGTCGATCAGCGCCGTCGACATCTCCAGGCCCCGGCCGCGGTCGGCCCCGGGGAGCGGCCCGGCGTCGGTGTCGCGGTCCGCCGCGAGCCAGCGGCCCCGGTCGCGCACCGCGAGCCGCAGCACCCCGGTCGGCGTCACCGTGGCGTCCAGCCGCACGGCCTCCGGGTCGGTGCGCCGGGCGTCGTCGTCGGGGTAGGCGTGCTCGACGGCGTTGGTCACCAGCTCGCCCACCGCGTGGGCGACGTCGGAGACCGTGTCCTCTCCGGCGCCGATCCCGCGCAGCCAGGAGCGCAGCGCCCGGCGCACGGCGGCGAGCGTGCGGGGCTCGGCGGGCGCGGTGAGCTCGAGGTCGGCGACCGGGTGGCGGCGACCGGCCGCGAGCAGGGTGATGTCGTCGGTGTGGCCGGTGGCGCGGACCAGCAGCTCGAGGGCCTGGGTGCACACGCGCTCGGCCGGGGACTCGCCGTCGGCGGCGAACGAGCGCCCCGCGGCGGTGTCGGCGGCCACCCGGGCCAGCTCGACGCCGCTGGTGCGGGGATCGCGTCCGGGACGCTCGAGGACGCCGTCGCTGTAGATCAGCAGCAGGTCGCCGACGTCGAGCTGCGCGCGGGCGGTCGGGAACGCCGCGCCGGTGCCCAGTGGTCCGCCGCCGGTGGTGGGCAGGTAGCGCGCCTCGGCGTCGGCCGGCACCAGCAGGGGCGGCGGGTGGCCGGCGGTCACGTAGGTCAGGGCGCCGGTGGCCGGGTCGAGGACCGCCACGCCCACCGTCGCGGTCCGGGCCCCCGGGAGGTGGTCGGCCATCCGGTCGACGGCCCCGAGCGCGGCGACGACGTCACCGCCGGTGGCCCGCAGCCGCTCGCCGAGCACCGCACGGAGCTGGCCCATCGTCGCCGAGGCCACCACCCCGTGGCCCACGACGTCGCCCACCACCAGCGCCACCCGGCCGTCGGGCAGCGCGAGCGCGTCGAACCAGTCGCCGCCGGCGGTGGTCCCCGCGTCGGCGAGCAGGTAGCTCGCGGCGATCTCCACCGCGGGCAGCACGGGCAGGCCCGGGGGCAGCAGCTCGCGCTGCAGCGTGGCGATCACGTCCCGGGCGGCGGCGAACCGCTGCTCGGCGACGGCCGCCCGGGCCTGCGCGTCGTGGCGCTGCCGCACCTGCTCGGTCACGTCGGTGACGGAGCCGAGCACCCCGACCACCGCGCCGCCGGGGGCGCGCCGCGCGGTGACGACGAAGTCGATCCAGGTGTCCCGGCGGACCCCGTCGGCGTCGGCCAGCTGGAGGCGCCACTCGCGCCCGACCTCCGGCACGCCCGTCGCGTACACCCGGTCCAGCAGCTCGATCACCTGCTGGCCCTCGACCTCGGGGAACACCTCACGGACCGGTAGGCCGACGAAGTCGGTGCGTCCGAACAGGGCCCGGTAGGCGTGGTTCGCGGCCACCACGCGGTGCTCGGCCCCTGCGAAGGCCGCGAGTGCGCCGGGGGACTGCTCGAACGCGTCCCGCACGGCGTCGGGTTCACCGGTCCGGCGCCGTGACCGCTCGCCCGGGCCGTCCTGCATCCCGCCCCGGTGCCCCCCGGCGGTGTGGCGCAAACCCTGCGGGAACCGGTGTGTGGAGGGCGGGGCCGGAGGGGACACCCACCGGGTTCGCGAGCCCTGGGGAGGCACGATGCGCATCGCCGTCACCGGCGCCACCGGCAACGTGGGAACGGCGGTCCTGCGCCGGCTCGCCCGCGACGACCACGAGGTGATCGGGCTGGCCCGCCGGATCCCGGACGGGCCGATCGACGGGGAGCCGGCGCAGTGGCGGTCGATCGACCTCACCGCCGACTCCGCCAACGACCTCGCCGACGCCTTCGCGGGCGCCGACGCCGTGGTCCACCTGGCCTGGGGTTTCCAGCCCTCGCACGACCTCGCCTACCTACGTGAGCTCGGCATCGGCGGCACCCGGCGCGTCGTGGCCGCCGCGGCGACCGCGGGCGTGCCGCACCTGGTGCACATGTCCTCGCTGGGCACCTACTCCCCGCGCCGCGACGACACCCCGGTCGCCGAGGACTGGCCGCACGACGGCGTCCCGACCTCGCGCTACAGCCGGCACAAGGCGACCGCCGAGAAGATGCTCGACGACGTCGAGGCCCGCGGGACGATCCCCACCGTGACGCGGCTGCGGCCCGGCATCGTGGGCCAGCGCACGGCCGGCAGCGCGCTGCTGCGCTACGGCGTGCCGGGCATCGTCCCGGCCCGCGCGCTGGACTTCGTCCCGATCCTGCCGCTGGACCGCGGCCTCGCGGTCTCCGTGGTGCACGCCGACGACGTGGCCGACGGCGTCGCGCGGGTGATCGACCGCAAGGCCGCCGGCGCGTTCAACCTCGCCGCCGAGCCGCCGCTCACGGCCGCCGACATCGCCGACGTGTTCGGCGCGCGGCTGGTACACGTCCCGTCCGCGGCGCTGCGCCCCGTCGTGTCGGCGGCCTGGCACCTGCGTCTGCAGCAGGTCGACACCGGCTGGCTCGACATGGCGTTCGCCCTGCCCCTGCTGGACTCGACGCGCGCACGCACCGAGCTCGACTGGGCGCCCACGAAGGACGCGGTCGCGGTGTTCCGCGAGGTCGTCGAGGGCATGCGCACCACGGCGTCGGGCCCGACGGCCGTGCTGCGGCGCCGCACCGTCGGGCAGACGCTGCGCGACGCGGTGCGCCACGGCCACGTCGCCCGCCGGTCGCGCCCGTGACGGCTCCCGTGACGGCGGCGCCGGTGCGGGGTGGCGGCCTGCTCACGGCCGCCCACCCGGGACCCGCGGTCGCGGTCGCGACGGTCGCCGCGCTGCTGGCCGTCGACGCCGGGCTCGCGCCGGGCACGGCCGTGGTCGTCACGCTCGCCGTGCTCAGCGGGCACCTGACGCTGGGCTGGGCCAACGACCTGCTCGACGCCCGCCGCGACCGGGCCGTGGGGCGCACCGACAAGCCCCTGGCCACCGGGCGCGTCGGGACCGGCGCGGTCACCGCGGCGCTGGCCGGCGCGGGGCTCGCCTGCGTCGTGCTGTCGCTGGCCGCGGGGTGGCGCAGCGGCCTTGTGCACCTCGTGCTCGGCATCGCCGCGGGCCAGACCTACAACCTCGGCCTCAAGCGCACCGCGCTGTCGTGGCTGCCCTACGCCGTGACGTTCGGGACCCTGCCGGCGGTCGTGTCGCTGGCCGGCGAGGTCCCGGCTTGGCCGCCGTGGTGGATGACCGCCGCGGGCGCGACGCTCGGGGTCGGCGCGCACGTCCTCAACGCCCTGCCGGACCTCGCCGACGACCTGCGCACCGGCGTGCGCGGCCTGCCGCACCGGCTGGGGGAGCGGACGGCACGCCCCCTGGCCGCCGGGCTGCTCCTCGCGGCGTCGGTGCTGGCCGCGTTCGGTCCCGCCGGCGCGCCCGCGGCCTGGGTCTGGGTCGTGCTGCTCGTGGTCGCCGCGCTGGCGGCGTTCGCCCTCACCGGGCGCGGGCGCGGGCCCTTCCGCGCCGCGATGGCGATCGCCCTGCTCGACGTCGTCCTGCTCGTGGCCGCCGGATGACCGCAGCCTACGACCTCGCGATCGTCGGCGCCGGGCCCGCCGGGACGGCCGCGGCGCTCGGTGCCCTGCACGCCGACCCCGGACTGCGGGTGGCACTGCTCGACCGCGACGACTTCCCCCGCGACAAGGCCTGCGGTGACGGCGTCGCCCCGCACGTCCTCGACCGCCTCGCCGAGGTCGGGGTCACCGGCCTGCTCGATGACCGCGTGCCCGTGGCACGCCTGCGGCTCGACCGCGGAGGGCGGGGCGCGGAGCGGACGATGGCGCGCCCGTCGTACGTGGTGCCGCGCGCGATCCTCGACGCCCGCCTGGTCGAGGCCGCGCAGGCCGCGGGCGCGCAGGTGCTGCGCCACCGGGTCCGGGACCTGGCGATCGGGGACGGCGTCGTGCTCGACGGCGCGATCTCCGCCCCGGTCGTCGTCGGCTCGGACGGCGCGCGCTCGGTGGTGCGCCGCCGCCTGGGGTGGGCGCCGGGCACGACGGCGCTGGCCCTGCGCGGCTACGCCCCGGTCACCCCCGGCCGCGAGGGCGCCCAGGTGATCGTGTTCGGCACGGCGCGGCAGCCGTCGTACGCCTGGTCGTTCGACCGCGGCGACGGGTACGCGAACGTCGGCTACGGCGAGGTGCTCGGCGACGGGCACGTGCCGAGCAAGACCGAGCTGATCGGGCACCTCGAGAGCCTGCTGCCCGGCGCCACCCGCGACGGAGGAGACTGGCGCGGCCACCACCTGCCCCTGTCGGGCCTGCGCTGGCGCCCGCCGGCGGGCCGGGTGCTGCTGGTCGGCGACGCCGCCGGCCTGGTCAACCCGATGACCGGCGAGGGCATCTACTACGCCGTCGCCACCGGCATCGCCGCCGGCCGGGCCGCGGCCCGCGCGCTCGCCGACGGCCGCCCGGAGAGCGCCGGCCGCCGGTACGCCCGCGACGCGCGCGCCCACCTCTTCCCGCACCTGCGCCACACCGCGGCCGCCGGGCGCCTGAGCCGCAGCGCGCCGATGCTCGACGCCGGTCTGCGCGCCTCGGCCGCCGACCAGCGCGTCTTCGACGACCTCGTCGAGCTGGGGCTCGCCCGCGGCCGGATCACCCCGGCCGTCGTGCGCGGCCTGCTGACCTCGCTCCTGGAGGAGAGACGACCATGCGCGTCCTGAGCGTCCGGGGCACGCTCCCCGACCACCGGTACCGGCAGGAGGAGATCACCGAGTCCTTCGCCACCACCATGCTGCGCGGCGCGGTGAACCGCGGGGTGCTCGACCGGCTGCACCGCAACGCCGGCGTCGACACCCGCCACACCGCGCTGCCGCTGGAGCGCTACGCGGCGCTGCGCGACTTCGGCGAGGCCAACGACGCGTTCATCGCGGCCGGGGTCGAGCTGGGCGCCCGCGCGGTGGTGGACGCGCTCAAGGCCGTCGACCTCGCGCCCTCGGACGTCGACCTCGTCGTCTCGGCCACCGTCACCGGTCTCGCCGTCCCGTCCCTCGACGCCCGGGTCGCCGCGCTCATCGGGCTGCGCGACGACGTGGTGCGCGTGCCGATCGTGGGCCTCGGTTGCGTCGCGGGCGCGGCCGGCGTCGCCCGCCTGCACGACTACCTGGTCGGCCACCCCGACGCCGTCGCGGTGCTGATGAGCGTCGAGCTCTGCTCGCTCACCCTGCAGCGCGACGACACCTCGGTGCCCAACCTCGTCGCCAGCGGGCTGTTCGGCGACGGGGCGGCCGCGGTGGTGGCGGCGGGGGAGCGGCGGGCGGCGCAGCTGGTGGACGACCGCCGGGCCCAGCCCGAGGTGCTCGCCGCGCGGAGCCGCCTCTATCCCGACTCCGAGCGCACGATGGGCTGGGACGTCGGCGCGGGCGGGCTGAAGATCGTGCTCGACAGCGCCGTCCCCGAGGTCGTCCGCCGCTACCTGGGCGACGACGTGCGCCGCTTCCTCGCCGACCAGGGCCTGGGTCCGGACGACGTGGAGTGGTACGTCGCGCACCCCGGCGGGCCGAAGGTGCTCGAGGCGCTGCAGGACGCGCTCGGCGTCGACCGGGACGCGCTCGGGGTCACGTGGGACTCGCTGCGCCGCATCGGCAACCTCTCCTCGGCGTCGGTGCTCCACGTGCTGGCCGACACCCTCGCGACGCGGCCGCCGCGGCCCGGGGCGTACGGCCTGATGCTGGCCATGGGGCCGGGGTTCTGCTCCGAGCTGGTCCTGCTGCGGGCCGCCACCGGAGCGACGGCGTGAGCGCCGTCCTCTACACCCTGCTCGTGGTGGCCGTCGGGGGGGAGCGCCTCGTCGAGATGGCGGTGTCCCGCCGGAACGCCGCGTGGGCGTTCGCGCGCGGTGGCGTGGAGACCGGGCGCGGGCACCTCCCGGCGATGATCGCGCTGCACACCGCGTTCCTCGCCGGCTGCATCGCCGAGGTGTGGCTCGCCGATCGCGCGTTCGTGCCCGCGCTGGGGTGGCCGATGCTGGCGCTGGTGATCGCCTGCCAGGGCGTGCGCTGGTGGTGCGTCTACGCGCTCGGGCGGCGCTGGAACACGCGGGTGATCGTGGTGCCCGGGATGCCGCCGGTGCGGTCGGGGCCGTACCGGTACCTCGCCCACCCCAACTACGTCGTCGTGGTCGTCGAGGGCCTCGCGCTGCCGTTGGTGCACGGCGCGTGGGTCACCGCCGTCGCGTTCACGGTCGCGAACGCCGCCCTGCTCACCGTGCGGCTGCGCGTCGAGCGGCGCGCGCTGCGGACGGCATCGGCGGTGCCCGCGTGACCCGCTCGTCGACCCGCGGTGTCGACCTCCTCGTCGCCGGCGGCGGGCCCGCCGGGCTGGTGACCGCCCTGCACGCCGCCCGCGCGGGCCTGGACGTCGAGGTCTGGGAGCCGCGCCCGGGCACGGTGGACAAGGCCTGCGGCGAGGGCCTCATGCCCGGCGCGCTCGCGGCGCTGCAGGACCTCGGTGTCGACCCGCCCGGGCACGCCTTCCACGGCATCCGCTACGTCGGCGGCGCCCGCTGCGCCGACGCCGCCTTCCGCGACGGCGCCGGGCGGGGGATCCGGCGGACCACGCTGCACGGGGCCCTGTCGGCGGCGGCGACCGCGGCCGGCGCGCGGATCGAGCAGCGCGCGGTGTCCGAGCTGCGCCAGGACGACGACGCGGTGCGCGTCGACGGCCACGGTGGTGTCGTCGCCCGCCACGTGGTGGCCGCCGACGGGCTGCACTCGCCCGTGCGCCGCGCGCTCGGCCTCGACACCGCGCCCGCCCGGTACCGCCGCTACGGGCTGCGCCGGCACTTCCGCACCGCGCCGTGGTCGCGCTTCGTCGAGGTGCACTGGGCCCCGGAGGTCGAGGGCTACGTGACCCCGGTGGCCGACGACCTCGTCGGCGTGGCGGTGCTCGCGACCAGCAAGGGCTCGTTCGACGCGCGGGTGCGCGCGCTGCCCTCGCTCGCGGCGCTGCTGGCCGACGCCGAGCCGGCCGGCGACGTCCGCGGCGCGGGCCCGCTGCGCCAGGGCGCCCGCCGGCGCGTGGCCGGGCGCGTGCTGCTGGTCGGCGACGCCGCGGGCTACGTCGACGCCCTGACCGGCGAGGGCCTGGCGCTCGCGTTCGCCCAGGCCGGGGCCGCGGTCCGGGCGATCACGGACGGGGCGGCGCCGCGCTACGAGCGCGACTGGGCCCGGCTGACCCGGCGCTACCGCTGGCTGACCGGCGCCCTGCTGCTGGGCACCCGGCCGCGCCCGGCCCGCCGCGCGCTGGTGCCGCTCGCCCGGCTGCTGCCCCCGGTGTTCGACGGTGCGGTCAACGGGCTGGCCCGTCCGGTCGACGCAGCGTGACCCGTCCCGCACCCACGTCCGGTGGTTGCGCCGGTCTCGCGGCGTGGTGCACCATCGCAACCGAACGAACATTCGGGCGGAAGGACGGCGATGGCCGACGAGACGACGCGACTCGCGACCGCGGCGGGCCCTGACGGGACCACCGACGTCCCCGAGCACCTCCGGCGGGAGCTGGAGGAGGCCTTCGAGCGCACCGTCGGCAGCGAGGGCCGCGTCGAGCCACGCGACTGGATGCCCGAGGGCTACCGCAAGACGCTGATCCGCCAGGTGGCCCAGCACGCGCACTCCGAGATCATCGGCATGCAGCCCGAGGGCAACTGGATCCTGCGCGCCCCCAGCCTGCGGCGGAAGGCCATCCTGCTGGCCAAGGTGCAGGACGAGGCCGGGCACGGGCTCTACCTCTACTCGGCCACCGAGACGCTCGGGGTCGACCGCGGCGAGCTGACCGCGAAGCTGATCAGCAGCAAGCAGAAGTACTCGTCGATCTTCAACTACCCGACGCTGACCTTCGCCGACATCGGCGTCATCGGGTGGCTCGTCGACGGCGCCGCGATCTGCAACCAGGTGCCGCTGTGCCGCTCGAGCTACGGCCCCTACGCGCGGGCCATGGTGCGCATCTGCAAGGAGGAGTCGTTCCACCAGCGCCAGGGCTTCGAGCTGCTGCGCACGCTGATGGCCGGCACCGAGGCGCAGCGCGCGATGGTCCAGGACGCGGTCGACCGCTGGTGGTGGCCCTCGCTGATGATGTTCGGGCCCGCCGACGGCGACTCGCCCAACACCCAGCAGTCGATGGCCTGGCGGATCAAGCGCCACACCAACGACGAGCTCCGCCAGCGCTACGTCGACATGTCGGTGCCGCAGGCCGAGGCGCTCGGCGTCACGTTCCCGGACCCCGAGCTGCGGTGGAACGCCGAACGGGGCTCCTACGACTTCGGCGCCATCGACTGGGACGAGTTCACCGCCGTGGTGAAGGGCGCCGGACCCTGCAACGCCCAGCGCCTGGCGCACCGGCGCGCGGCCCACGAGAACGGCCAGTGGGTGCGCGACGCGGCGTCGGCGTACGCCGCGAAGCAGGAGGCCCGGCGGCGCGAGGGGGTGGCGGCGTGAGCATGTCCGACGACGTCACCGCCCACGTCGAGGGCGACCCGGCCCAGGACCTGGGGACCGGGGTCCCGCAGGCGCGGTGGCCGCTCTACGAGGTCTTCGTCCGCGGCAAGCGCGGGCTCAACCACGTGCACGTCGGCTCGCTGCACGCGCCCGACGACACGATGGCGCTGCACAACGCCCGCAACCTCTACACGCGGCGCAACGAGGGCGTGAGCATCTGGGTGGTCCGCGGCGACGCGATCACCGCGTCCAGCCCGGACGAGAAGGACCCGTTCTTCGCGCCCGCCGGGGACAAGGTCTACCGGCACCCCACGTTCTACGACATCCCCGACTCCGTCCCGCACCTGTAGCGAGGGAGGCCCCGATGGGCGCCGACGACAGCGCCTACCAGGCCCTGGCCGAGACCCTCGACGGTGACGACCACCGCTGGGCCTTCGGCGCCGGCTTCGACGCCGGCACCGCCGAGATCACCGCGCCCCCGCCCGAGGGCGTCGACCGCGACGACCTCGCCACCTACTGCCTGATGCTCGCCGACGACGCGCTCGTCGCGAGCCAGCGCCTGGCCGAGTGGACGACCAACGCCCCGGAGCTGGAGGAGGAGGTCGCGCTGGCCAACATCGCGCTCGACCTGCTCGGCCAGGCCCGGGTGCTGCTCGCCCGCGCCGGGCACCTCGGGGCGGCGGAGCGGTACCGCGTGGGGCCGCAGGACGACGAGGACGTGCTGGCGTACTTCCGCGACGAGCGCGCCTTCCGCAACGTCGTCCTCGCCGAGGCCGACCTGGGCGACTTCGGCCGCACGATGGCCTGGATGCTCGTCTACTCGTCGTGGCGCCTCGCGCTGATGACGCGGCTCGTGGCCTCGCGGGACGTCGTGCTCGCGGCGGTGGCCGACAAGGCCGTCAAGGAGCTCGCCTACCAGCGGCAGTACGCCGCGCAGTGGGTCGTACGCCTCGGTGACGGCACCGACCACTCCCGCGAGCGCGTGCAGGCCGGGCTCGACGGCGTGTGGCCGTTCGTCGAGGAGCTGTTCGCCGTGCACCCCGTCGAGGCGCGCCTGGTCGAGGCGGGCGTCGCGGTCGACCCCGCGGAGCTGCGTGCCGAGCTCGACGCCGTGCTCGACCAGGTCCTGCCCCCGGCGCGACTGACCCGCCCCGAGCGCCCGGCCGTCGGGCTCGTCGCCGGGCGTGGGGGCCGCGACGGGATCCACACCGAGGCCCTGGGGCCGGTGCTCGCGGTGATGCAGTCCCTGGCGCGCACGCACCCGGAGGCGACGTGGTGACCGGCACCGACACCGTGTGGGACGTCGCCGCCGAGGTCACCGACCCCGAGATGCCGATGCTGACCCTCGCCGACCTCGGCGTGCTGCGCGGCGCGGAGACCCGCGACGACGGGACCGTCGTCGTGACGATCACGCCCACCTACTCCGGCTGCCCGGCCCTCGACGAGATGCGCTCGGATCTCCGGCACCGGCTGCAGGACGCCGGCCACGCGCGGGTCGAGGTCCGCACCAGCTTCAGCCCGCCCTGGACCACCGACTTCATCAGCGACGCCGGGCGCCGCAAGCTCGCCGAGGCCGGCATCGCCCCGCCCGCGCACGTCGGGCCGCGGGCGACGGGGCCGGTGCCCCTGACGCTGGACCCGCCCGAGCGCGTCGTGGCCTGCCCGCAGTGCGGCTCGCCCGAGACCGAGGTCGTGTCCCGGTTCGGCCCCACCGCGTGCACGGCGCTGCGCCGCTGCCGCGCGTGCGCCGAGCCGTTCGAGCACGTCAAGGAGATCTGATGACCGCCGCTGCGACCGTGCGCGGGACCGGCTTCCACACCCTGCGCGTCGGCCACGTCGAGCGCCTCACCGACGACGCCGTCGCGGTGACCTTCGACGTCCCCGACGACCTCGCCGAGGTCTACCGCTTCCGCGCCGGCCAGTACCTGACCCTGCGCCTGCACACTGAGGCGGGGGAGGAGCGCCGGTCGTACTCGATCTGCGCGCCCGAGGGCGCCGCGCCCCGCATCGGGGTGCGCCGCGTCGACACCGGGCTGTTCTCGGAGTGGCTCGTCGACCGGCTCGCGGTCGGCGACGAGCTCGAGGTCGGCCCGCCCGAGGGCCGCTTCACCCCGTCCACGGCCGCCGGCGAGCACCACGCGCTGATCGCCGCCGGCTCGGGCATCACCCCGGTGCTCTCGATCGCCGCGACGGTGCTGGGCGCACATCCGGACAACCACGTCACGCTGCTCTACGGCAACCGGCGCACCGACACGGTGATGTTCGCCGAGGACCTGGCCGACCTCAAGGACCGCTACCGCCACCGGCTCCAGCTCGACCACGTGCTCTCCCGCGAGCCGATGGAGGCCGAGATCTTCGGCGGCCGGTTGGACGCGGACAAGCTGCGGACGCTGCTCGGGGCCCTGATCCCGGTGCCGGACATCGACCACTGGTGGCTGTGCGGGCCGTTCGGGATGGTGACCGACGCGCAGGACGTGCTGCGCGAGCTCGGCGTGCCCCGCGAGCGGGTCCACCAGGAGCTGTTCTACGTCGACGCCCCGCCGCCGGCGCCCGTGCGGCACGACGACGGGTCCGACGACGGCGAGGGCGCGGCCGGGACCGTCGTCCTCAACGGCCGCTCCACGGCGGTCACCCTGCCCCGCGACGTGTCCGTCCTCGACGCCGCCCAGAAGGTCCGCTCCGACCTGCCGTTCGCCTGCAAGGGCGGGGTGTGCGGCACCTGCCGCGCCCAGATCACCGAGGGCGAGGTGCGGATGGTCCGCAACTTCGCCCTCGAGCAGGACGAGGTCGACGCCGGTTTCGTGCTCACCTGCCAGTCGATGCCCGTCTCCGAGACCCTCGTCGTCGACTACGACACCTGAGTCCCCCGTCCCCGCGAGGAAGCGCCCGACGATGACCGCAGTGCTCCAGAGCCACGTCCAGGGCCGCTGGCAGGCCTCCACCGGCGAGGGGCGGCCGATGTTCGACGCCGTCACCGGCGACGAGGTCGGCCGGCTCGCCACCGACGGCATCGACATGGCCGCGGTCGCCGCGTACGGGCGGCGCACCGGCGGGCCCGCATTGCGCGGGCTCTCGTTCCACCAGCGGGCGTCGCTGCTCAAGGCCCTCGCCGGGCACCTGCGCGAGCACCGCGAGGAGCTGTACGCGGTGTCGGCCCGCACGGGCGCGACGCTCGGGGACTCCAAGTTCGACGTCGACGGCGGCATCGGCGTGCTCCAGGCCTACGCGTCGAAGGGCAAGCGCGAGCTGCCGGCCGGGTCGGTGCTCGTCGAGGGTGACGTCGAGCCGCTCGGGCGCACCGGGGTGTTCCTGGGCCAGCACGTGCTGACCCCGTTGCACGGCGTCGCGGTGCAGGTCAACGCCTACAACTTCCCGTGCTGGGGCCCGCTGGAGAAGTTCGCCCCGGCGTTCCTGGCCGGCGTCCCGACGATCATCAAGCCGGCGACGCCGACGGCGTTCCTCACCGCCGAGCTGGTGCGGCTGATCGTCGAGTCGGGCCTGCTGCCCGAGGGCGCGGTGCAGTTCCTGGCCGGCTCGGTCGGCGACCTGTTCGACCACCTCACCGAGCAGGACCTCGTCTCGTTCACCGGGTCGGCGTCCACCGCGGCGCGCCTGCGCACCCACCCGACACTGACGGCGCGCTCGGTGCGCTTCACCGCCGAGGCCGACTCGCTGAACTGCTCGATCCTCGGCCCGGACGCCACGCCGGGCACCACCGAGTTCGACCTCTACGTCAAGCAGCTCACCACCGAGATGACGGTCAAGGCCGGCCAGAAGTGCACGGCGATCCGCCGGGCGTTCGTGCCGTCGGCACAGGTCGACGCGGTGGTCGAGGCCGTGACGGCGCGGCTGGCGACGGTGACGATCGGCGACCCCGCGAACCCCGAGGTCCGGATGGGCGCTTTGGCGGGCACCGAGCAGCGTGAGGAGGTGCGCCGCTCGCTGAAGGCGCTCACCGGCGCCGGGCGCGTGGTGTTCGGCGATCCCGACCACGTCGAGGTGGTCGACGCCGACGCCGAGCGGGGGGCGTTCCTGTCCCCGGTGCTGCTCACCGGCGACCCCGACACCGCCGCCTTCCACGAGGTCGAGGCCTTCGGCCCGGTCTCCACCGTGCTGCCCTACGACACCGTCGACCAGGTCGTCGAGCTCGCCGCCCGCGGCCAGGGCTCGCTGGTCGGCTCGGTCGTCACCGCCGACCCCGACGTCGCCCGCACGGTCGTCCTCGGCGCCGCGCCGTGGCACGGCCGGATGCTGGTGCTCGACGCGACCGCCGCGCCCGAGTCCACGGGCCACGGCTCGCCGATGCCCCAACTCGTGCACGGCGGCCCCGGCCGCGCCGGCGGCGGCGAGGAGATGGGCGGTATCCGCGGGGTCGCCCACCACATGCAGCGCACCGCGGTGCAGGGCAGCCCGCAGATGCTCACCGCGATCACCGGGCGGTGGGTGCGCGGCAGCGAGCGGACCGTCGCCGACGTCCACCCGTTCCGCAAGCACCTCGAGGAGCTGCGGATCGGCGACACCGTCGTCGGCGGGCCGCGACGCGTGACGCAGGAGGACGTCGAGCAGTTCGCCGAGTTCACCGGCGACACCTTCTACGCCCACATGGACGCCGAGGCCGCGGCCGCCAACCCGTTCTTCGGCGAGCGCGTGGCCCACGGCTACCTGGTGGTCTCGTTCGCCGCCGGGCTGTTCGTCGACCCGGCGCCCGGGCCGGTGCTGGCCAACTTCGGCGTCGACTCCCTGCGGTTCCTGACGCCGGTGAAGTTCGGTGACGAGCTGACGATCACCCTGACCGCCAAGCAGATCACCCCGCGCGACACCGCCGACTACGGCGAGGTCCGCTGGGACGCCGACGTCACCAACGCCGCCGGCGAGTCGGTCGCGCGCTACGACGTGCTCACCCTCGTCGCCAAGCAGGCCCGGGACGCGCAGTGACCGTCGTCGACGCGGTCCGGCGGATGTGGGACGACGACGCCGCGTCCCGCAAGCTGGGCATGGTGCTGCACGAGGCCGTCGACGGGCGGGCGCGTCTGACGATGCGGGTGAGCTCGGAGATGGTCAACGGGCACGGCATGTGCCACGGCGGCTACCTGTTCGTGCTCGCCGACTCCGCGTTCGCCTGCGCCTGCAACAGCCACGGGCCCGTGACGGTCGCCGCCGCCGCGGACATCGTCTTCGTCGCGTCCGCCCGCGAGGGCGACGAGCTGGAGGCCGTCGCGGTCGAGCGCACCCGGTTCGGGCGCAGCGGCGTCTGCGACATCACCGTCGCCCGGCCCGCCGACGGGCAGGTGATCGCCGAGTTCCGGGGCCGGAGCCGGACGATCGAGCGGGGCTGATGCTCAGGCGGGGGCCTTCTCGCTCACGATCTGGACGAGGTTGCCGCAGGTGTCGTCGAGCACCGCGACCATCACCGGGCCGGCGTCGGTGGGCGGCTGGGTGAACACGACGCCCTTGTCGGTCAGGCGCCGGTGCTCGGCCTCGACGTCGTCGACCGCGAACTGGACGAGCGGGATGCCGTCCTCGACGAGCGCGTCCCGGTAGGGCTTCACCGCCGGGTGCCCGGCCGGCTCGAGCAGCAGCTCGGGCCCGTCGGGGTCCTCCGGTGAGACGACGGTGAGCCAGGAGGCGTCGCCCAGCGGGATGTCGTGCCGCACGGTGAAGCCCAGGACATCGGTGTAGAACGCCAGCGCGGCGCGCTGGTCGTCGACGAAGATGCTGGTCAGCTTGATCTTCACGGGTCGTCCTCCGCGGGGGTGGGCCAGCGCCGGGCGATCTCGGCGAGTGGCGAGCGGTCGAAGTGGTGGAACTTGGAGCGGCCCCGTCGCTCGGTGACCACCAGGCCGGCCTCCTCGAGCACCGCGAGGTGCTGCGAGACCGCCTGCCGGGTGGACGTGCGCCGGTGCCGGGTCAGCAGGACGGTGCAGATCTCGAACAGGGTCTGGCCGTCGCGGGCGGCGAGCTCGTCGAGGATGAGACGCCGTGTCTCGTCGTCGAGGGCCCGGTAGACGTCCGCCACGGGAGCCCAGCATAGGCAAGTCGTGACTTGCCTATCAAGGGTTCAGTCGGTGGCCCTGCGCCACCACCAGGCGGTCGAACCGCGCCGGGCCCACGATCGTCAGCGCACGGGCGGGGTGGTCGCCGACGACCTCGAAGCCGTGCTCCACGTCGCGGGGCAGGAAGAGGAACGCCCCGGCCGACGCCGTCCAGTGCTCGTCGCCGCAGAAGCCCCGCAGCTCACCGTCGAGGAGGTAGAACATCTCGTCCTCGCCCTCGTGGGTGTGCGCGGGGACGGTCAGCCCGGCGGGGCCCGACTGCTCCATCACCGCGACGCGGCCCTCGGTGTCCGTGCCGCTCGCCTTCACCGTGAACGTCGCGCCGTCGAACGCGTAGCGCTCGCCCTCGCCCGCGGGGCGCACGAAGAAGCTCATGGGG
>JAQSWW010000078.1 GCA_029266415.1 Actinomycetospora sp. | reverse complement strand
TCAGGGCCTCCCGGAACAGCGCCTGGTCGTCCACCAGCAGCAGCCGCACCGGGCGGTCGGCGCTCACGCGGGCACCTCGACCGTCAGGACGCTGCCGCCCCCCGGCGCGGGGGCGAGCTCGAGGCGCCCGCCGAGCTGCTCGGCGCGCTCGCGCAGCCCGACCAGCCCGAAACCGGGGGCCGTTCCGTCGCTGCCCCGACCGTCGTCGCGCACCGCGACGCGCACCGCGCCGTCCGCGTACTCCAGGCACAGCTCCGCGCGGTGCGCCTCGGCGTGCTTGCGCACGTTGGTCAGCCCCTCCTGCGCGGCGCGGAAGAGGGCCTCGCGGGCGGGGTCGGGGAGCGGGCGCTCGTCGCCGGCCACCGCGACCTCGGTGGGCAGGCCGGCCGCCGCGCTCTCCTCCGCCAGCGCCCGCAGCGCCTCGGGCAACGGCGGGACGACCCGCGCCTCACGCAGCGCGCCCACCGACCGGCGCACCTCGGCGAGGGCCTCCTGTGACTGGTGCTGGGCCTTGGCGAGCACCTCGTCCGCCTGCTCGTCCGCAGCGTCGCGGCCGCTCGCGAGCAGCGCCCGGGCGGCCTGCAGCTGCATCTGCACCACGGTCAGCGAGTGGCCCAGGCCGTCGTGGATGTCGCGCGCGACCCGGTTGCGCTCCTGGGCCAGCGCGAGGCGCTCGGCCTGGGCCGCCTGGTCGCGCAGCTGCTGGTGCGCGGTGGCCAGCTCCCGGCGCATCGCCTGCTCGCGGCGCAGGAGCTCGGTGACGACCGCGGCGAACACGACCGCGACCAGGGTGCCGAGGCCCTCGCGTACCGCGTCCATCAGCGGCATCCCGGTGTGCACCATCGGGACCATCGCGATCACCACGACGGTCACGGGCAGCGGGAGCAGCAGCACGCACTGGCTGACCAGCACGACGAGGAACAGCGTGGGACCGACGCCGGGCGCGAGCGCGAACACCACCGACGCGAGCACCAGCCCGACGACGACGTGGACCGCCGACCACGCGCGGCTCCCCCGCCGCTGCACCCACCGGAAGCCCACCGTCGCGAGCAGCGCGAACGCGACGCCGAGCGGGAGGACCGCGACCGGGTCGCCGCCGCCGGCCACCCCGAGCACCAGGGTGAGCAGCGCGCCCCCGGTCAGCAGGGTCAGGGCCAGCAGCACGGGGACACTGTGCGGTGCCCGCGCCCCGAGGACAACGGGGCCGGCTAGCGGACCGCCTGCGGCTTCATGTCCCGCTTGAGCTCGCGGGGCAGCGAGAAGGTCAGCTTCTCGTTCGCCGTGGTGATCTCCTCGACGTCGACCCAGCCGCGGTCGGCCAGCCAGTGCAGGACCTCGCCGACGAGGATCTCCGGCACCGAGGCGCCGCTGGTGACCCCCACCGTCGTCACGCCCTCGAGCCAGGCCTCGTCGATCTCGCCCGCGTGGTCGACCAGGTGCGACGCCGAGGCGCCGGCCTGCAGGGCGACCTCGACGAGGCGCACGGAGTTCGACGAGTTGCGCGAGCCGACGACGAGCACGAGGTCGCACTCGGGCGCCATCTGCTTGACCGCGACCTGGCGGTTCTGCGTGGCGTAGCAGATGTCGTCCGAGGGCGGATCGGACAGCGACGGGAAGCGCTCGCGCAGGGCGCGCACGGTCTCGAGCGTCTCGTCCACCGACAGCGTGGTCTGCGAGAGCCAGATGACCTTCTCGGGGTCGCGCACCGTGACCCCGTCGACCGCGGCGGGTCCGTCGACCAGCTGCACGTGGTCGGGCGCCTCGCCGGCGGTGCCCTCGACCTCCTCGTGGCCCTCGTGGCCGATGAGCAGGATGTCGTAGTCGTCGCGCGCGAAACGCTTGGCCTCCTGGTGCACCTTCGTGACCAGCGGGCACGTGGCGTCGACCGTGCGCAGCTCGCGGGCGGCGGCCTCGGCGTGCACGGCCGGGGACACCCCGTGGGCGGAGAAGACGACCGTCGCACCCTCGGGCACCTGGTCGGTCTCGTCGACGAACACCGCGCCGCGGGCCGCCAGCGTCGTCACGACGTGGCGGTTGTGCACGATCTCCTTGCGGACGTACACCGGGGCGCCGTAGGTCTCGAGGGCCTTCTCCACCGCGACCACGGCCCGGTCGACGCCCGCGCAGTACCCGCGGGGCTTCGCGAGCAGCACCCGCGGGGTCGTCGCGCCTGCCTCGTGATCGGTGGACATGACCCCAGCCTACGGGCGACGGGGGTCGCGGACCGGGCCTCGCGGGCCCGCGGGTGGTCGTTCGCACACCGACCGCGTTCTGCTGGCACCCTGTGCACATGAGTTCGCTGCCGTTCCCGGTGCGGGTCGCCGCCGGTCTCGTCGTCGCCGCCGTCGAGGAGGCCCGGGATCTCCCGCGCACCGTCGCGGGCCTGCCCATCACCGCGGTCAGCCGCGTGCTGCAGCTGGGCATGCGCGCCCAGCAGGTGGTCACCGAGCTCGCCATCAAGGGCGACACCGCGCTCGACGGGATGCGCCCGGTGGAGGAGGCCCCGTCGTGGGCCCGCTTCGACGACGACCTGCCCGAGGCGCTGCCCAGCGGCTACGACTCGTACGACGCGGATGCCTACGACGCCGAATACGACGACGCCCCCGGGTACGCGGCCGACCTCGGCGAGACGCCGCGGCGCACCAACGGCCACCACGCGCCCGCGCTCGGCATCGTCGGCGAGGCCGGCGCGACAGCCTCGGTGACCCCCGACGCCCTGCCCGGCTACGAGACCATGACCATCGCCCAGCTGCGCGGCAAGCTGCGCGCGCTGTCGATCGAGCAGGTCATCGAGCTGCTGGAGTGGGAGCAGGAGCACGCCGACCGCCCACCGTTCGTCACGATGCTGACCAACCGCATCGCGACGCTCTCGCAGCAGCAGGGCTGACACCCGGGTGACGACGGCGTGACCACCCCGCCCGCCACCAGCGCCGAGGAGCCCTGGCCGGTCCGCACGGTGGCGCGCAAGATCGCGGCCTGGATCGACCGCCTCGGCAGCGTGTGGGTGGAGGGCCAGCTCACGCAGGTCACCGCCCGCCCGGGCTCGTCGACGGCGTTCCTGGTCCTGCGCGACCCGGCCGCGGACGTCTCGCTGGGCCTCACCGCGCCGACGTCGATGGTGCGCGGCGCGGTACCGCCGCTGGCCGAGGGTGCACGGGTGGTGGTGCACGGCAAGCCGTCGTACTTCTTCGGCCGGGGCACGCTGTCGTTGCGCGTCGACGAGATCCGTCCCGTCGGGGTGGGCGAGCTGCTCGCACGCATCGAGCGGTTGCGGGCGCTGCTGGCCGCCGAGGGCCTGTTCGACCCCGCCCGCAAGCGCCGCCCGCCCCGGCTCCCGCGCTGCGTCGGGCTCATCACCTCGCGCGCGAGCGCCGCCGAGCACGACGTCACGACGGTCGCGACGGCGCGGTGGCCGGCGGTGCGGTTCCGCACCTGCAACACCCCGACCCAGGGCGCGCAGGCGGTGCCGGAGATCCTCGACGCGCTGGGCGCCCTGGACCGCGACCCCGACGTCGACGTGATCGTGCTGGCGCGTGGCGGCGGCAGCGTCGAGGACCTGCTGCCCTTCTCCGACGAGGCGCTCTGCCGGGGCGTGGCGGCGTGCCGGACGCCGGTGGTCTCGGCGATCGGGCACGAGCCCGACACCCCGCTCGTCGACCACGTCGCCGACGTCCGCGCGGCGACGCCCACCGACGCGGCCAAGCGGATCGTCCCCGACCTCGCCGAGGAGACCGCGCACCTCGCCCAGCTGCGCCGCCGCGCCCACCGCGCGCTGCACGCGTGGGTCGAGCGCGAGGACGCCGCCCTGGCCGCGCTGCGCCGCCGCCCGGTGCTGGCCGACCCGCTCGGCCCGGTGGCCGCGCGCGAGGACGCCGTCGCGGCCCTGCGCGCCCGCGCCCGCCAGGTGCTCGACGCGGGCCTCACCGCGCGCGCCGCCGACCTGCGCCACCTCACCGCGTCGCTGACCGCCCTCGGGCCGGCGGCGACCCTGGCCCGTGGCTACGCGATCGTCCAGCACGGGGACGCCGTCGACGCCCCGGTCCTGCGCTCGGCGGGCACCCCGTCGCCCGGCGACCACCTCCGGGTGCGCCTCGCCGACGGCGCCCTGCACGCCGTGGTGACCGAGAGCGACCAGGCGGGGGATCAGCGACGTGGCGTTGCGGACACTGAACGTCCGTGACGCCACTTCGCTGGCACGGGACGCGGCCGTGATGGGATCGGGTCATGGCGGACGGTGACCCCGACGGCGAGGCCGAGCCGGGCTACGAGCAGGCGCGGGACGAGCTCGCGCAGGTGGTCGCGCGCCTCGAGGCGGGCGGGCTGAGCCTGGAGGACTCGCTGGCGCTCTGGGAGCGGGGCGAGGCGCTGGCGCGGATCTGCGAGCGCCACCTGGCCGGGGCGCGCGAGCGCGTCGAGACCGTCCTGCACGAGGCCGCCGCGGACGACGACCCCGGGAGGACGGCGCGCGGGTGAGGTGACACCACGTGGCCCGCGCGATGGCGCAGACTCGGCGGCCATGAGCAGCCCGTACGGCCCGCCCGGGGACATCCCGCACGAGCAGGATCTCGACCGCGCGGTCGTCGACGCCCACGCCGACTACCACCGTGGGATCCAGCAGCACGCGGAGCCCGACGGCCTCGTCGACGACGTCGTCACCTACCGGATGCTCGCGCCGCACCTCATGCGCACGCTGCTGTTCCTCGTGGCGCCGACCGTGCTGCTGCTGGTCAAGGTCGTCATCGACTACCTGGCGTCGATGTCGTCCCCGGACGCGTTCACCGACGCGGTGTCGGCGCTGCTCGGGGTGGTCATCCTCGTGCTCTACCTGGCGGGCGTCGCGTCGTTCTTCGCGCCCGCGAAGGAGCCGATCGCCGAGCACGCCCGCCTGATCGAAGGCCGCGGGGAGGCCGCCGCCGGCGCCTACGAGTACGTGCGCGCCGCCGCGGCCGCCCGCCGCAGCCCCGCCGAGGTGGTGCCGTCCACCGTGGCCGGCGTGCCGGTTCTGGTGTTCCGCCAGTACAGCGAGCGCGCGATGCTGCTCGTCCAGCCCTACGGCCGCGACCTCTACGTCGGCTGGACGATGTGGCGCTCGCGCTCGACCGCGACGCTGCTGCTGCACTTCCTGCGCGACACCTTCGGCCGCTTCGCGCCGTCGCCGCGCTTCTCCGCCGAGCTGCGCGCCGCGGCGACCCGCGCCCTGCGCGAGAGCGTGCACTCCCTGTCCCGCGAGGGCGTGGCGGCCGCGGTGCACGGCACCACGGCCCCGACCGCGGGCCCGGACGCCACCGGCGGGTGGTCGGCGCCCGCGCACGAGGAGCCGACCGCGGCGTGGCACACCGGTCCCCACGACGCCGGGCCCACGGACGACCCGGGCCACCCCGCGGCGTCCGCACCGCGCCGTCCGGTGGAGGAGCCCCACCCGTCGGGCGCGCTGCCCACCGGCGGCCCGCAGGCCGACCACCAGGCGTGGACGGGCCGACCGAACGGCGCCGAGCGCCCCGACGAGCGCGTGGGCGTGCCCCGCACCGGGCAGGCGAGCGGGCCGGGCGACGGGTGGGGCCCGCCGCCCCGCGACCGGTGGTGACCTCGCGGACCGCCCTGGACGCCGCTGAAGTCTGCGAGGATGGCGGCCCCGGCCCGAGGCCGGGCCCACGCCCGCCGTCCCACCCTCCCGGAGGTGCCTCCCGGTGACCCCGCAGGATCCCGCACCCGCCGACGCCGCCCGCAGCCACGAGCCCCCCGACCGCAACCTCGCGATGGAGCTCGTCCGCGTCACCGAGGCCGCGGCCATGGCCGCCGGGCGGTTCGTGGGCCGCGGCGACAAGAACGGCGGGGACGGCGCCGCGGTCGACGCCATGCGCAAGCTCATCGGCTCGGTGTCGATGCGCGGCACCGTGGTCATCGGGGAGGGCGAGAAGGACGAGGCCCCGATGCTGTTCAACGGCGAGGAGGTCGGCAACGGCGACGGCCCGGACTGCGACGTCGCCGTCGACCCCGTGGACGGCACCACCCTGATGGCCAAGGGCATGCCCAACGCGCTCGCCGTCCTCGCGGTGGCCGAGCGGGGCGCGATGTTCGACCCGTCCGCCGTCTTCTACATGGAGAAGCTCGCGGTCGGCCCCGAGTGCGCCGACGTCGTCGACATCGACCGGCCGGTGCGCGACAACGTGCGAGCCATCGCGAAGGCGAAGGGCGTCAACGTCTCCGACGTGTCCGTCGTCGTGCTCGACCGGCCGCGCCACGACCAGCTGGTGCAGGACATCCGCGACGCCGGGGCCCGCATCCGCTTCATCTCCGACGGCGACGTCGCCGGCGCCATCGCTGCGGCACGGCCCGAGAGCGGCGTCGACGTGCTGCTCGGCATCGGGGGCACGCCCGAGGGCATCATCACGGCGTGCGCGATGGCCTGTATGGGCGGCGCGCTGCAGGCGAAGCTGTGGCCCAAGGACGACGAGGAGCGCGAGAAGGCGCTGGCCGCGGGCCACGACCTCGACCGCGTGCTGCAGACCAACGACCTGGTGCGCGGCGAGAACATCTTCTTCTGCGCCACCGGCGTCACCGACGGCGATCTGCTGCGCGGCGTGCACTACCGCGCGGGCGGGGCCTCCACGCAGTCGATCGTCATGCGCTCCAAGTCCGGCACGGTCCGGATGATCGACGCATGGCACCGGCTGCAGAAGCTGCGTCAGTACTCCGCCATCGACCTCGGGGCGAGCGACGACGAGGACGGCCCCGTGTGGGGCATCGAGGCGCTGTAACGCGGAGCCCTCCCCACCCGAACGGCGTGGTGGTCGGCGCCGCGGTCCACGCGGTGGGATGATCCCGGTCCTCCCGGGGTATCCACCACGACCAACTGGTCCACCCCCGGCCACGGAGGTCCTCGTGTCGTCGCCCGTCCGTCCCCCGTCCGAGAAGACGATGCTGGGGATGCTCGTCGCCCTGGTCGCCGTGCTCGGGGTGCTCGCGGCGGGATCGGCCCTCGTCGGGCCGGCATCCGCCCCCGCGCCGGTGGCCGCCCCGGCCCCGGTCGCGGCGCCCGCGGTCGAGCCCGCCGCCGTGACCGCCACCGCCGTCGCCCGGGCACCCGCCCCGGCCCCGGTGGCCGCGCCGGCCGCCCCCGCGGCCGTGCCCGCCCTCGCCGCCGGGACGCCCTGCTCCTCCACCGCCGACGCGTGCGTCGACCTCTCGTCGCGCCAGGCGTGGCTGCTGGACGGGGCGGGCAACGTCACCTACGGCCCGGTCGGCGCCCTCGGCGGCACCCGCAAGGACCCGACGCCGACCGGCACGTTCTCGGTCGACTACAAGGACCGCGACCACGTCAGCAACATCTTCGACGTGCCGATGCCGAACTCGGTGTTCTTCGCCCCGGCGATCGCGTTCCACAAGGGGAGCTTGAGCGACCGCTCGCACGGCTGCATCCACCTCGGGCGCAGCGCGTCGCAGCGGTTCTTCTCCGACCTGTCGCCGGGCGACACCGTGCAGGTGGTCTCCTGATCCCGGTGCGAGACTGCGCGGCATGACCGAGGAACAGGAGTACCGGACCGAGCACGACACCATGGGCGAGGTCCGGGTGCCGGCCACCGCGCTGTGGGCCGCGCAGACCCAGCGCGCCGTCGAGAACTTCCCGATCTCCGGGCGTCCGATCGAGCCCGCCCAGATCCGGGCGCTCGGGCTGGTCAAGGGCGCGTGCGCGCGGGTCAACAAGGACCTCGGGGTGCTCGACGGTGACGTCGCCGACGCCGTCGCGGCCGCTGCCGATGAGGTGGCCTCGGGCGCCCACGACGACCAGTTCCCGATCGACGTCTTCCAGACCGGCTCGGGCACCAGCTCGAACATGAACGCCAACGAGGTCATCGCGACGCTGGCCTCGCGGGCCTCGGGCCACAAGGTTCACCCGAACGACCACGTCAACGCCTCGCAGAGCTCGAACGACGTCTTCCCCACCACGATCCACCTCGCCGCCGCCGAGGCGATCGTGCGCGACACCGTCCCGGCGTTCGACCACCTCGGGGCCGTGCTCAACCGCAAGGCGCAGGACTGGCGCCACGTCGTCAAGGCCGGCCGCACCCACCTCATGGACGCCGTGCCGATCACCCTCGGCCAGGAGGCGGGCGGCTGGGCCAGCCAGTGCAGCCACGGCACCGAGCGGCTGCGCGCGGTCCTGCCCCGGCTCGCCGAGCTGCCCATCGGCGGCACGGCCGTCGGCACCGGGATCAACACGCCCGAGGGCTTCGGCGGCCAGGTCGTCGAGCGGCTGCGCCAGGCCACCGAGATCCCCGAGCTCACCGAGGCCCGCGACCACATCGAGGCCCAGGGCGCCCGCGACGGGCTGGTCGAGGCCTCCGGCGCGCTGCGCACCGTCGCGGTCAGCCTCTACAAGATCGCCAACGACATCCGCTGGCTGTCGTCGGGTCCCTCCACCGGCCTCGCCGAAATCCACATCCCGGACCTGCAGCCGGGCTCGTCGATCATGCCGGGCAAGGTCAACCCGGTGATCTGCGAGGCGACGATGATGGTCTGCGCCCAGGTCATGGGCAACGACGCGACCGTCGCGTTCTCCGGCAGCCAGGGCAACCTCGAGCTCAACGTCATGATGCCGGTGATGGGCTACAACGTCCTCGAGTCCGCCCGCCTGCTCTCGGCCGCCGCGCGGCTGCTCGCCGACCGCGTGCTCGAGGGCACCGAGCCCAACGCCGACCAGTGCCGCCGGTACGCCGAGTCGTCCTCGGCGATCGTCACCCCGCTCAACCGCCTGCTCGGGTACGAGGAGGCCGCGAAGATCGCCAAGACCGCGATGAAGGAGCGGAAGACGATCCGCGAGGTCATCGAGGACGAGGGCTACGTCGCCGACGGCAAACTCACCCAGGAGCAGCTCGACGACGCCCTCGACGTGCTGGCGATGACGAGGGTCGACCGGACGTGACCCTCCTGGGCGACGTCGTCGCCGCCTCGGGCGAGGTGGCGGCGACGCGCTCGCGCAAGGCCAAGACCGCGACGCTGTCGGCGCTGCTCGCCCGCCTCGAGCCCGCCGAGGTCCGGGCGGCGACGGCGTGGCTCGCGGGCGAGATGCTCCAGGGGCGCACCGGCATCGGTTGGCGCACGCTACAGGCGGTGTCCCCGACGCCGGCGGCGGAGTGCTCGCTGACCGTCGGTGACGTCGACGCCGCCCTCGACCGGCTGGCGGCCATGGCGGGATCGGGCAGCGGGGTCGGTGCGCGCCGCGCGGCCGAGCTCGGCGCGCTGATGGACGCGGCCACCGACGACGAGGGCCGCTTCCTCGTGCGGCTGCTCGGCGGCGAGCTCCGGCAGGGCGCGCTCGAGGGGATCATGATCGAGGCGGTCGCGGCGGCCGCCGAGGTGCCCGCGGACGCCGTGCGGCGCGCGTTCATGCTCTCCGGGCGGCTGCCGGAGACCGCCCACGTGGCGCTGACCGGCGGGGACCTCGGCGCCATCGGTCTCGAGGTCCTCCGTCCCGTGCGCCCGATGCTCGCGTCGCCGGGTGACTCGCTCGACGCCGCGCTGGAGGAGCTGGGCACCGAGGTCGTCGTCGAGCAGAAGTTCGACGGCGCCCGCATCCAGTGCCACCGCCGCGGCGAGGAGGTGCGCGTCTTCACGCGGACCCTGCGGGACATCACCTCCGGCGTGCCCGACACCGTCGCTCTGCTCCGGTCGCTGCCGGTGGAGTCCGTGGTGCTCGACGGGGAGATCCTCGCGCTGCAGGACGACGGCCGGCCGCGGCCGTTCCAGGAGACGATGAAGGCGTTCGGCGCCACCGGCCTGCAGCCGTGGTTCTTCGACTGCCTGCACCGCGACGGCGTCGACCTCGTCGACGAGCCGCTGGAGCGCCGCCGCACCGAGCTCGCGGCGATCGCACCCGACAACGTCATGCCCGGCGTCGTCCGCCCGAGCGCGCAGGAGGCGGCCGACGCGGTCGAGGCCTCGCTGGCCGCGGGGCACGAGGGCTCGATGGTCAAGGCGCTCGACTCGACCTATTCGGCGGGGCGCCGGGGCCGGGCGTGGCAGAAGGTCAAGCCGTCGCACACCCTCGACCTCGTCGTCCTGGCGTGCGAGTGGGGATCGGGCCGGCGGCGCGGGTGGCTGTCGAACATCCACCTCGGCGCCCGGACCGACGCCGGCTTCGTGATGATCGGCAAGACCTTCAAGGGCATGACCGACGAGACCCTGCGCTGGCAGACCGCGACGTTCCCGCAGCACGAGACCCACCGCGACTCGTGGGCGGTGTACCTGCGGCCCGAGATCGTCGTCGAGGTCGAGCTCGACGGCGTCCAGACCTCGACCCGCTACCCCGGCGGCGTGGCCCTGCGCTTCGCCCGCGTCGTGCGCTACCGCGACGACAAGACCGCGGCCGAGGCCGACACCCTGGAGACGGTGCGCGGCCTGCTGCCCTGACGAACGCAGCGAACGCGCCGTTCGCTGCTTCTATGCGCGCGAAGTCCCCGTTCGCTCGCCCGGCCGATCCAGCTCGCCCCGCTGCACCGCGCGGCGCTCGAACCAGACGGTCGCGGCCGGCGGGATGCTCGCCAGCAGCGCGAGCACCGTCGTCGCCGGGCGCCACCGGAACACGCGCGCCGTCACCAGCGCGACGACGACGTATGCCACGAACAGCGCACCGTGGATCGGCCCGAACACCCGGACGCCGAGGTCGTCGAACACGACGAGGTACTTGAACGCCATCCCGATCAGCAGCCCGATCCACGAGCAGGCCTCGGCGATCGCGACGACGCGGAAGAGCCGGGCGAGGGCGGTCGCGCGCGAGCGGGGGAGCACCGTGGACACGCGTCCACTCTGCCCGCCGCGATCACGGGTCGCCCTGTGATCAGGGCGTCAGCCCGACCGCCGCGGCGAACGAGCCGTCCATGTGGAACGGCACCGACTCGTGCTGGTGCACGACGGCCCACGCGCCGTCGAGACGACGCAGTCCGTAGGTGGAGCGGAACCAGAGGGTGAACGATTCCGTCGTCCCGGTGGGCGTCGCGGTCATGCTGGTCAGCGTGTGGACGAACGCGACGTCGCCGTCGGCCACGACGGTCGGGTCGCGGTGGGTGATCTGCACCGGACCGTCGAAGGTCGCGAACCACGCCCGCAGCCCCGCGGCGTCCTCCTCGACCGTGCCGTTGACCTGGGCCAGCGGAGGCGCGAGGTCGTACCGCACGACCGTCCGGTCGAACGCGGCGATGGTGCGCTCGGCGTCGCGGGCCCGGATGGCGTCGGCGTGCTCCTGCAGGACGGCCAGGATCGCGGTCTCGTCCCGGGTGGTCGTGGTAGTGCTCATGCGGGTGTCCTCCCCGGCTCGCGGCGTCCCGGTGCGGACGCCGTCCGGTGGGGTGTCGAGACCGCGACCGCGGTCTCGACACAGGAGCGGAGGGAGAATCCCACCGAGTTCGAGGAGGCCGCCGTGAAGTACCTCGTGATGATCCACAGCAATCCCGGGTTCCAGGAGCGCTGGGAGGCCCTCACCGAGGCCGAGCGCGAGGAGTTCGGGCCGGCGCACTTCCGTCTCTCCGACGCGCTCGCGGCGTCCGGGGAGCTGGTGGCGTCCGAGGGCCTCGCCGACCCCGCCCTGGGGCGGCGGGTCACCCGACGGGACGGTCGGACCACCACCGGGGACGGCCCGTTCGCCGAGGTCAAGGAGCACCTCGCGGGGTTCTTCCTGGTGGACGTGGCCGACGAGGCACGGGCGGTGGAGATCGCCGGCCAGGTGCCCGACGCGCGGTGGGGGCTGGTCGAGGTCCGCCCGGTGCTGGACATGAGTGGCTGGGACCTCGACGGGTGAGCACCGAGGCGGTGCTCCGCGAGCTCGCCCCGACCGTGCTCGGCGGGCTGGTGCGCCGCCACGGCGACTTCGACGAAGCCGAGGACGCCCTGCAGGAGGCGCTGCTGGCCGCGTCGACGGCGTGGCCGCTCCACGGCGTGCCCGACAACCCGACCGGGTGGCTGGTCACCACGGCGTCCCGACGCCTGGTGGAGACCTGGCGCCGGGAGTCGGCGCGGCGACGGCGCGAGGAGGACGACGCGCGACGGGAGGTCCCGGCGGGCGACCCCGTCCGGGGCACCGACGACACGCTGGCCCTGCTGGTGCTGTGCTGCCATCCGTGCCTGACCCCGCCGGCGCAGGTGGCGCTGACGCTGCGGGCGGTCGGTGGGCTGACCACGGCCGAGATCGCCCGCGGCCTGCTCGTCGCCGAGGCGACCGTCGCGCAACGCATCAGCCGCGCCAAGGCCCGCATCGCGGCGGCGGGCGCGGTGTTCGCCCAGCCCACCCCGGCCGAGCGCGCCGAGCGACTGCCCGCTGTGCTCGAGGTCCTCTACCGCATCTTCACCGAGGGGCACACGGCGAGCTCGGGCGCGCAGCTGCGACGCGGCGACCTCGCCGGCGAGGCCGTGCGCCTCGCCCGCCAGCTGCACGCGAGGCTGCCCACCGACGGCGAGGTGACCGGGCTCCTCGCGCTGATGCTGCTCACCGAGGCGCGCCGGGCCGCACGGTCCCGCCCCGACGGCTCCCTCGTCCCGCTGGCCGAGCAGGACCGTGACCGGTGGGACGCCGACGCGATCACCGAGGGCATCGCGCTGCTCGAACGTGCGCTGCCCGACGCCGAGCCCGGCCCGTACCAGGTACAGGCGGCGATCGCGGCCGTGCACGACGAGGCCGCGCGGGCCGGTGACACCGACTGGCCCCAGATCCTCGGTCTCTACGGGGTCCTCGAGGTGCTCGCCCCGGGCCCGATGGTGACGCTCAACCGGATCGTGGCGCTGTCGATGGTCGACGGGCCCGGCGGAGCGCTCGTCCGCCTCGACGCCCTCGCCCCGGAACTCGCCGGGCACCACCGCGTGGACGCCGTCCGTGCCCACCTGCTCGAGCGGCGCGGAGAGCGCGCCGCCGCCGCCGAGCACTACCGGCGCGCGGCCGGCCGCACCCTCAACCGGCCGGAGCAGCGCTACCTCGAGGCGCGGGCGCGGGCGTGCTCTACCGCGGTGACGCGGTGATCGTCACGCGGTGGGAGGCGCCGCCGGACAGGAAGCCGGCGAGGGCCCGGCCCTCCTCCCCCACCGCGGTGCGGTCGGCGCGGGAGAAGCGCACGAGCGGGGTGACGACGACGGTCCCGTCGGCCACGGTCCACGTCGCCGCGACGCGGCCGTCGACGAGCACGAACCGCGCCCCGGCCACCGACAGCCGGCGATGGGCGTCGTCGATGAACCGCGAGCGGTCGTCGTAGCCCAGCACGAGGTTGTCGAAGGCGGGCAGGAAGCGCACGGGCGCCGGGGTGTCCTCGCCGGGACGCGGGGCGTCGGGGAGGTCGAGCAGCTCGCGTCCCCGCTCGTCGCGGAACGCGACGAGCCGGTCGCGCACGGCGTCGGCCGCCGCAGGCAGCCCGGCCAACCCCGACCACGCGCGGACGTCGGTCGTCGCGGCCGGACCGAAGGCGGCGAGGTGGCGCAGGACGAGGGCCTCGCCCACCGGGTCGCCACCGTCCACGAGCGCGCCGACGGGCCGGCCGAGCCAGGTCTCGAGCAGCAGGCACCGCGCCGGCGCCGTCTCCCCCCACACGCCGCGCGGCGGGACCTGCACCAGCGGCACGAGCGAGGTCAGGACGTCGCCGATCTCGCGCGGGGCGAGGTCGGGCCAGCGCGCGAGCAGCAGCCGGCCGACCTCGGGCAGGGTGCGCGGCTCGTCGCCCAGCACGGCGGCGCCGGCGGCGGCCAGCGCGTCGAGGTCGGTGTCGCCGAGGCTGCGCCGGTACACCCCGAGCATCCGCCGGCGCAGCATCGCGTCGTGGCGGGTCCGCCAGGCCAGCGCGTCGTCGGCGGTGACGAGGTGCACCGTGCGGCGCATGAGGTGCGTGCGCACCACGCGTCGCCCGGTGAGCAGCGCGGACAGCTCGCCCGGGTCGAAGCCGGCGAGCCGCGACCACAGCCCGGTGTAGGGCTCGTGGGGCTCCTGGGCCTGCAGCCCGCCGAGGTGCGCGACGGCGTCGAGCACCGGCACGTCGGCTCGTGCGAGCAGGAACTGACGGGCCAGCGCCGCGCGCCCCAGCGCACGGGTCCCGAGGACGGTCACGTCACCACCCTGGCAGCGACCCCCGACCGCGTAACCTCGTGACACGTGCAGTTCCTCGACGGCGACCGCCCGCCCCACGACCTGACCTACGACGACGTCTTCCTCGTCCCGACGCGCTCGGACGTGGCGTCGCGCTTCGACGTCGACCTCTCCGTCGCCGACCCCTCGGGCGCGACGATCCCGGTGGTGGCGGCCAACATGACGGCGGTCAGCGGCCGCCGGATGGCCGAGACGCTGGCGCGTCGCGGTGGCCTCGCGGTGATCCCGCAGGACGTCGACCCGGCGGCGGTCGCCGACATCGTGGCCGGCGTGAAGTCGCGGCACACCGTCTGGGACACCCCGGTCGTGCTGCACCCCGGCGACGCCGTGGCCGACGCGCTCAACCTCGTCTCGAAGCGGGCGCACCGGGCGGTCGTGGTGGTCGACGACGCGGGCCGCCCGGTGGGCGTCGTCGCCGAGGCCGACTGCGCCGGTGTCGACCGCTTCACCCGCCTCGCCGACGTGCTGCACCCGGCGGTCACGCTGCCGGTGACCACGCCGCCGCGCGAGGTCTTCGACGCGCTGCAGGACCCGGCGTACGCGAGCACCCCGGCGCTCGGGGTGGACGACACCGGGCGCCTGACCGGCATCCTCACGCGTACCGGCGCCCTGCGCGCCGAGGTGTACCGCCCCGCCGTGGACGCCGACGGGCGCCTGCGGGTGGCCGCGGCGCTCGGGGTCAACGGCGACGTCGCGACCCGGGTCAAGGAGCTGGGCGCCGCGGGTGTCGACGTGCTGGTGGTGGACACCGCCCACGGGCACCAGGAGAAGATGCTCGGGGCCCTGGCCGCCGCCCGCGGGGCCGCGCCGGAGGCCGTGGTCGTGGCCGGCAACGTCGTCACCGCGCAGGGCACCCGCGACCTCGTCACCGCGGGCGCCGACATCGTGAAGGTCGGCGTCGGCCCCGGCGCCATGTGCACGACGCGGATGGCGACCGGTGTCGGGCGTCCCCAGTTCTCCGCGGTCGCCGAGTGCTCCGCCGCGGCCCGGGAGGCGGGCGCGCACGTGTGGGCCGACGGCGGCGTGCGCCACCCGCGCGACATCGCCCTCGCCCTGGCGGCCGGGGCGTCGGCGGTGATGGTCGGCTCGTGGTTCGCCGGCACCTACGAGTCGCCGGGCGACCTGCAGCGCGACGAGCACGGCGCCCCGTACAAGGAGTCGTTCGGCATGGCGTCCAAGCGCGCCGTCACCGCCCGCACGCGCGGCGACTCCGCGTTCGACCGCGCCCGCAAGGGCCTGTTCGAGGAGGGCATCTCGTCCTCGCGCATGCGCCTGGACCCCCAGCGCCCGGGCGTCGAGGACCTGCTCGACAGCATCACCGCCGGCGTCCGCTCGGCGTGCACGTACGCCGGGGCCGCGACGCTCGAGGAGTTCCACGAGCGCGCGGTGCTCGGCGTGCAGTCGGCGTCCGGCTTCGCCGAGGGACGGCCCCTGCCCACGGGCTGGTGACCGCCCGCCGGTGCAGCGAACGGGTATCTCGCTGCTTCTATGCGCACGAGATACCCGTTCGCTGCCATCCCGGGGGCACCTACAGCCGCTCGCCCTCCAGCATCTCCGTGACGAGCGCGGCGATCGGCGAGCGCTCGGAGCGGGTCAGTGTGACGTGGGCGAACAGCGGGTGGCCCTTGAGCTTCTCGATCACCGCGGCCACGCCGTCGTGCCGGCCCACGCGCAGGTTGTCGCGCTGGGCGACGTCGTGGGTGAGCACGACCCGCGAGTTGGTGCCCAGCCGCGAGAGCACGGTGAGCAGCACGTTGCGCTCCAGCGACTGCGCCTCGTCGACGATGACGAACGCGTCGTGCAGCGAACGCCCGCGGATGTGGGTCAACGGCAGGACCTCGAGCATCCCGCGCTCGATGACCTCCTCGACCACGTTCGACGACACGAGCGCGCCGAGCGTGTCGAACACCGCCTGGGCCCAGGGCGCCATCTTCTCGTTCTCGCCGCCGGGCAGGTAGCCGAGGTCCTGGCCCCCGACCGCGTAGACGGGCCGGAACACGACGACCTTGCGGTGCTGCTGGCGCTCGAGCACCGCCTCGAGGCCGGCGCAGAGGGCGAGCGCGGACTTGCCGGTGCCGGCGCGGCCGCCGAGGGACACGATGCCGATGTCGGGGTCGGTGAGCAGGTCGATCGCGATGCGCTGCTCGGCGGAGCGGCCGTGCAGCCCGAACACGTCGCGGTCGCCGCGGACGAGGCGGACCTCCTTATCCGGCGTGACGCGCCCGAGCGCCGACGAGCCACCCCCGAGCAGGCGCAGCCCGGTGTGGCACGGCAGCTCGCGCGCCTCCTCGACGTCGGTGACGCCGTCGGCGAACAGCGAGGACACCTCGTCGGGCGTCGCGGCGACCTCGGCGGTGCCCGTCCAGCCCGTCGTCGTGACGTCCTGGCCGTGGTACTCGTCGGCGGGCAGGCCGACCGAGGCCGCCTTGACGCGCAGCGGCATGTCCTTGGTGACGAGGGTGACGACGTGGCCGTCCGCCGCCAGGTTGAGGGCGCAGGCGAGGATGCGGCTGTCGTTCTCCGCGGTGCGGAAGCCCGCGGGCAGCACCGAGGGGTCGGTGTGGTTGAGCTCGACGCGCAGCGTGCCGCCCTCGGGGGTCATCGGCAGCGGCTCGTCCAGACGGCCGTGCCGGATGCGGAGGTCGTCCAGCAGGCGCAGGGCCTCCCGGGCGAACCACCCCAGCTCGGAGTGGTGGCGCTTGGCCTCGAGCTCGGAGACGACCACGAGCGGGAGGACGACCTCGTGCTCGGCGAAGCGGGTCGGGGCCCACGGGTCGCTGAGCAGGACCGAGGTGTCGATGACGTAACAGCGGCGCCCGTCGGGGGTGCTGGTGGGGCTCACGGAAGCGGGACGCTCGGCTGGTGCTGCGCTCACGACAACTCCCTCGAGCGGCCACGGCACCCGCGACCACTGGTTCCTCGCCGGAACGGGTCGACTAGTCGGGCGGCTCGACGGCGCGGTGGCGCGGCCCGGGGGCCGTCCTGCGCCATCGCGGGACAGGACCGGGTGCCGGCCCTCCCCCGGGACCGGGCCGGGGCGGTCGCGTCGCGCCGGCCGCAGACACGGACGCCGTGGAGGCGCCTGGCGTCCCCGTCCCGCTCCGATCTGCCACTACCGGCCTCCCCGGACGCCCCGCATCCGGTGCGGGTCCGTCGGCGCGGACGCTACCGCCGGTAGCCGGTCGTCGTCACGCGCCGAACGTGACGAGTTGGTGACGTGGCTCATCGGTTCCCGGACGCGGCGCGCCGTCCTCCGACCGTTCGGCGCAGCCACGGCGCCCACCCGGCGCGCGCTCGGGGCGGCGATGGCGGGGCGGTGGGCCCGGACGACGGCGGCCCCGCCCGCAGCTCGGCGGGCGTCGGCGGGTCGTCGAGCACCCGGGCGAGACGCGCCGTGACCACGTCGCGGGGCGCGCCGGTCAGCCAGGGCCGCAGCAGCCGCACGCCCTCGACGTAGGTGGTGGTGTGCGTGCGCCAGCGCGGGTGGCCGAGGAATTCGAGCATCCGGCGCGCCCGCGCCTCGTCCACCAGCAGCCAGCGACGCAGGTGCGCGACGACCTCGCCGGGCGGCCGGTGCTCGGCGTGCAGCATCAGCGCGGCGTCCTGGCGGACGGGCGCGAGCCGGGCCATCACCGTCTCGACGGCCTCCCCGAGCTCGGCGCGCCCGAGGTCGACGGGCACGCCCGCCGCGGCGAGCACCTCGGCGTTCCAGCGCCCCCAGCCCGCCCCGACGACGACCTCGAGCCCCAGCTCGGCCGCGCCCTCGGCCACGAGGCTCTGCGGGGTGCGGGCGAGGAAGACCGCGCGCTCGGGGCGGCGCGTGGGGTCGGCCGCCACCCGGCAGTGCTCGGTGTGGTGGCCCGGGTAGGCCTCGTGCGCGACCAGCAGCGGCAGGTGGGTCACGCGGTGCCCGATGCCCCCGTTGACCGCGACGGCCGAGCGCAGCGGGCCGATCCACCGGCTGAAGCCGCTCCAGGGGGCGTCGTCGACGACCTCGAGCGTCACCTCCTCGCCCGGCGGCAGCCCCAGCGCGGACGCGGTGCGCGCACGCAGGGCGCCGGCCGCGGCCGTCAGCGCGGTGTCCAGGTGCGCGAGCGGGAGGCGGTCGCCGTCGCGGAACGCCGCGAGGCGCTCGTGCAGGGGGCCCGTCCCGCCGAGCAGCGCGGCGAGGTCCCGGTGGGCCGCACGGTAGCGGTCGGGGTCGCCGCGCGCGATGCGCACGCCGAAGCAGCGCTCGACCTCGTCGACGAACCCGATCTCGCGTCCCCCGGCCTTCTCCGCGAGGACGCGGCACGCCCGCAGCTGGGCGTCGAGGAAGGCGGCCCGGCCGGGCTGGCGGTCGCGGTCCAGCGCCCCGCGGAGGCGGTCGGTCTCACGGACGAGGTCGCCGGGGTCGGGCACGGGCTCGGCCGCCACCGCCGCGGCCTCGTCCGGGTCGCCGAGGTGGGCGTCGAGCACCCCGGGGACGAGGCGGTCCAGACGCAGCGCGAGACGCACGTAGGACCGGGCGATGCCGTCCGTCCCCGCGTCGATCCCCGACGTCGCCGCGACCACCGGCCGAGGTTACGCCGCGTGGCGCGTCGGGGCCTCGTCCGTCACCGACCCACCCTTGATACGACAGGCGGGTGTCGAGGGCCGCGACGCAGCGACACCGAATGCTCCGCAGGCCGGGGAGAACGGCGACGACGTGATCGGCAGATCACCCGGATATCCCACTCAAGTCGCGCTCGGAATTGTCAATCACTCGATGGGGGTTCGCTGCTGGAAAAGCTCTGCTCGCGGCGGATAGCTTTTGTCCCGTCAGCCGCACCGTCCGTGAGGCTGGAAGCATTCGAGCGGGGACCCCGAATTCCCGTCGAACCCACGAACGAAACTGGAGCACTGGATGCTGAAGAAGGCGGGAATCGTCGTCCTGGGCGCGACGGCGGGCATGATCTCCCTCGCTCCGCTGGCGAGCGCCGGCGAGGCGCACGACCGCCACCACGACCGCGCCCACAGCCACTCCTCGAGCGAGTGCGCGAGCGCCACCGCGGTCGGCGGCCGGCAGGGCAACACCGGCAGCCAGCTCGTCGGCGTCAACAACACCAACATCCAGGCCCCGATCAACCAGCTCGGCGTGCTCAGCAGCTACGAGAACGACTGCGACGACGACGACCGTCGCGGCCACCACGGCCACCACGGCCACCACGGCCACCACGGCCACCACGGCCACCACGGTCACGACGGCCACGATGGCCACGGCGGCCGTGACGACGACGAGCGCGGCAGCAGCAGCGCCACGGCCGCCGCCGGCGACCAGATCAACACAGGCGACCAGGTGATCGGGATCAACAACACCAACATCCAGGCCCCGATCAACCAGCTGGGCATCCTCAGCTCGTACGACAACGACTGAGGGACACGGCGCCGCGGAGGGCGCCCCTGATCTCCTCGGAGACCGTGCCCATCGGGGGATGGCACGGCCGGCGGTGAGGACGCAGGTCACGACGGCCCCGGGAGCGCTGCTCCCGGGGCCGTCCGGTGTGCGTGGAGCCTCAGCCGCCCCACCGGCGGTCGCGGCGCGAGTAGTCGCGCAGCGCACGCAGGAAATCGATGTGGCGGAATTCTGGCCAGAGGGCCTCGGTGAAGTAGAACTCCGAGTACACCGACTGCCACATGAGGAATCCCGAGAGGCGTTGTTCCCCCGAGGTGCGGATCACCAGATCCGGATCGGGCTGACCCGACGTGTAGAGGTGCTCGGCGATGTGGTCGACGTCGAGGACCTCGGCGAGCTCCTCGATCGACGTGCCCGCCTCGGCGTGGCGCAGCAGCAGCTTGCGCACGGCGTCGGCGATCTCCTGGCGCCCGCCGTAACCGATCGCGACGTTGACCTGCATGCCGTCGCGGCCCGACGTCCCCACGGCCGCCGCTTCGACGCGCTCGGCGATCGGGCGCGGCAGCGCGTCCGGGTTGCCCACCACCCGCAGCCGCCAGCGGCGGTCCGGGGCCGCGAGCTCCTCCACCGCGCCGGCGATGATCTCGAGGAGCTGGTCGAGCTCCGCGGGGGGCCGGTCGAGGTTGTCGGTGGAGAGCAGGAACAGCGTGACGATCTCGACGCCCGCCTCCTGGCTCCAGTCCAGGAGGTCGACGATCTTCGCGGCGCCCACGCGGTGCCCGTCGCTGGGGTCGGCGAGGCCGGCCTCGCGGGCCCACCGGCGGTTCCCGTCGAGGATCACCCCGATGTGCCGGGGTGGCGCGCTCGTCGCACCACGGCGGCGCAGGCGCCGCTCGTAGAGCGAGTAGGCGACCCGCCGCAGATCGTCCCGGAGGCTCACGGCTCACCACGCTAGCCGGTGGGGTGCGGGCGGACCCTCGTGACGGGACGGTGGCCGCCCACGACGGCCCCGCGAACGTGGTCACGGTCGGGCCACGGCGGGCTGGTCCGCACCTAGGCTGGGCCCGTGACGCTCATCGACCCCCTCGCCGAGCCGGCCGCGGTCAAGCCGCGGATGCGGGGCTGGCTGCACCTGTGGTCGTTCGTGGTCGCGGTGGGGGCCGGCATCGTGCTGGTGTCGATGGCGGGCGCGACGGTGTCGGCGGAGGCCGCGATCGCGGTCGCCGTGTACTCGCTGACCGTCTGCGGTGTGTTCGGCATCAGCGCGCTGTACCACCGGCGGACGTGGGTCACCGCCCGCGCCCGGACCGTGATGAAACGCCTCGACCACGCGATGATCTTCGTGTTCATCGCCGGGACGTACACCCCGTTCGCGGTGCTCGCGCTGCCCGAGCGCACCGGGCTCATCGTGCTCGCCATCGTGTGGGCCGGGGCGCTGGGCGGCGTCGTGCTCAAGATGGTGTGGCCCGACGCCCCGCGGTGGGTGGGGGTGCCGTTCTACCTGGCCCTCGGCTGGGTCGCGATCTTCGTCGTGCCCGACCTGCTCCACCGCGGGGGCGTGGCCGCCCTCGTCCTGCTCCTCGTCGGCGGCGCCTTCTACAGCCTCGGCGCCGTGTTCTACGCCCTGCGCCGACCCGTGGGGTGGCCGGCCACCTTCGGCTTCCACGAGTTCTTCCACGCCGCGACGGTCATCGCCGCGGCGTGCCACCACGTGGCGATCTGGCTGGTCCTCTACGCCGGGGGCTAGCGCTAGCCCCTAGCCCTGGGTGTCCTCGCCCGCGGACCCCTCGTCGTCGTCGAGCACCGGGCCCCGGGCGCGCAGGTCGTCCACCGCGCTCATCGCGCCCCGCAGGTCGTCGAGCCACGTGCTGGCGTGCTCCCCGACCAGCGCGACCGCCCAGGCCAGCGCGTCCGAGCGCGACCGGGCGACCCCGGCGTCGACCAGCGTGTCGAGCACGAGGCGCTCGGGCTGGCGCAGGCGGGTCATCACCGGCACCGACAGCGTCGTGAACAGCTCCTCGACGTCACCGATGCGCGCACCCCAGGCCACCTTGCGCCCGTAGCGGTGCTCGGCCTGTCGCGCGACCTCGATGCGCTCGTCGCGGGTGTCCTCCCGGAACCGCTCGATGCGCCCGTGCGCGGCCGCCGCGCGGGCGGCCTCGTCGGCGCCCTCATCCAGGGCCGGCGCCGGCAGCTCGCCCACCACGAGGATCTCCTCGCGGTCGACCGTCACCGTCGGCGCGCCCGTGAACCACCCGTCGGGCAGGCGTCCGGCGAGCCAGCCCTCGAGGTCCGAGATGCCCGGCAGGTCCGTCGGCGCCCGCCCGCCGCCACGTCGTCCCGGACCGCCCCGGCCCGGCCGTCCCCGGTGTCCGCGTCCCACCATCATGGCCGTCTCCTTCGTGCGTTGCTGTGCTTACAGCATTACACGAGTGTAGCCGTCGTGGTGTTCGCCGAGGGAGAAGCAGTCATCTACGGGGACGTCGCGCGCGTCGACGCCGCGAACAGGGCGACCGCTGCACGACCCCGCCGTACTCAACGGGCGAGGGCGGCGGCGAGGTCGTCGACGTCGGTGCGGGGGCGGTCGCAGACGAAGCCCCGGCAGACGTAGGCGGCCGGGGCGCCGTCGACCAGCGGCCGGTCGGCGAGCAGCGGCACGCCGTCCGCGTCCGGCTCGCCGGCGACGACGACCGCGCCGCCGGGGGCGTGACGCCGCGCGGTCTCGGCGAGGCGGTCGCGCCCCACGCGGTCCTCGGTGTCGTCGGCGGACACCACGGCCACCTGCAGGGGCCCGTGCGCCGCGGCGTCGGCGACGGCGAGCCACCACCCGGCGAACCGGGCGTGGCGGGCGAGCAGGCCGCCGACCGAGGTGACGGCCGCGTCGGCGAGCTCGCGGTAGCGCGCCGACGCCGCGGGCTCGACGAGCACCGACGCGGTGAGCAGGGCGCCCGCGAGCAACGAGGACCCGCAGGGCGTGGCGCCGTCGGTGACCTCCCGGGGGCGGGTCACGAGGCTCTCGGCGTCGTCGGCGGTGTCCCAGAAGCGGCCGGTGGGCGCGCCGTCCTCGTCGGTCTCCGCGAAGTGCTCGAGCGTCGTCTCGAGCAGGACGCGGGCCTCGTCCAGCCAGCGCGCCTCCCCGGTGGCCTGGTGCAGCGCGAGCAGGGCCTCCGCGAGGGCGCCGTGGTCCTCGAGCACGGCGGGGGCGTCGCCGACCTCGCCGTCGCGGGAGGTCCGGCGCAGCCGCCCGTCGACGACGTGCACGCGCAGCAGCAGCGCCGCGGCGCGCCGGGCGGCCGCGAGCCACTCGCCGCGCCCCAGCGCCGCCGACGCCTCGACCAGCGCGGTGACCGCGAGGGCGTTCCACCCGGCCACGACCTTGTCGTCGCGCTCGGGCTGCGGGCGGCGTCCCCGCGCCGCGAGCAGCGCCTTGCGCACGGCCTGCCAGCGGCCCGGGTCGTCAGGGTCGGCGGGCAGGCGCAGCGTCGAGCGGCCGTGCTCGAAGGTGCCCTCCGCCGTGACCCCGAGCAGCTCCGCCGCCCACGCCCCGTCGTCGGCGCCGAGCACCTCGACGAGCTCGGCGGGACTCCAGACGTAGGTCGTGCCCTCCTCGCCCGCGGCGTCGGCGTCGAGCGCGGAGGCGAAGCCGCCGTCGCGGGTGCGCAGGTCGCGCAGGAGGAACGCCGCGGTCATGTCGGTGACGCGTGCGGCGGCCTCGGAGCCGGTCAGCCGCGCGAGGTGGGCGTAGACCCGCAGCAGCTGCGCGTTGTCGTAGAGCATCTTCTCGAAGTGCGGCACCGTCCACGTCGCGTCCACGGAGTACCGCGCGAACCCGCCCGCGAGCTGGTCGAACATCCCGCCGCGGGCCATCGCCTCCGCGGTGATCTCGGTCATCGCGAGCGCGTCGGCGTCACCGGTGCGCTCGTGGTGGCGCAGCAGGAACTCCAGCACCGCCGACGGCGGGAACTTCGGGGCGTCCCCGAACCCGCCGTGCTCCTCGTCGAACTCGCCGGTCAGCGTCATGACCGCACCGGCGAGGGTGTCGTCGTCGACCCCGGCCGCGGGCAGCGACCGCGACACCGCCGAGAGCCGCTGCGTGATCCCGCGGGCGGCGTCGCGCACCCGCTCGCCGTCCGACGTCCACGCCCGCACCACCGCGCCCAGCAGCTGGGTGAACGACGGCATCCCGCCGTAAGGGCGGGCGGGGTAGTACGTGCCGCAGTGGAACGGGTCGCCGTCGGCGGTGAGGAAGCAGGTCATCGGCCAGCCGCCGTGGCCGGTCATGGCCTGGGTGGCCTCCATGTACACCGCATCGACGTCCGGGCGCTCCTCGCGATCGACCTTGATGGACACGAAGTGCTCGTTGACGTACGCGGCGACCTCGGGGTCGGCGAACGACTCGTGCGCCATGACGTGGCACCAGTGGCACGCCGCGTAGCCCACCGACAGCAGCACCGGGACCTCGCGACGCCGCGCCTCGGCGAACGCCGCCTCCGACCAGGGCTGCCAGTCGATGGGGTTGTCGGCGTGCTGGCGCAGGTACGGGCTGGTGGAGCCGGCGAGCCGGTTGGGCATGACCGAATCGTCCCAGCCGCCCGGGGTCAGGGCGACCCGGTGCCCGGTGGTCCGTCCGGACGGTCCACCGCGTTGCGCCCCGTCGACGTCGTCGAGGGGCGGTCGGCGGCGTCGGCACCGCCGGCTCCGTCGTCACCGTCCACGGGCGTCTCCGCGGGCGGGTCGAACGACGCCGGGACGTTGCGCAGGCGCTTGGTCATCGAGCGGATGAGCAGCGCCGTGGCCAGGCCCAGCAGGAGGATGACGACCAGCGCGATCGGCGAGGTCTTGCCGAACTCCTCGCCGCGCTCCGACCCCGGCGGCGCGCCGGGAGGCGGCGCCGGCGCCGACAGCGGCAGCAGCGTCCACCACACGGCCAGCGGGGTCATGCGCCCACCCGCTCGCGCACCCCGGCGAACAGGTCGTCACCGGGGTCCTCGTTGCTCTCGTCGGTGTCGACGATCGAGCGGGCGAGCTCGTAGTCCTCGGTGGGCCACACCCGGCGCTGGAGCTCGAGCGGCACCGCGAACCACCGCGACGTCGGGTCGATCTGCGTCGCGTGGGCCCGCAGGGCGTCGTCGCGGACCGGGAACCACTCGCCGCAGGGCACCCGCGTCGTGATGCGGGGGCCGTTGTCCGGGCGGGAGTCGTCCCACTTCTCGAGCCACTCCGCGTACGGGGACTCGAGCCCGGCCTCGAGCATCGCCTCGTGGAAGGCGGCGACGCGGGCCCTGGAGAACCCGTGGGAGTAGTAGAGCTTCAGCGGCTGCCACGGCTCGCCCGCCTCGGGGAAGCGGTCCGGGTCGCCCGCCGCCTCGAACGCGGCCACCGAGATCTCGTGGCAGCGGATGTGGTCGGGGTGCGGGTAGCCGCCGTTCTCGTCGTAGGTGACCACGACGTGCGGGCGGAACTCGCGCACGATCCGCACCAGCGCCTCGGTGGGCACCTCGAGCGGCTCGAGGGCGAAGCAGCCCGGGGGCAGCGGGGGCTTCGGGTCGCCCTCGGGCAGCCCGGAGTCGATGAATCCGAGCCAGCGGTGCTGCACACCGAGGATGGCGGCCGCGCGGGCCATCTCGGCGCGGCGCGTGCCGGTCATGTCGGCGCGGACCTCGGGGGTGTCCATCGCCGGGTTGAGGATGCTGCCCGCCTCGCCGCCCGTGCAGGAGACGATCATGACCTCGACGCCTTCGCTGACGTAGCGCGCGCACGTGGCCGCGCCCTTGCTGGACTCGTCGTCGGGGTGCGCGTGCACCGACAGGAGGCGCAGCGGCTGGTCGTACTGGAGTGAGCTCATCGTCTGTCCGGAGCCGTCCTCGTGCGTCGTTCTCGGCTGTGGTGCGGGGATCGCGGGGTGTACCCCCAGGCACAACACCCCGGTCCCGTCCCATCATCCCGGGCACCCCCGACAGCGCCCGCCGGGGCCGTGTCGGGGTGCCCACGGCCGGCTGGGCGGAGGGCTCACGGTGCCCCGGCACGGAGCCGCCGAGATCTCCGTCCCGGCGCCGCCCGACGGGGAAAGCGCAGGTGGGCAAGGCCCTGCGCGGGTCGCCGGCGCACATCGTCGCGGGCGCGAAACGGGTTCCGCGGGGCGCCGATCGTGTTACCGTTGCTCGACACGGCCCGCATGCCGCGGGCCGTGTTTTTCCGTCTGTGGCCCCCGGGCCGCGGCGCCGCTCCACCCCGGGGCGGTGTCACCGAGCCCGAGCAGGGAGCAGGCCGCCGACCCGCGCAGCGCGGGCCCGGACCTCCGAGGAGTTGATCACCGTGACCGAGACGCAGACGCAGGTGACCTGGCTGACCCAGGACGCGCACGACCGTCTGAAGGCCGAGCTCGACGACCTCGTCGCGCAGCGTCCCGTGATCGCCCAGAAGATCAACGCGGCGCGCGAGGAGGGCGACCTCAAGGAGAACGGCGGGTACCACGCCGCCCGCGAGGAGCAGGGCGTCATGGAGGCCCGCATCCGCCACCTCCAGGAGCTGCTGCACACCGCGAAGGTGGGCGAGACGCCCACCGAGAGCGGCAAGGCCGTCCCGGGCACCGTGCTCACCGTCCGCTTCGAGGGCGACGACGAGACCGAGACCTTCCTCCTCGGTTCGCGCGAGGAGGGCGCCCACGGCGACCTCGAGGTCTACTCCCCCAACTCCCCGCTCGGCTCCGCGCTGCTCGGCGCCGAGGCCGGCGACACCGTGAGCTACGCGCTGCCCGACGGCGGGTCGATGCAGGTCACGCTCGTCTCGGCGGAGCCCTACAAGCCCTGACGCCGCGCTGACGCCCTACGGCTCGGCCGTCACGTCCCAGCCCGCCGCCGCCAGCTCGGCGAGGATCGCCGTCCGGTGGTCGTGGCCCCGCGTCTCGAGGGTGAGGGCCACGTCCACCGTCCCCGGCGCCGTCCCGGAGGCGCTGAGCCGGCGGTGCTCGACGTCCACCACGTTGCCGCCCGCCCGGCCCACCAGCCGCAGCACGTCGGCGAGGTAGCCCGGACGGTCGGGCAGCCGCACGCGCAGGGCGACGTAGCGCCCGGCGGCCACGAGGCCCCGGCGCACCAGGTCGACCAGCAGCACCGGGTCGACGTTGCCGCCGGACACCACCGCCACCACGGGCGCCGGCCAGCGTCCCGGGTACTCGGCCAGCGCGGCCGCCGCCGCCGCGCCGGCGGGCTCGACGAGCAGCTTCTCGCGCTCCAGGCACCGCAGCACCCCCCGGGCCAGGGCCTCCTCGTCGACGGTGACGATCTCCTCGACCAGGGCCCGGACGAGCGCGAACGGCACCTCGCCGGGCCGCGACACCGCGATGCCGTCGGCGATGGTCGTGCCCGCGACGCTCGTCGGGGCGCCCGCGGCCAGCGACGGCGGCCACGCCGCGAGCCCCGCGGCCTGGACCCCCACCACCCGCACGCCCGCCGGGACGCACGCGGCCGCGATGCCCGCCAGCAGCCCGCCCCCGCCGGTGCAGACGACGATGGTGGCGACGTCGGGGACCTGCTCGAGGATCTCCAGGCCGACCGTGCCCTGCCCGGCCACGATGTCCGGGTGGTCGAAGGGGTGGATCAGCACCGCGCCGGTGCGCTCGGCGAACGCGGTGGCGGCGGCGAACGTCTCGTCGAGGGACTCGACGAGCTCCACCTGCGCGCCGTACTCGCGCGTGGCCTCCACCTTCGGCAGCGGCGCCCCGGCCGGCATGTAGACGGTCGCCCGCGTACCGAGCAGCTGCGCCGCGAGCGCCACGCCCTGCGCGTGGTTGCCGGCGCTGGCCGCCACGACCCCGCGGGCGCGCTCGTCGGCCGTGAGCCGCTGGATGCGCCGGTACGCCCCGCGAATCTTGAAGCTGCCGGCGCGCTGCAGGTTCTCGCACTTGAGCAGCACCGGCCCGCCCACCATCGCCTCGAGCACCCGCGACGGCGTCACCGGCGTCGGGCGGACCACCCCGGCCAGCGCCGCCCGGGCGGCCTCGACGTCGTCGCGTCCCACCGGCTGCACCCGCGCGATCCTGCCCTGCCCGGGCCGACGAGCGGAGGGGCGGGCGGCGTCCCGCGGTGTCCCGGCGGATCGGTGACCGGTCGTCGCGCCGCCCGCGACGCCGGTCGACCGATCGTGCACGTCGGGATCGCCCGTCGCGAGCGTCGGTAGCCTCGTGGGGAGAGCGTGAGGCGAGGGGGTAGGGGCGATGCTGACGGTGGACCCGGAGCCGCGCGCGCCGCGCCTCGCCCAGGCGCTGCCGCTGGTCCTCGCCGCCCTGCTCGCGGTCGCCGCGCTGGGCACCGTCGGGTCCGCCGGGTGCGACGAGCCCGCCCGCTACGTCAGCACCGCCAGCGGCATCGAGCTCGTGGGGGGCTGCCTGGGGCCGGGCGACGTGCACCCGGTGCCCGGCCACCCCGAGGCGCACGACGCGGCCGCCGAACGCGGCTGAGCCGGCTGTCGTCCGGGGCGGGCAGGATCGGGGCATGACCTCCCCGACGTTCGACCCGCACGCCCTGCTCGCCGCGAGCCGTC
>JAQSWW010000077.1 GCA_029266415.1 Actinomycetospora sp. | reverse complement strand
GGCCCCGACCAGCTCCTCGGTCCGACCGAGGCGGTGGAACGCCGACGCGGCGTTGGGGCTGGCGTAGAGCACGCGCCCCGACGAGCTCAGGCGCACCAGCCCGTCACCCACCCGCGGCGTCGACGAGCCCTCGTCGCGGCCGGCGGCGACGGGGAAGGTCCCGTCGGCCACCATCTGGCACAGGTCGGCGGAGACGGCGAGGTACGAGACCTCGAGCGTGCTCGGCACCCGGGGCGCGGCGAGGTTGGTGTCGCGGCCGAGCACCGCGACGACCCCGTCCCCCTCACCCACGGTCGAGCTCCGCTGCGCTCCGTCTCCCTCACCCACGGTCGAGCTCCGCTGCGCTCCGTCTCCCACCGGCACCCGCACCGGCACCACCTCGCGCCGCACCGACCGTCCCCGCAGCCAGCGCGGCTGGTCCTCGCGGCGCACCGCCGGGTCCTGCAGGGCCCGCTCGAGCTGCGGGATCTGGCTCGCCGACGCGGTGGCGCCCACCATGTCCTCGGGGTGGGCGGTCGCCGTCGTCGTCGGGCGCGACTGGGCGACGCAGAGGAACCGCCGGTCGCGGCCGTCCCGCGTCGACGGTCCGGCTCCGCTGCGCTGCGTGTCCACCGGCACCCACAACAGGAAGTCGGCGAACGACAGGTCCGCGAGCAGCTGCCACTCGGCGACCACCCGCTGGAGGTGGGCCACCGCGGCGCCGGTCAGCGCCGTGTGCGCCGCCAGCAGGTTCGACAGCGTCGACACCGGGCGACCACGGTTCCCCACACCGATCATCCAACCACCGTGCCCGCGACGATGGACGCATGTCGAAGCGCGCGCGCCAGAAGCGGGACCGCAAGAAGAAGGCCAGCAACCACGGCAAGCGCCCCAACTCCTGAGCGCCTGCCCCGCACGCACGAGGGCCCGCCCCACGGTGATCGCGGGCGGGCCCTCCGTGCGTCTGCGGGCGGTCAGCTGCGCCAGGACTCCACGCGGGTCTGGTTGACCTCGACGACGGTGCCCGCCGGGCCACGCTCGACGGTGACCTCGGCCTGCTCGAGCACCGTGGCGCGGATCTGCTCGCGCAGCCGCTGGTGCAGACCCGCCGGCGCGTGCTCGGAGCCGCAGCTGCGGCTGATCAGCTTCTTGACCTTCTCCTCGAGCCCGTAGCGGGCCAGGCACGGGCCGCACTCGTCGAGGTGCCGGCGCAGCTGGGCGTCGCGCTCGGCGTCGCACTCGTGGTCGAGCAGCAGCCAGACCTCGGCGAGGACCTCCGAGCAGTCGGTCTCGTGGGGCTTCCCGCAGCTCATCGCGCGGCCCCCTCTCCCGTCGTCACCCGGGCACCGTTCTCGTCGCGCAGGAAGCCGCGCTCGCGGGCCGTGCCCGTCAGCGCCTCGCGCAGCTGGCGGCGGCCGCGGTGCAGACGCGACATCACGGTGCCGATCGGCGTGCCCATGATCTCGGCGATCTCCTTGTAGGCGAAGCCCTCGACGTCGGCGAGGTACACCGCCATCCGGAAGTCGTCGGGCAGGGCCTGCAACGCGTCGCGGATGTCGGTGTCGGGGAGGTTCTCGAGCGCCTCCGCCTCGGCCGACGGCAGGCCCGCCGAGCTGTGCTCGCCCGCCTGGGCGAGCTGCCAGTCCTGGATCTCGTCCGTGGGCGACTGCTGGGGCTGGCGCTGCCGCTTGCGGTAGGTGTTGATGTAGGAGTTGGTGAGGATGCGGTACATCCACGCCTTGAGGTTGGTGCCGGGCGTGAACGAGGCGAACGAGGAGTACGCCTTGAGCACCGTCTCCTGGACCAGGTCCTCCGCGTCGGCCGGGTTGCGCGTCATCCGCAGGGCCGCCGCGTAGAGCTGGTCGACCATCGGCATCGCGTCGCGCTCGAACCGCTCGGCGCGCTGCTCGGGCGTCTCGGTGGCCAGGTCGACCTCGCCGGGGCGCCCGGCATCCTCGTCGCGCTGGTCAGGTGTCGTCGCCCTCGCCGCGTCGGCCACGGGGCTCCCTTCGGGCCGCGCTCTCGGCGCGGTCGGGACGTCGGTGAATCCCGCGGAGACTACCCGCGCCGGGAGCACCCCACCCCGCCCCGCGGACGACGTCACGCCGTCGAACGGCGCCGCGGCGGCCGGACGGGCCGCCGCCCTCGTCATCACTGCTGGCATGTCCGGCTCAACACCGCCCCGGGGTGCGGGATTCCCCGCCCGTCCCCGCGGCCGATCGGGCTACCCTCGCGGCCCGTGGCGCGACGAGCGGCGGCATCGACCCCGGCCCTGGCGGTGCTCGACGACGCGGGGATCGCCTACTCCGTGCACCCGTACACCGCGCCCGGCCGCGCCGCCACCTCGACCGGTCGAGCTCCGCTGCGCTCCGTCTCCTACGGCACCGAGGCCGCCGAGGCGCTGGGCCTCGACCCGGGGCGGGTGCTCAAGACGCTGGTCGCCGAGGTCGACGGCACGCCGGTGCTCGCGATGGTGCCGGTGGCCGGAACCCTCGACCTCAAGGCGCTGGCCTCGGCGTGCGACGGCAAGCGGGCCGTGATGGCGGACCCCGCGAAGGCCCAGCGGCTCACCGGCTACGTCGTCGGCGGCATCGCCCCGCTGGGCGGGCGCCAGACGCTCGACGTCGTCATCGACCTCTCGGTCGTCGAGCACGACACCGTCTACTGCTCGGCCGGTCGCCGGGGACTGCAGATGGAGCTGGCCCCCGACGACCTCGTCGCCGCCACCGGCGCCGAGCTGGCCGAGATCAGTACGGGCTGAAGAACGTCCGGAGGTCGCCGACGATCGCGTCCGGCACCTCCATCGCCGCGTAGTGCCCGCCGCGCTCGTGTCGGCTCCAGTGCACGATGCCGGTGTTGTCCCGTTCGGCGAACACCTTGATCGTCTGGAAGTCGTCGGCGAACACCTGCACCCCGGTCCGCGCGGCGCTGACCCGCGGCTCGACGCCGGAGTGCGCCTCCTCGAAGTGGTAGCGCACCGCCGTCGCGGCCGTGTTGGTGAGCCAGGAGAGGGAGACCTGGGTCAGGATCTGCTCCTCGGTGACGAGGCTCGTGCCGTTGCCGAAGCTGTTGAAGAGCTCGTTGTAGGCGAGCTGGGCGACCGGCGAGTCGGCGAGCCCGACGGCGACGGTCTGCGGGCGCGAGCCGTTCATCTGGTTGTAGCCGCCGACCTGCTGGAACCACTGCATGTGCTCCAGGCCCGCGTAGTCGGCCGGCTCGAGGCGCTCGAACTCGGACGGGTCGCCCGACGGGAAGCTGAACAGCTGCAGGACGTGCAGGCCGAGGAACCCGGGCGGGTCGAGGAGCCCCAGCTCGCGGGAGATCATCGCCCCGCCGTCGCTGCCGTGCGTGCCGTAGGTCTCGTAGCCCAGCCGGCGCATCAGCGTGTCGTAGGTGCGCGCGACCCGGGCCATCGTCCAGCCGCGGTCGGCGACCGGCGTCGAGAACCCGGTACCGGGCATCGACGGGACGACCACCGAGAACGCGTCCTCGCGGCGTCCGCCGTGCGCGACGGGGTCGGTGAGCGGGCCGATCATGTCCAGGAACTCGGCGAACGATCCCGGGTAGGTGTGCAGCAGGAGCAGCGGCGTCGCGTCCGTCTCCGCGGACGGCACGTGCACGAAGTGGATCGTCTGGCCGTCGATCTCGGTGAGGTACTGCGGGAACGCGTTCATCCGCGCCTCCTGGGCGCGCCAGTCGAACGTCGTGCGCCACTGCTCGACCATCGCGGCCAGGTAGTGGTTCGGGGTGCCGTAGTCCCAGTCGTCCCCGGGGGCCGGGCGCGGCAACCGGGTGCGGGCCACGCGGTCGGCGAGGTCGTCGAGCTCGGCCTGCGGGACGGCGATGGTGAAGGGGCGGATGGCGCTCTCGCTGCTCATGGGAAGAACGGTAGGAACCAACCAGGCACGTTATCTTCCGCGTTTTCCGGCAGCATTCCTCCCGTGCGCGACACCTCGGCCCGGATGCTGGCCCTCCTGTCCCTGCTGCAGTCCCGACCGGACTGGCCGGGGCCGGAGCTCGCCGAGCGCCTGCGGGTGAGCACCCGGACGATCCGCAACGACGTCGCCCGGCTCCGCGAGCTCGGCTACCCCGTCGACGCCGAGACCGGGCGGACGGGCCACTATCGACTCGGGGTCGGGGCCTCGCTGCCGCCGCTGCTGCTCGACGACGAGGAGGCGGTGGCCATCGCCCTCGGCCTGCGCGCCGGGACGGGGCTGGCCGGCACCCGCGAGTCCGGCGACCGCGCGCTGGCCAAGCTCGACCGGGTCCTGCCCCACCGCCTGCGCCGCACGGTCGCCGCCCTCACCGCGGCCACCTCCCGCGGACCCGAGAACACCGGCTCCGACGCGCCCGATCCGGAGGTGGACCCCACGCTGCTGCGCACGGTCGCCGAGGCGATCCGGGACCGGACGTTGCTGCGGGTCGCCGGCACCGCCGACGGGTCCGCCCGTCTCCTCGAGCCCTACCGGCTCGTGAGCTGGGAGCGCCGCTGGTACGTCGTGGTGCGCGAGCCGCGCGACGGGCGGTGGACCGTGCTCCGCGCGGACGGCCTCGCGCTGCGCACCCCGGGCGGGCCGCGCTTCTCCCCCGTCGAGCCGCCCGAGGACCTCACCGACGTGGTGCTGCGCGAGGTCGCGGCCGCGGGCTGGTCGGTGCACGCACGGATTCTGGTGCACGCCCCGGCGTCCGAGGTGCTGGCGCGCATCAACCCGGCGGTCGGCGTGGTCGAGCCCCGCGACGCGCAGAGCTGCGTGCTCGTCACCGGCGCGGACAGCGTCGCGACCGTGGCCGCGTACATCGGCATGCTCGACCTGGACTTCCGCGTCGACGGGCCGCCCGAACTGGTGACGCAGCTGCGCACCTCGGGCGAGCGGTACCTGCGGGCGGTAGCGTACCCGGGGTGAGCCGGCAGGCTCAGAGCACGGGCGGCAGGTCCCGCACGCCGGGGAGGAGCCCGGCGAGCCAGGGGGCGACGGCGTCGCGCACGGGGCCCTTGGCCCGCAGCGAGTGGTCGCCGCGCACGGTGACGACCTCGCGGAGCTTGCCGGGCGTCGGGACGCCGAAGCGGTCGGCCTCGCCCGACACCGCGAGCACCGGGATGCCCGCCGCGTCGACGGCGTCGATCTCGGGCCCGCGGTCGGGGCGCGTGCCGTCCTTGCGCGCCGGCGCCAGGAGCGGGAAGGCCAGGGTGAGCACGCCGACGGGGGCTCGCGGGGCGGCCACCGCGCCGCGGCAGGCCACCCGCGCGCCCGACGACCGTCCGCCGTGGACCTGCGGGGCGTCGGGGAAGCGCGCGGTGAGCGCGGCCAGCACGCAGGCCCACGCCTCGTCGAGCTGCGCGGCCGGGGCCGGCGCCTTGCGCCCCGCCACCCGGTAGGGCTGGAGCACGCGCGCGACCGCCAGGAACAGCCCGTCGCCCGCCTCCGCGGCGGCGAGGAGATCCGGGGCCTCGATGCCCCCGCCCGCGCCGTGCCCCAGCACCATGAGCCCGCAGCACAGCCCGGGACGGCGCAGCGCGACACGGGCGGGGCCGTGCGGCGTCGGGACGTCGAGCTCGTCGACCTCGATGATCACTGGGTGGCCGGCACGTCGGCATCCAGATCGAGGTCGAGCCCGACCTGCTCGGGCTCGTCGTGGGTCTCCTCGAGCAGCTCCGGCCCGTGGTTCGCCACGTTGTTGACCTTGGAGCTCACCTGGCGCAGTTCGAGCGAGGTCAGCAGCTCCGGCGGCGGGGGCTCGAGCAGGCCGGTGGGGTCGTCGTTGTCGGGGTCGAGCCAGGCCTGCCAGCGCTCGGCGGGCAGCACCAGCGGCATCCGGTGGTGGATCGCGGTGAGCGGGCCGGCGGCGTCGACGGTGACCACCGTGGTGCTGATCAGCGGAGACGTGCCCCGCGGCGCGTCCTTCGGGCGCCAGGTCTCCCACAGCCCCGCGAAGGCGATCGAGCGCCCGCCGGGCAGCGTGATGAAGTACGGCACCTTGCGCCCGCCGGGCCCGTCGCGCTGCCACTCGAACCACCCGTCGGCCGGGAGCAGGCAGCGCCGCCCCTTCGCCGCGCGGCGGAAGGCGGGCTTGCTGGTCAGCGAGTCGGCGCGAGCGTTGATCATGCGGCTGCCGACCTTGGGGTCGTCGGCCCAGCCGGGCACCAGCCCCCAGCGCATCGCGCGCAGGCTGCGCTCGAGCCGCTGCGGGTCGGCCTTGCCGGCCGCGTCGCGCGGGTGCCGGTCGACCACCGCGAGCACCGTGGTGGTGGGCGCGACGTTGTGCTCGGGCCCGGGCCACGCCCCGTCGGTGGCGTCGAGGGCGTCGAACTCCTCGGCAAGGGTGGCCGGGTCCTTCGCCTGGCTGTAGCGGCCGCACATGGCCTCCATCCTGGCACCGGCCACCGACACTCCGTCGCTCGCGAGAGGATGGGGGCCATGGAGCAGGCGTGGAGCGCACCGGTGGCGGACGGACCGGTCCGGGGCACGGTGTCGGTGCCCGGGTCGAAGTCGGTGACCAACCGGGCGCTGGTCCTCGCCGCGCTGGGCGCCGACGGGCGGACGCGCCACGTCCGCGGCGCCGCGCGCTCCCGGGACACCACGCTGATGGCCGGGGCGCTGGCCGCGCTGGGGGCCACGGTCACGACGTCGGACGGGCGCGCCGGCACCGTCGACCTGGCGATCACCGCGCCCGCGACCTTCCACGGCGGACACGTCGACTGCGGGCTCGCCGGCACCGTCATGCGCTTCGTCCCGCCGCTGGCCGCCCTCGCCGACGGCCCCGTCGTCCTCGACGGCGACGAGCGGGCGCGCGAGCGGCCGATGGGCGGGATCGTCGCCGGCCTGCGCGGCCTCGGGGTGCAGGTCACCGGGGAGGCGCTGCCGCTGACCGTCGCGGGCGGGCCCCACCCCGCGGGCGGCGAGGTCACCGTCGACGCCTCGGGCTCCAGCCAGTTCGTCTCCGGGCTGCTGCTCGCGGGCGCCCGCTACACCCGCGGCGTCACCGTCGCCCACGCCGGCGAGCGCGGGGTGCCGTCGCTGCCGCACGTCGCGATGACCGTGGCGATGCTGCAGGCGACGGGGGTGGGCGTCAGCGCGGGCCCCGACCGCTGGCACGTCGCCCCCGGCCCGGTGCAGGCCCCCGCGGTGCTCGACGTGGAACCCGACCTGTCCGGCGCCGCGGTGTACCTCGCCGCGGCCGTCGCCACCGGCGGCGAGGTCACGGTGGCGGGGTGGCCCGACACCGACCTGCAGCCCGGCAACACCGTCCTCCGGGTGCTCGAGGCCTTCGGCGCGCACGTGGCGCGCGACGCCGACGGCCTCACCGTCCGCGGCCCCGACCGGCTCGCGGGCGTCGACGTCGACCTCACGGAGGTCAGCGAGCTCACCCCGACGGTCGCGGCGCTGGCCGCCCTGGCCGCCCGTGACGGGGGGCGCTCACGGCTGCGCGGCGTCGGGCACATCCGGGGCCACGAGACCGACCGGCTGGCCGCCCTGGCCGCCGAGCTGGGCACGGTGGGGGCGCGCGTCACCGAGACCGACGACGGCCTGGAGATCGCCCCGGCGCCGCTGGGCGCACCCACACGGCCCTGGCGGGCGTACGCCGACCACCGCATGGCCACGGCGGGCGCGATCGTCGGACTCGTGGTGCCCGGCGTCGCGATCGACGACGTCGGCGCCACCACCAAGACCCTCCCCGACTTCGCCGACGACTGGCCCGCCCTGGTCGCGGCGCCGGTCGGGGCCTGATCGGGGGCGGCCGGTGCCGAGCGGGTCACGGGGCGGGGGACGCGGCGAGACGTCGCGGCTCGACGAGTCCGACGTCCGGGTGCGCCCGGGCCGCGGCACGCGTCCGCGCAGCAAGCGCCGCCCCGACCACGCCGACGCGACCGAGGGGATGGTCGTCGCCGTCGACCGGGGCCGGTGGACCTGCGCCCCGGACGAGGACCCCGACCGGCGGGTCACCGCCATGCGGGCCCGCGAGCTCGGCCGCACGCCCGTCGTCGTCGGCGACCGCGTGGGGCTGGTCGGCGACGTCTCGGGCGGCGAGGACGCGTTGGCGCGCATCGTGCGGGTGTCCGAGCGCGCGAGCGTCCTGCGCCGCACCGCCGACGACACCGACCCCTACGAGCGGGTGGTGGTGGCCAACGCCTCGCACCTGATCATCGTCACGTCGCTCGCCGACCCGCTCCCCCGCACCGGTTTCGTCGACCGCGCGCTGGTCGCGGCCTACGCGGGCGGGCTGACGCCGGTGCTGTGCCTGACCAAGGCCGACCTCGCCGACCCGGAGCCGTTCGCCGCGCAGTACGCCGAGCTCGAGCTGCCGGTGGTCGTCACCCGCGCCGGGGACCCGGAGCAGCTCCGCCCGGTGGTCGACGGGCGGGTCACCGCGCTCATCGGCCACTCCGGGGTCGGCAAGTCGACGCTGGTCAACCAGCTGGTGCCCGACGCCGACCGCGCGGTGGGCGTGGTCTCGGGCGTCGGCAAGGGGCGGCACACGTCGACCTCGGCGGTCGCGCTGCCCCTGCCCGACCTGGGAGACGGAGCGGAGCGGAGCTCGACCCGACGGATCCGCGGCTGGGTGATCGACACCCCCGGCATCCGCTCGTTCGGCCTCGCGCACATCGACGCCGACGACGTGGTGGCCGCGTTCGGCGACCTGGCCTCGGCGATCGAGGACTGCCCCCGTGGGTGCGCGCACCTCGGGCCGCCCTCGGACCCGGAGTGCGCCCTCGACGCCGAGGTCGCCGCCGGGCGCCTGCCGGTCGGGCGGCTGGAGGCGCTGCGGCGCGTGCTCACCGCGCTGCGCATCCCGGCCTGGGAGATGTGACGGCTCCTAGGCGGGAGCCGGCACCGCGCCCAGCTGGACCAGCATGCCGAGGATGTCCTGGTGGTGGCGATTCGCGACGATCTGTCCGTCGCGCCAGGTCTGCCACATCGACGACCACATGGTGAACGAGCGTCCCGACGGCGGCAGGGTGGTCGCGCCCGCGGACAACGGCCCGGTCTGCGTGCCGCGCCAGACGACCTCGAGCACGGCCAGTTCGCCGTCGGTCACGAGGCGGACGACCTCGCCGGTGACGTCGGGGACGCCGGTCCGCCAGTCCTGCAGGGCGGCGATGATCTCGTCGGGACCGTGCAGCGAGCGTCCGGTGGCGGTCTCCTCGTACGTGCCCTCGGGGGCGCTCATGGCCCGGATGGCGTCCCAGTCACCGCGGTTGAAGGCCTCGACCGACTCGCGGGCCTGCTGCTCGAGGTTCGTGTCCGTCATCGCCGTCCCCTCCTCGTGTGGCGTGGGTCACCCAGGATGCGAGCCCGGGCTCGGGGCGAGGAACCACCGAACGTCGTCATCTCGCCGGAGGACGTCCTCGTCCGGCTCGAGGCACGCCCCCGTCGAGCCGCGCGTCAGTTCCTGGTCAGGTCGCCCCTCGGTGCGGGGCGACGATTCCGGCGCAGGTCCAGCGCCGCGACCACGACCACGTGCGGGAAGGTCAGGGCGAGCAGGAGCGCGACACCGGTGACGACGACGTCCTGATGCGCACGCAGCGTCCACAGGACGGCGAGGACACCGAGCGCGCCCGCGCTGGGCAACGCCGCCGCCCGGAGGAAGGCGACGGCGCGCCCGCGGCGCCCGGCGCCCGGGGCCAGGAGCTCCGCCAGGCGGCGGGTGTGCCGCAGGGCGTGCCAGGCCCCGAAGTAGACGCCGAACGCCACCAGGGGCGGCGTGGCCAGGAAGAGCGCGAGCAGCGTCGCGACCTCCACCGCCTCCCGGCGCAGCCCCTGCCGCAGAGCGAGGGACGCGACGGACAGCGCCGCGCCGCCGACGACCACGAGGACCGCGAGGGGCACCGTCGGGCCTGCCGGCGACACGGCGACGGACCCGCCGGGCAGTGCGGCGAGCGCGGTCCCGAGGCCGGCGGCGAGGCCTCCGGCCAGCGGCGCGAGGGCGGCGCGCCCCTCGTCGGACGCCAGGGGCAGCCCGACGACGACCAGCCCGAGCACCGCCGCCACGGCTGTGGCCCCCGCCGGACGCAGGGGCTGCCGGCCACCCCGTTCTGTCGCGAACGCGATCTCGCCCCAGGCGAAGTGAGCGGCGGCCACGAGCAGGAAGACGGCGACGCTCGGACCCGGGGCGACCAGGAGAGCCGCGGCGGCGAGGCCGGCGACGACCAGGTAACCGGCCAGGACCAGGGCCATGGTCGCCGCCGGCCCGCGCGGCGGGCCGGGGCCGAGTCGGACCGCCACGACGTGGTCGGCCGCCCCGTGCGGGATGCCGGCGACGATGCCGACGGCGGCGATCGCGGCCTGCACCCCGAGCGGCACCGCCGGTCCCCCCGCCGCGGCGTCGGACGTCGCCGCGAGGAGGGCGGTGCCGGTGACCGCGACGAGCGCGGCGCCGACGGAGCACACCGTGGTGACGGTCGCGGACGACCGGTGCGGGGTCGCGGGAGCGACGACGCGGACGCCGGCCGGCGCCGACGCGGGCGCCGACCGGCGGCCGGTCACGCCTGCGCCGTGGCGCGGGGCGAGCCCTCGGTCGTGGGACCGCGGCCGGTCACCTCGGCCTCGTCGACGCCGGCCTCCTGGATCGCCCAACTCGGATCGTCGTCCGCCGACTTCAGGCGGGCCACCTGGTAGATGAACAATCCGTAGAGTGCCTTCGCGAGGATGTCGGCCAGCGAATAGCCGATCTGCTTTCCCACCCACGCATCGGCGCCGCCGATGCCGATCGTCGGGATCAGGTACGCGATCGGGTAGACGCCCCACGTCGCGAACAACAACAGGCGGAGCCGGTTCACGTAGGTGCGGACCGCGGGGATCTGGCGGTCCAGCGACCTGCTCAGCTCGACGAACAAGACGTAGAGGATGTAGAGGAACGGGATGGTGGACAACCCGCCGAACAACACCCGAATCCCGGTGTCGCCGCTGATCTCCCCGGGATAGCCGAGCACGATCATCAGGGCCGAGGCGGGGATCAGGCGCTTGAGCAGCGAGCTCTGCACGGTCTTGGCCAGAGCCAGGACGGCGACGAGCTCCACCAGCAGCAGCGGCACGGTCAGCAGCCAGTCCACGTAGCGGTAGCCCTCGTTGAAGGACTTGCCGACGGCCATCGTGTAGACGCCCGCACCACCCGGTGCGGAGGTCACGTATGCCTCGCGGAACGAGTCGAAGATGCGGAAGTAGTGGTAGGCGGCGATCCCGCACACGATCGCGCCGGTCAGCAGGGCCTGCCGGTAGCGCGGGAGTACGCGTCCGGTCGCGGCCGCCAGGAACAGCGCGGTGAACAATTGGGAGGCGATGACGAGTGACAGCGAGTTGTAGACGGTGTCGAACTGGCCCTGCGTGAGTTGTTCGGGCAGCACTGGGTGGTCCCTTCAGAAGTCCCGCGGTGTGGAACGACGAATGGTGGGGATGTGAGTGCGCCACGGACCGGGAAAGGAGGTGTCGTCGGTCGCCGAGAAGATGACGCAATCGTCGCCGGGCTACCCGGGCCTTCTCGGCCCACACGTGGAATCGGCCGAGGCCCGTGTTGCGATCGCGTCACGACCTCACGGGAGTCCGCCCACGGCCTCAGAAGGTGATCACCCGGTCCGCGCGCGACGCCGTCGCGGAGATCCTCCGCGCGTTGGCGGCGTCGCTGCCGTCGGCGCGGGCCACGGCCTCGGCGTGGCTGCGGCCGTGGCGCTCGTGGCGCGCGACGAGCCGGGCGCGGCGGACGTCCTCGTCCGGCTCGAGGAACCACGCCTCGTCGAGCAGCGCCCGGATCCCGTCCCACGGCGGCTCGGCGAGCAGCAGGTAGTTGCCCTCGGTGACCAGCACCAGCGTCGAGGGCGGCACCTCGAGCGCGCCCGCGATCGGCTCCTCGATCTCGCGGCGGAACTCCGGGGCCCACACCGTGGCCTCCCGCGACCGGGCGCGGGCGAGGAAGGCCACGTAGCCGGCGGCGTCGAAGGTGTCCGGGGCCCCCTTGCGGTCGCGGCGCCCGAGGCGGTCGAGCACCGAGTTCGCGAGGTGCCAGCCGTCCATCCCCACCACGGCGACCTCGGGGCCGGCCAGCGATGCGGCGAGCGTCGACTTGCCCGCGCCGGGACCGCCGACGATGCCGAGGACCCGGCGCCGGCCATCGGCGCGCGCGGCCGCGAGGAGGTGCGCGATGTCGGCGGTCATGAGGCGCATGATCGCTCACCGGCGGGTACGCAGGAGGGTGCAGCTCCCCGTTCCCGAGCCCGGTCCGGCCGCCGCGGTCGCGTTCGTGCGCGAGCACCTCGCCGACCTCGCCTGCGACACCCCGGCCGCGTCCGAGGCGATCCGGGGCGGACAGACCGCCGCCGACGCCGCCCTCGCCTCCCTCGACGTCGCCGGCTACGCCGGCCGGCGCAGCGTCGTCTGGCCGCCCGAGCGGCGCGGGGCGTCGAAGATGTCGCCGTACGTCCGCTACAACCTGGTCGACCTGCCCACGCTGTGGGACCACGTCGCCGACGCCCCGTCCAACGACCGCCGCAAGTACCGCGACGAGCTGGCCTGGCAGGAGTTCACGCGCCACCTCTACGCGCGGTTCGGCCGCGACGGCGAGCCGGCGCTGCGGGATGTGCTGCGCGCCGAGCCCCCACACCCGCCCGAGATGTGGGACGAGCCCTGGCCGCGGGACATGGAGTGCATGGACGCCACCGTCGGTGAGCTGCACACCGACGGCTGGCTGGTCAACCAGACGCGCATGTGGCTCGCGAGCCAGTGGACCGTGCGGGCGGGCGCCCGCTGGCGCGACGGCGAGGAGGAGTTCTTCACCCACCTGCTCGACGGCTCCCGCGCCGCGAACCGCCTGAACTGGCAGTGGACCGTCGGCGCCGGCAACGGGAAGGCGTACGGGTTCTCGCGCTGGCAGGTCGAGAAGCGGGCGCCGGGCCTGTGCCGGCGCTGCGTGCTCAACGACGCGTGCCCGGTGCAGGGGTGGCCGGACGAGCAGCGCACGACGCGCGTGACGGTCTCGGAGCTGCTGCGCGCCGACCCCGACCCGTCGGTCACGGGTGGACCGGAGACACCCACCGGCACCGGGGACGTCGACGCGGTGTGGCTGACCGCGGAGTCTCTGGGCGACGCCGACCCCGCGCTCGCGGCGCACCCCGACGTACCCGCGGTCTTCTGCTTCGACGAGCCGCTGCTGCGCCGGCTCATGCTCTCGGGCAAGCGGCTGGTGTTCCTCACCGAGACCCTGGCGGACCTGGCGACGCGGCGTCCCGTGGAGCTCCGACGCGGCCGGGTGCCCGACGAGCTCGGCGGGCGGCGCCTGGCCGTGACGTTCGCGCCGGTCCCGGGCTTCCGGCGGCGCGCCGCCGCGCTCGAGCCCGCCGTGGTGCACCCGTGGCGGTGGCTCTTCCGCCCGCGGGCGGGGCGGATGCAGTCGTACTCGGCATGGCGCAAGGGGATGCCGGTCCACCCGGATCGCTGACGGCCGCGGTGTCGGCCCGTCGTGCCAGGCTGCAGAGGAGCGGTGCGGCAGAGGGGGCGTCATGACGCGGGAGCAGCAGCCGTGGCTGGACGTGCCGTTCGGGGAGAAGGACGAGGCCAAGGCCGCCGGCGCGCGGTGGGACTGGCGGGCGAAACGCTGGTACGCCCCGCAGCCGGGCATGCCCGAGCTCGCCCGCTGGCTGCCGGGGCAGAGGACACCGGCCGAGGACCCCGTGCCGGGTGACCCGGGTGTGGCGTCGCCGGAGGAGGACCCCGCGGAGGGTGCCGAGGACGAGGTCCGTCTCGCCGAGGCGCTGCGCCGGCTGACCGAGCCGAACGTCCTGGCCCGCCTCACCCGGCGTCGTCCACCGTGGCGCGTCCTGCACGCGGTCCCCGGGGGCGCCGGCCGGGGCGACATCGACCACGTCCTGCTCGGCCCGCCGGGCGTGGTCACCGTCAACACCACCCGCCACCTCGGGCAGGCGGTGCGTTACGACGGCGATGCGCTCACGGTCGACGGGGGCCCCACCGAGCACGTCCCGCGCGCCCGCGCCGAGGCCGAGCGCGCCGCCCGGCTCCTCGCCGCGGCCCGGGGTGTCGGCGACGAGGAGGCGCCGCCCGTCACGGCGGCGCTCGCCGTCATCGCCGCCGCCGTCGCGCCCGCACCGGGCGGGCAGCACCCGCGCGGCGTGCTCGTCGCGACGCCGGCGAGTCTGCCGCGGCTGATCATCGCCCTGCCCGCCGTCCTCGACGACGCCGAGATCGACGAGCTCTACGCGGTGGCGCGGCGGCTCGGGACGTGGGTCCGCGACCTCTGAGCTCGCGCGCTGTTCTCACCCCTCGTCCGGCACGAAGACACCGTCGACGAGGACCGGCACCGCGCCGCTCCGGTCGAGCTCGGCGGCGACGTCGACGTCGTCGGGGAAGCCGAGGTCGTCGAGCTCGACCCCGCTGGCGCACCCGTGCAGCGCGCGGGCGACGTCGTCCCCGACGAGGTCGAAGGCCGCGGCCGCCGCGCGGGCCTCGGGCGAGATTCCCCTCCGGCCGTCCTCGAGGAGCACGCCGACCACCGCACCGGCACCCCACGGATCCTCGATCGCCGGGCGCAGGCTGCCGTCGGGCCAGCGCTCCCCCGCCGGGATCACCGCGATCCGCTGTCGGTCCGCGCCCGGCCGCTGGAGCCACCCCGCCACGGCCCGCCTGTTGCGCAGGCTCGCCCCGACGACCGTGATCCCCTGTCCCGCCAGCAGCGCGCTGATCGTCGAGCCGTTCGGCGACGGCAGCACCAGGCGCGGCACCGGGCCCGCCGCGCGCACCGAGACCGGCGACAGGCTGACCTGGCCGGGCGCCGACGCCGCGCGCCCGACCGCCAGGGCCGCGTCGTGCCGGCGGGCCAGCTCCCGGGCGTGCCCGTCGTGCCACGGGCAGGGAATCACGCGTGTCCCGCCGTCGGCGGCCACGCTCAGCCTCGTCGTGAAGCTGAGGACGTCGACGACCACAGCGACGTCGCACCCGGCCGCGACGACCGGCCCACCGATCGCACCCCACTCGAGGCGCACCTCGTACGCGCGCTGCGACCCGGTCCGCGCGTCGTCCACGGACGAGGAGTGTGGTCGGTGCCGACGCCGGTGGGCGCGCGCCGCGGTCAGAAGGGCGGGTCGGCGTCGTGGTCCGGGGGTGGGGGTGGTGGTCGTGGCGGGTCGTGCGGGTGCCCGGCGGGTGGGGGTGGGGGTCGGTCCGAGATGGGTCCGTCGTCGGCGTAGCGGTCGGGTTCGGCGCTCGAGCCGGTCGTCGGGGGGCTCGGTTCGGGCAGCTCGTCGGCGACCGGGCGCGGCGGGCGGGGGTGGGTGTGGCCGGTGGGGCTGGTCCAGGTGAACCAGCCGGGGCGGGGCTGGGTCAGTGTCCAGCCCTGGTCCTTGAGGTCGTGGTCGTGGCTGCACGCGGGCACGTGCAACGTCTGATGACTCACGTTGTCAGGGTGGGGCGTGGACGCGCTCCCCGGGCTTGACCTGAACGGCGCGCAGCAGGTGGCTGTGACGCCGCCTCTCGCTGCCGAGCTGGTCGGCTCGCTGCATCAGGTGTCCGCCGATAAGGGGCTCCTCACGGTGAAGCGTGGAGGCGGCCTCTCAACGCGGTGGTCGGAGGAGTCCGCCAGCCGACGCCGCGTGCAGCGCTGGTCGCCGCGGTAGTTGGCGAGAGTTGCGGAACCCGCGCCCAACGCGCTTCACCTTCTTGATCAGCAGGCTGATCGCTTCGGTCGGTCCGTTGGCCATGCCGGCGCCGGTGAACGGGGCGAGGATCTCGCCACGCCAGGAGTCCAGGGTGCGGGCCAGGCGGGGCAGCTCGGGCACCGGGGAGTCGGCGAAGAAATACAGGCAGCGGCAGAACGCCTCGGCCGCGCGCGCGGGATCGCGGTGGCGGTAGAGCAGGCGCAGCTCCGGGGCGGCGATCCAGCCTGCCGGGGTGCCGGTGCCACGGCACGGGCAGACTTCTTGACGTCTCGCTCCCGACCTCACGCCCGGTTCGTGGAGCGTCGATGCCTCACGCCAGAGCGATCTCGACGCAGTCGCCGGCGCACGCACCATCCGCCACCAGTCCAGCCCCAGCCGGTCCCTCCGGGGCTTGGCGGTGCAGGACGGCGCGGGTGGGCCGGACCACGAGCGTGTCGTCATGCACCACGGCGGTGCCGTCGACGATGAGCGTGTAGTCGTCGCTGCCGTGTGGAGACCAGAGCACGGCGACCGTGCTGCCCGCTTCGACATTGGCCCGCGTCCGGCGACCGAGTCCGCTCACGACGACGGCGGACGCATCCCGAACAACGGCGGTCGTCGGCGTCGCGTGTGGACGGCCGTCGGGTGTGACGGTGAGGAGGTAGGCCGACGCCCCGGCGGGCACGGCAGCAGCGAGGGTCGGAGCCAGCTCCACGTCCGACATGCTGCCAGCCGTGAACGTTGATCGCGAAGGCCGGCGCAGCGTAGCCTCGACGCCGGTCGGGCACGTGCTGCGAATCGACCGCGATCCCGGCGCTCTGGCCGTCAGGGACCCAACGGAGCACTTCGCGCCGAGAGGCCGGACACCGGGACGCCCGCCGTGACGGGCGGGGGCGTGCACTCGCCAGCGGGCCCAACCGCGCCGGACCGCGACGGGTGCGGCCGGGTAGGCCCGACCATTGGATCGCCGGCGCGGGCCGTGGGTCCCTGGTGCGCGACATCAGGGGTGTTGGAGTCGTGCTGTGCGCGAGGGTGTGGTCCGCAGTGGTGACGGCACGGCGCTGCGCATGTGGGACAACGCGGCGCCCGGGGCGCCGGTGGTGATCAGCAACGGGATCGGCGCCTCGTACGGCTCCTGGCCCCGCCTCGCCGCTCCCGACTGCGGGGTCCACGCCGTGGGGTGGCACCACCGCGGCCTGGGTGGCTCGCAGCGACCCCGCGACGAACGACGGATCAGGATCGCCGACCACGCCGACGATCTCGAGGCCGTGATGGACGCGGCCGGCTTCGACCGGGCGGTCCTCGTCGGGTGGTCGCTGGGCGTGGGCATCGCCTTCGAGGTCGCTCGACGCAACCCTCGGCGTGTCGCGGGGATCCTGGCCGTCGGCGGGGCCCCGGGAGCAGCGTTCCAGCTGCTGCGGGTTCCGCCGGGGACACCCGCGCAGGCGCGCGACGTCCTCGGGCAGACGAGCGCGTGGATGCTGCGCGTGGTCGGGCCTCCGCTCGCCGCTACGGCGTCGATGTGGTCGGCCGCTGCGTCAGCGGCCCCGGGCGGGCGCGCGTCCCAGCTGGCGCCGCTGCTGGACACCATCAACTCCTTCGCCCGCCACGACTGGACCTGGTTCTCCCGCCTGGTCGTCGAGGCGAGCCGCCAATCGGCGCTGGACACGGCCGCCGTACCGTTTCCCGTCACCGTCGTGGCCGGCCACATCGACGCTTTCGTCGACACCGAACGCCTCCGCGCGGTCGCTGCCACCATGCCCGACGCCCGCTTCGTGGCCCTGCCGGGCAGCCACTTCGTCCCCGTACAGCAGCCCGACGCGGTCCATGCCGAGCTCCTGGACCTCATCACCCGGGCCGATCTCGCGCCCTGACCCCGCTGGTGGTGGTGCACCCGCTCGCGCTTCAACGATTTCCGAGATCGTGTGCTGTTGACGAAGCAGGACCTTCGCGAGCCTGTTGGCCCGCGTGCTGAGCCTGGAGAACTCGATTCGGCACGACCTGGACTCGCCGGCCGAGAGGCTGCACGGGAAGCGTCCGACTTCGCCCGGTCTGCACCGCCCCCACCGAGGCGTACTGGGGCCAGTCAGGCGCTGCAGGTCCCGGCTACCTGCCCTTCGGCGCCGTCCGGTGCGCCCGCGCACCTCAGCGACCGGCGGTCACGTGCCGGTCGACCCAGGCCCGCAGCCGGGGCGTGAGCAGGAGGAGGAACACCCCAGCGCAGCCCAGGAGGTGGATGAGGACGTTGAACCAGGGAGTGGTCTCCCCGGCGGCGTGCGCTGCCACCCAGTAGGGGACGAGGACCAGCGTCCCGAGCGTCGCCGAGGCCAGCGCAGCGCCCGCCCACCAATGTCTACGGGTGAACAGGGCCCACGTGGCGATCGTGAACCCGGCCACGGTCACCAGGGCGCCGACCTCGGTCGTGCCCCACCAGACACCGGAGGTGTCCAACCCGGCGGTGGCCAGCGCGACGCCACCGACATTGCGGATGGTGAACCTGCCACCGGGGGCGCGCTCGCTCGGATTGTCGGGCGGTCGACCGGGGGTCATCGCTTCCTCCTCTTGCCCGCCGGGTCCTCCTCTTGCCCGCCGGGTCGAAGCCGACGGCTCGACGGGTCGGGCGGGCGCGGTCGTCGAACCCGGTGCGCAGAAGGCAGGCCGGATGCCAGCATGTGATCCACCCGAAGAACCGAAGGGCGAGAGTCTCGGGCCGTGCCCGCGGGGCGGGAACGGATCATGTGGGCTCGCTCAGGACGGGGTCCCGTGGCCGGCGGGCCGGGCCCCCTAGCGGCGTGGACGCACCTGTCGCCATGCCTGCAAGCAGTCATACCGCCGGTCCCGCCTTCGGGGGCGGCTCCCCGAACCTGACTTCGTCGAGGTCCTGGGCGGTGCCCTCAGGCACGACGAGCACGGGATGGCGGCCCAGGCCGACCGCCGCGCGTGACTGCTGCTTCGCGATGGAGCGCGCGTCGGCCTCGTCGGTCAACGAGTCGGGGTCGACCGGGAAGTCCTCGACCGCGATCACGTGCACCACGTGCAGGGGCAGGTGCAGACGAGCGGCGAGGCGGGCGGCCACCAGAACCGCGTCGTCCGCGCCCCGATGGCCGCTGTGGCCGACCACCACACCGCCGTCATACAAGTTCTCCATCAGCCCGTCCCCGGTGCGCTGGATGTCGTCCACTGCTGTTGAACGATCACGAGATCGATCCGGGCCGGCCACTACCCCGTCCAGACCAGATGCCCCTGTGGATGTCGAGGGCCCGTCCCCCGTGCCCGCCGTCCTCGGGCGCCGCGGGCTCTTGCCGTCAGAGGCCCTCAACGGCCGGCACGTGGCTCCGCGTCCGCCCGAACCGTAGCGAGCGCCGCGCGCATGATGTGCCCGACGAACGGCCGGATCACCGTCCAGTAGCGGGCGAAGCGGCGCGCCGCGTCGGGGTCCGCGGTCGCGGTGCGGACTTCGTAGGTCAGCAGCGTTCGCGACGGCGTGTACGGCAGCACGGTGAAGTTCGCCGCGATGCGGCCCCAGCCGGACTCGCTGAAGCTCGCGAACGCGTCCGGGGTCATGGCGGTGACGTCGTACCACTGGATGTCGGGACGCCAGAATCGACCGACAGCGCCCAGGGCGATCTCGCGCTCGGCGATCTCGCCCAGCGACAGCCAACCCTGCATCGGCGGGCCGCCCCCGCCCAGGGGCAGCCGCGTTGGCGCCTCGGGCTGGGCGCCCCGCCCGAGCCGGGCGGCCACCCGCGCCGGCAGGACCCGCACCGACATCGCGGCGTCCATCAACGGCGTGTGCACCTGGGCGAGGTCGAGCCCATACAGCGCCTGCCAGGTCGTGGCGAGGTCCGCCTCGGCGAGCGTGTGCTCGACGAGCCCGACGTCGTAGTGCGGCAGGTAGCGGTCGATGAGCAGCTCGGCCATCGGCGCGTCCGAGCGGGTGGGTGTCGGCGTGGTCATGCGGGCTCCCCCCATCGAGTCAGACGCTTACGAGTCTGCACGGCGCGGTCCACTCGGACAGGGCCGTTCGGTCCGGCGAGTGGACAGGACCTTCGGTCCTTCCCCCACGACAACAGGGGATCGTGTCCTCGCGGGCCCGGTCATCGACACGATCGCCGCACGCCTGTCGAGCGGTGAGCTCCCGCCGCCACCTCGCATAGCGCGTGCACGATCTGCGTGCCCGGGGCGTCTTTGACCAAGAAGCCTTGGGCGCGGGCGAGCACGGCGTCGACGATCGCCTGGCGCCCCCAACCAACAGACGGCACTGCGGCGCGCCCGACGATCAGCAGCGGCGTCGGGCTGTGCCCGCGGCTAGGGACGCCGAGGCCCCAGGTGCATCGCGTGACGCTTGCCGACTCGGCCGGCGAGCAGGCGATCGTCGACGCCGTGCTCGCCCGCGCCCAGGCTTCTTGGTCAAAGACGCCCCGGGCACGCAGATCGTGCACGCGCTATGCGAGGTGGCGGCGGGAGCTCACCGCTCG